>JAJDDV010000162.1 GCA_029260135.1 Phycisphaerae bacterium | reverse complement strand
TTCGCACGTTGGCCTGCCGCACCCAGACCACCCTCTGGCAATCCATGCAGGCCGTGCTTGACGCGGTGACACCCTCCGACGCCACCAACTGCTTCCGTCACGCAGGATACACGCTACATGTTGACTGAAACCGCTCTAGAGAAGAGGCCCGCGGGAGGACACCGCGGGCCTGGTCGACGGAAGCGGCAGAGGTACGGGGAAGCCGCTACGTCATCATCCATCGTTGCGTTTGATGCGAACCGCGCCGTTGTGTGTTGTGATGTCCAGGTCGCCGCCGCCGCTGCCGATCGTACCGCTGAGGTGACGACGGGTTTTCTTGCCGCCTTGGATCGGTACATCGCAGTGGATGCGGCCGTTGTGCGTGCTGCAGTTCAGGTTGGCTGAGGTCTGCTCGCCGACCGTAACCTCAACGACGCCGTTGTGCGTAAGGATGCGCCCGTCGAGGCTCGCGCAGCCATCCAGCTTGGCGACGATGCGGCCGTTGTGCGAAATCAAGGTGACTTCGTCGCCCGCGTAGGTGGCTACGACTCGCCCGTTGTGGGTCTCGGCGTGGAGCTTCGCACCGGCTGCGTCGACTTCGACGGGCCCGTTGTGCGTCTTGGCGAAGACCTCGCCGCCGGAGGTTCCAACATCCAGCGAGCCGTTATGCGTGACCGCGCTGATGTCGCTTTCGGCGCCTCCGATCCGAACCGAGCCGTTATGCGTCTCGGCGTCGATGCGAAGCCTTGCGGGGGCTGAGATATCGAAACTGACCATGGCTCCCCAGGTCATTCGCCTGATGCCATCCCATCGCCAGCCAATGCGCTGCGATGAGTCACCGGCGGGTTCGATGAAGACCTCGATGGCGGCGAGCGCGTTCTCGGCGTCCTCCATCGACGAGCCTCCGGCTTTCTTGGTGATGGTCACGGTGGCCTCGCCGGAGGGCTGACCGGTAAAGCGGACCGATCCGTTGTGGGTCTTGATCTTGAGGGTCTCCGTCGCCGTGGCGTCGAACGACCGCTGCTCGGTGACGGGCTCGGTCCAGACCTTGTGGCCGGTAAAGACCCGCATGATGCAACCGCTCGAGCTGATCGGAAGCAGAGCCGCGAAAACATACATCCATTTTGACCGCGTCATGACGTTTATCTCCGTTGTCAATCGTTGGAATCAGCCGCAAAGCGGCCCTGCTGTCACCTTCCGGCGCGAACCACCGGCGCACGTACCAACGTTCGACACCCATATTCGGCCCTCGTGAGTCGTTATTCCACGGGGCCGGTGGAATTCGCACGGATTCTTACCGTTCGACCGGATCGTGGCGACGGATCAGCGGCGGCGGGTCTTGAGGAGGATCAGGAAGGTCGGAACGCCGACAATGGCCGTAATAACGCCGATGGGCAGGGTCGCGCTGCCGAGCTGGCGAACCGTCGCCCAGCCCGCGACACGCATCACGAGCTGTGAAATCCAGTCGCAGAGGATCAGGAACGCCCCCCCCGCCATGGCTGAGGCGGGCAGCAGAATTCGGCAGTCCGAACCGAAGATCAGCACGATCATGTGCGGAACGACCAGTCCCACGAATCCGATTGGCCCGCATTTCGCCACGACGCCGGCCATCGCCAGCGTACAGACCAGAACGCAGACGGCTTGGAGTCGTGCGACGCCGACACCGCGGGTCTGGGCCAGCTCGTCGCCCAGGCGGTACTGGTTCATCGCGCGGGCGCTGAGAATCAAGACGATCCACGCCGGGAGCACCAGCGGCAGCAGTGTTGTTCCTTGGAGGGTCGTTACGGGATCGAGCGAGCCCATCATCCATCGCACCATGGAGAACGTCTCGCGCTCGTTCGAGACGGCTGTCACGAGCATCATCATGGCCGAGCAGAAGAGGCCCATGGTCACGCCGGCGAGGAGAAGCTCGTTGGACGTCAGGCGTCGGGAACCTCGCGCGATCAGAAACACCGTGGCTACGACGAGGATCGCGCCGACGAACGCGGCGATGGAGAGGGTCGACACGCCGAGGATAACGATCCCCCACCCGGTGCGGATGGCGATGATGGCACCGAGTGAGCCGCCGCTGGCGATCCCGAGTGTGTACGGTGTGGCCAGTGGATTGCGAAAGAGGATCTGGAAGGTCGCGCCGCATAGCGCGAGCGAGATTCCAACCTGCAGCGCCAGCAGCGTCCGCGGAAAGCGGAGATCGAAAATGGTCCGGGCTGTGTCGACGAATCCGGCTCGTTCGTCCTCGGAAATGACGCCGTCGTCATCGAGATCGGCGAACGGTCGTCCGGTGAGTTCCTCGGCGGTGATCGTCCAACCGAGTTTCGCGCGCCAGGCGTCCCACCAGCCGCACGTGGCGGATTCGGTTCCGATTCCGGGGCTGAGGAGAATGAGCAGAAGGAGGAAGGCGCCACAAATGCCAAGGCGTGACACATATCGACGAGGCGTCAGCACGGTCATCCTCGCCCCTCCTTCGAAATGGTAACGGGGACGACCCAGCGATTGTCGCTATCTCCTTTGGAGGCCAGCAGTTCCAGCTCGACGCCGTAGACCCGGCCGAGGATGTCGGGGGTCAGGACCTCGCCGGGTGGGCCGACGGCGACGGGTTTTCCGGCGTGGAGGAGCAGGACGTGAGAGCAGAAGTGTGACGCGAGGTTGACATCGTGTGTCACGACCACCACGGACAAGCCGGTGTCACATGCGCGCCGGCGGAGGATCTCGAAAATGGCCAGTTGGTGTTGGAGATCGAGTGAGGCGGTTGGTTCGTCGAGCAGGAGGAGCCTGGGCTGCTGGGTGAGGGCGGCGGCGACGTGGACGCGCTGGGCTTCGCCGCCGGAGAGCGTAGCGATCGGTCGATCGGCGAAGGCGGCGGTTTCGGTGACCTCCAAGGCGAGGTCGGCGATGCGGTAGTCGGAAGCGGATTCGAAGAGCCCCATCGACCGGTGCGGGAAGCGGCCCATCAGAACGATGTCGCGGACGGAGAGGTCAAAGTCGGTTGGGGGATGCTGTGGAACGAAGGCGATGGCTTGCGCGCGGGCGCGGGGCGTCATCTGGGCAAGGTCGTTACCTTCGAAGATCGCGCGGCCGATAGCGGGTCTGCACAGGCCGGCTATCAGCCGCAGGAGTGTACTCTTTCCGGCGCCGTTCGGGCCTACGATGGCCCAGCAGTCACCTTTGTCTACGGAAAGGTCGATGGGGCCCAGGAAGCTCGGGCGCGCAGGGTAGCCGAAGCGAACGCCGATGGTCTCGAGCATGGGCGGTGGTTCAGGGGTCACGATCGGGCTCCGGGTGCAACAATCGTGACACTTTTTCGATGATGTCGACGTATCGGGGTGACGGGATCAGGCAATGGTCGTCGGTGATGAAGTAGACACGTTGGTTTTGAACGGCGGGGATCGGACCGAGCGCTTTCCACTGGTCGAGCAGTCGGGACTTGAGGCGTTCGGTCAGGTCGACTTCCGGCATCAGTTCGATGATGACATCCGGGCGCTGGGCGATGATGGATTCGGCGCTGACTTGGGGGTAGCGCATGTCGAGGTGGTGGAAGATATTGACGCCACCGGCGATGGAAAGCATTTCGTCCGGGAAGGTGTCGGAGCCGAAGGTGAGGAGATCGGCCAGGCGATCGGGACGGCGCGCCGCGGTAAGCAGGACGCGCGGTTTCGGACGGTCGGCGTTTCGCTCCTTGATGCGGTCGAGCCGGGCGCGGAACTGTTTCGTCAACTTGGCGGCGCTGTCCACGAGGTTGAGCCTCCGGCCCAGGTCGCGAATGCACTTGGCCACGCCTTCGATGGTCTGAGTTTCGTCGCGGTAGATGCGGATTTCGCGCTCGCGGCAGAGGTTCTCGAGTGTTTCGTTCTTACCGCGGAGCACAACCAGATCGGGTCGCAGCGAGACGATTCGTTCGAGATCGGGATCGAAGAGGCCGCCGATGCGCGGGCGAGATTCCAGCTCGGGTGGGTGGACACAGAATTTGCTGACGGCGACGAGGTGACCGCAAGCGCCGAGAGCGCAGATGATCTCGGCGGCGTTCGGTGCGATGGTGATGATGCGCTTCGGGGTCGTGGGCTCGCCGGGCTCTGCGCGGAGGTCCGCTGAGTCGCCGTCCAAAAGGGGCCAGAAGATCACCGTTATCGCGAGAAGGTGACGCGTCGTCATGACCGGCATCGTAGTCCGTCCGTTTGCGGTCGCAACCGCTGGAACACGGAAGGAGCGATCGGCTAGCAGACGTCAGCCCTCAGCAGAACGCGGTCCGAGGTCGGTCATCCGTTTTCAGCGATCGGCGTCGGATTCGTCGGTCGACACCAGGTCCTTTCATCGTTCTGCGCGGTGTCGGGCTTTTTCAGCTCTTGGGAACGTGGTTCGGCATTTGAACATCACGCCAGACAGCCATAGAGATGAACGATGGGTGCGAGGTGCGCAAGTTCGTCGACGGTGCGTATGTTCGGGAAGGGCACATCATTCGAGACTCTCCGGAAGATCGATGGCCCGTTGAGGGCGCCCGAACACGGGGCGCGACGCACCGCGAAACATGGCCTTGTTCGGACGGGCTGCTGAGGTTGTCGCCGCAATGGACGAAGTGGAGAACGTGGTCGAGCGCGCCAGACATGGCGCTCTTCGTTCACGGTAGAAGCATGACCCTCACACACCCCTCAATGGGTCTCGGTAAAGTCCCCATGGGAGAACAGACACTCGTGGAACAAATTGCCAGTTGCAGTGGACAATTTTATGTCATTGGAATGACACAGTCATCCATGTCATATTCACTTTGGTAGATCCGTTCAGGCTCAAACGCGCAGGCCTGCCTATCTCCACATTCTCGTTCCGGGGAACCTTGCAGCGTGCTGACGAGCTGCCAGTGAGACTTCCATTGACGTGACGCTGATTGCATTGATATACTGGGATTCGCTACCGATCGTTAGGGCCGATCGGAGGGGTTTGCCTTACGTACACGGCATGTCCCTCGGAGCGAGACGATGAAGCCGGAGAGTTACCTTTCCCTGATCATGGGTTCGCTCCCGCTTTCGATTGCACCGTTGAGTTCTTCTGCTGACGAGCCAAGTGCCATACTAGTTGCACCAACGGTCCACGGCCTTGCAGGTGGCCGGGGAATCTTCACATGAAGCAGTATCGGAAAGGCGTCGTCGTGATCGGATGTTTCTTCTTTGAAAGGCTTACCGTCATGTTCCGTCCAAAGAGAAATGGAACCGCAGTTCTGGCGATACTTTTCCTTACCATCCAACCGGTCGCCTGGTCGCAGCAAGAAGAGACCAGACCACCGGGGGGTAGCACGCTAGCAGACCAAGTGGACCTCGTGCGCGGTGCAAGCGTTTGCGCTCCCACCGATGCGCCGGCTTCGCAACTGGCGTACGACGTAGACCTTCTCGTCGTCAACAGCCGCAAGAGCAGGTCCCTCTCCATCGTTCCCGGCAATCCTGGTCGGTCAACGGCGCTGCGCGTAACCGTGGTCGATCTTCCAACCCCGTTTGAAATCTGGAATGGTGTCGAAATGTGGGTGGGGCCGCCGACGGGGATCTGTGAGCTTGGAGCCCAGGTCGTCGGCTGTCAGCCGTCCGAGACCGAGCCGGGCATCATGGTCGCCGCGCTGCAATGTGATCCGCACTTTGCGGATTGGTCACAGTTCAGCGGGTACGGCTTTTGCACTACTGAGCTCATTTGTCTTCACAGCCTAGACCAACCTTGCTCGACGAATGCGGACTGTGCCGATCCAGCCATTCACGTCCAGGGAGATGCCATTGTTCCGAGTAGATTGGACCTGTCGGTGGTTGATCCGATCCTGCATTCCGCGACCTACGCGGTCCAGGCCGTTGACGTGACCTGTAGTCTGGATTTGCCGGAGAACTTCTCGCCGGCGCTGAGTGTAGCGACTGCACGGTGGGCCGATGTCACGAGCCTCTCTGACGGCGTGTTCAAGGCCCCGGACGACGTGGTGAACACGTTCGACGTGTTGGCGACGATATCCAAGTTTCAGGCATTTGCGAGGGCACCGAGTCTGGTCAGCATCGACGTCGTGGGTCTCGGATCCTCCGGGCCGACACCGGTGGTGGACAACACCGTCACCATCAGTGAGCTTGTTGCCATTATCGGGGCGTTTGGCGGAGCGAATTACCCATTCGTACCCGGCGCTACGCCTTGCGGTGGTACGCCGTGAAGTAATCGATTCGGCGAGGGTCGCACTCCGGGCAGTTGCCTTGCTCGCACAGGCCGCGGAGGTTGTAGCCGCAACTGGTGCAGAAGAGCTCGGTGTCGAGAGCGTTCGACATAGATTCGGACCGTTGATTTCGCCGGTTGAAAACCGGTGCTGCGACGACACAACACAAAACGGCCAAACCCCAGTCACCGGTTGAAAACCGGTGCCACATCTTAGCGGTTCCAGACTTCCTGTTCCTGCGTCAGGAGACCAGGCAAACGTCCTGGACGCTACGGCCGCATAGGCGCGAGACGGCGATGGTGGCGGAGGGTTTCGCCGGTTGCCCGGGTGACCAGCAGATCAAGCGATCGCGCAGGTCGTTGGTGGCGACGAGAAGGTCCGGTGCGACTTCGACGCGGCGGAGTGTCTGGCCGCCGGCTTCGTAGTGGCAGGTGAAGTTGTCACCGAGGACGCGTGCGTGGACCTGCAGCGAGGTATCGCTGTAGACGAGTCTGCGTACGCCGTGGGTGGTCAGCAGCCAGAGAGACTCGGCGGCGCGCTGGGTCCCGGTGTGAAGGCGATCGGGGGCGGTTTCACGACCGTCGGCCCAGTGAAGAACGTCGCCGCCGCTGTTGCCGGCGTAGAGTCCTTTGGGCGTGGGGACCAAGGCGGTGATGGTCGTACCGCTTCCGGTGAAGATTGTCGTTGGACGATCGCTGAGCTCATCCGCGGAGAATCGAATGATGCGATCGTCAATGGCGCAGTACACATGGCCATCGAAGAACTGCACGGCGCGAACGGCTTTCGCGTCTCGTGTCATCGACTCGAATCGCATCTTGGGCTCGAAGGGTTGATGGACGTCCCACTCGCAGAGTCCGATCTCGGAGTGTGAGGCGAAAACGCGGTCGCCGATCAATGCGGCGGCGTTGAAACCGCCTTTGACTTGCGGGTCGCCGGGAACCAGCAGCGTGACGTCGGGTTCGGCTCGCTCGATCGGCAGTCGATAGACGCCGGTGGCTGCGCCGAGGAGGAGTACGGTTCCGGCGCCGTCGCCGCGTGGGTGGATGGAGCGCACGGGTCCTGCGTCGCCGGTGATGGTCAATCGTCTTGCGGGGGATTCCATACTTGCGGGATCGAAGAAGAGCAGTTCGTCGCCGGCGGCTACGACGATCCAGCGCGTTGTCGATGCGGCCGGTTCGGAAGCGAAGAGGGCTTCGTAGACCTCGCCGCGTTCGCGTTCGGAGAAGGTGCGGACGAGGTCGGGAAGATCGACGTCGGGTGAAGCTGCGGCCATTTCGCCCAGGCGGGTGAGCAACGCCGACAGGTGATCCATGCGGTCGGACTGGGCGCGTTGCAGGGCCTGCTGGACCTGATGGGCGGCTTCGTGCTCGGCGCGGCGCTTTGCGGCATCGCGCTGGGATTCGCGGACTTGCTTGAGGGTCTTGGAGTCGAACTTCGCCGAGGGGGTGGCCTCCAACATCATGCCGGCGGTAAAGAGGGGTGCTTGCAGGGATTCGGTGAGTGCGGCGGTCAGCGCTTCGGTCGAAGAGCCGTCGACGAGATCGGCGGCGTCGCACCCGGCGGCGAATTGTGAGAGGGCGGTGCGCAGGGTGGGTCCGAGGAATTGGGCGAGGCTCTTGGTCTGCACGACGCGGTGGCTTGCCACGACGCTCTTGCGAAACGAGAGCAGCTCGGTGCGTTCCGGGATGATGCTGAGCCGGAGGCGAAGGTCGGTGCGGCAGCCGAGGCGATCTTTGGTTACGATGCCCTCTTCGGAGAGTTCGATGTCAAATGGGGTCGTGCGAACGAAGAGGATGTCTTCGGCGTCGGCGCCTTCGACGATGCCGCCGGGTGGTGTGACCACGTGGTCGCCGGCGGATCGTGCGGTGAGGGCGGCCCATTGGGCGGGGAGATCGAGCGAGCGTTTGAGGAGTCCGAAGAGTTCGTCGGCCGGAACGTACAGGGCAACGTTCTCGGGTCGATGAAAGAAGCGCTTTGGATCAAAGTTGCTGCCAGGCATATGGCACCTCATAGTCGTCGGCCGCTCCCTTGCGGTCGCGGTACGGTTTGGTCCGCACAGCGGACCCTACATTGTCTCATCGTGTCCCCCACCTCTGCAGAGACGGGGCACCCATTCGGTTCGACCTCCCCCCGACCCCCACCATTGGAAGGAGGGGGCGAAAAGCGGCGACGTTCCAGGTCCGCACAGCGGACCCTACATTCCGGTGCATCGAGATGCACCCTACTTGCCGGCGGCGAACTTGTCGTAACGGACGAGGTCGGCCGGGTTTACAGACGGCGGTGTCGCCTCGATGACGGCGACGATGTCTTTTCTTGCGATCGCTCGGGCGTCTTTGCCGGCGATGGCTTCCATGAACGGTAATTCGGCGGCGCGCTGTGCGATATTGTTGATGTCGGCGCCGGAATAACCGTCCAGACCGTCGCACAACTCACCGAAATCGACGTCGTCGGCGAGCGGGCGATCTCCGAAGTATATCTCCAACAGGCGGAACCGCGCGGGTGCGTCGGGCAGGCCGACGTAGATTTTTGCGTCGAGCCGGCCTGGGCGGAGCATGGCTTCGTCGAGCATCCAGGGGCGGTTCGTCGCGCCTACAAATAATAGGGCGCGGTCGGCCTTGCGATCAAACCCCTCGAGTTCCTGGAGGATCTGAGGGACGACGCGCTGCATGACGGTGGAGCTGTCGGTTTTGCGTTTGGGAACGAGCGCTTCGGTCTCATCGAGGAAGATGACGGAGGTTTCTTCGGCTTTGGCGGCCTCGAAGAGCTTGCGGATGTTCTGTTCGGCTTCGCCCACCCACTTGGAGAGCATTTGTGCCGGACTTACAACAAAAAACGTGGCGTCGATCTCGTGGGCGATGGCTTTGGCGATCATCGTCTTGCCGGTACCGGGCGGTCCGAAGAGCAGCACGCCGCCGCCGGTGTTGATGCCATACTTCTGAGCGAGTTCGCGATGGGCGAAGGGGTAGATCATCTTGAGGCGGATCTCTTCCTTCACGTCTTCGAGGCCGGCGATGTCGTTGAAGCCGATGTCGGGTTTGTCTTTGACGATCCAGTCGCCGGCGTCTGCGCCGGAGTCGTCCTCTTTTTCGCGCTGTCGGCCGGATCCGCCCTTGGGTGGTTTGGCGCCGGAGGCGTGGAGACGGTCGCTGTCTTTGGCGAGGTCGATCAGCTCGGTAGCAAGTTCTTCGTGCTGGCGACGGGTGTCGTCGGTCTTGGCTTGCTCAGCCATCTCGAGCATGCACTCGGCGGCTTCGACGAGGTAGGACTTGGCGGTGAGGTAGTCGCCCTTCTTGTAGGCGGTGACGCCTTTGGTTTTGAGTCGGTCGAAGGTTGCGTAGGAGACGGTCATGATTGTTTCAAAGAAGGTGCATCGAGATGCACCCTACAACACTCCGGTTGGTGGACTCGTCGCGCCCGTTTGTGCCTGCTCTGCTCCCGTTTGTGCCTCTTCTACTCTCGTTGCTGTCTTTTCTGCTCCCCCCTTACCAAGGGGGGACACAGGGGGTCTTCCGTGCGGGCGCCGGATACTCGTGTGCGCGACGGATCGCACTGGACTCCGCGCTTCACTCCGGCCCTTGACCTCCCCCCAACCCCCTCCTTGGCAAGGAGGGGGCGAAAGGCGGTGACGCCCTTGGTCTTGAGTCGGTCGAAAGTTGCGTAGGAGACGGTCATGCGCTTCCAAGTATGATGAGAATGCGTTCACGCAATTCGCCGCAGATCCTTATCGCGTCTTCGGCATCACTGACTTCCGCGGTTTCGCCAGGATACCGAAACGCAATCCCGCCCCGGTTCAGAAAATCGACATCATCTTCGGATGCTTGCCATTCGGAGGAGACCGGTCTCAGCAAGGACTGAAGCTCCAGGAGGTTGTGCGTCTTTGGCGGAGTCACTCCAAGTTGTATCAGTAGAGCTTTCATCAGCTTTTCGATGCACTGTTGTGCGTGATAGCAGACAGCATCATAGTTTGGGCCGTCGACGATGGCGGCCTCGCGCTTGGCCACCCGGTAGTCGCCGTCGGCTTTGTCGATCCACTCTCTAACCGTTCTGTTCATAGAGAACCTCGCCACGATCAAACGCCTCGCGGATCAGCGGGTCGCCCTCACGATAGCGTCTCTCAGCGTCGTCCGGATCGCGAACGACAACGTCGACGTAGAAGGAGGGTCTGATGCGCCTGATGATCTCGAGCGACTTGCGAAACGAACTACCTGCGAATGGCATGATGACCAGCAGGTCGACGTCGGAGAACTCGCGCGGCGCCCCGTAGGCGTAGGACCCGAACAGGATCACGCGCTGCGGATCGAACTCAGCCGCGATCTTTCGTGTCAAGGTTTCGATTTGGTCCATGGCGACCATATCAGACTCCATCAACGGCGGGCAAAGCCCGCCCTACCCGGCTGTTCGTCGCTTCATCGCCGTCGGAGTTCGCACAGGCTAAAGCCCGCGGCTCGGTGCTATTTCTGCTTTTCTCCTTCGCTCTTGAGCGAGTTCAGTTCGGCGCGGAGGCCGGCGAGTTTGCCGAGTTCCTTCTGATGCTCGGCCTGCGCTTCCGCTTCGATCAACCGGTCAATCTCTTCATCGGTGATGACCTCACCGGCTTTGCTCATTTCGACGTCTTGTGAGGCCACGTCCTCGACGGTGTCGAGGAACATGTCCATGCGCTCTTCCATGGTCTGTGATTGGATCATGGCTTTTTCCCAGTCGGCCTGGGTCTGGACGAGGTCGGTTTCGCCGAAGAGGCGTCCGATTTCCGAGGCCATGATGCCCATGCTCTTGGCGAAGTCGGCGGAGGCTTCGGCCTGGCGCTTGATGAGCAGAGCGTTTTTGACGGAGAGGAGCTGCCGCTCGAGCATTTTCCGGATGGTGGCGGTCTTCTTGAGCGAGTTTCGGATGAACTGGTACTGCCCTGTGTCGCCGATCTTCTTGGCGTGCTGGGCGTTCTTGATGAACTCGTCCTGAAACTTCGCCTGCTCGCGAATGGACTTCTCGATGCGCCGAATACCCTGGCGGATCTTGATGTCCCGCTCGATGCGTCGTTCTTCCGCTGACTTGAATAGACCCATGGTTAAAGCTCTCAGCGATCAGCCGTCAGCCATCAGCCGGCGGCGAAAATCGGCTCGGAATCAATAGTATTCGCGCTCCGGGATGATGATCCAGAGAATGACATAGACGAGAAACCCCGGAAATGCGGCGGAGAGAATGGACAGCAGGACGTAGGCGACGCGGATCATCGTCGCGTCGAGTTCGAGGTATTCCGCGATGCCGCCGCAAACGCCGGCGATCTGCCGGTTGGCCATGCTCCGCCGCAGTGGTTTTGAGTAGGAACTCATCGTTTTGTTCGGTGCGGTGCAGCGTCCGTTCACCTACTGGTCCGCACAGCGGACCCTACATGGTTGGTGCATCGAGAAGCACCCTACGCTTGCCGGTCCGCACAGCGGACCCTACGTTTGTCTCATCGTGTCCCCCACCTCTGAAGAGGTGGGCCACCCATCCGGTCCGCACAGCGGACGTTACATTTCTTCTGCTCACGCTTCGGGCGTGGCGTGTTTTTCGCGCACGGTTCGATCGGCTTCGTCGAAGGCTTCGGTCGTGTCGGTGATCGAACCGGTGTCGAGTCTTTCCCAGACGTTCATGACGCTCTGTCCTGCCTCGCTGAGGCCGTCCGTACCTTCGTCCGCGCCGGCGCCGATCGAGAGGATTTCATCGAGGCGTTCCTGGTAGACCTCTGATCGGACGGCGTCGGACTCGATGAGCTTGCTGAGGCGGAGCAGGTCTTTCTCGCTGACGAGGCCGAGCTTGCTCGATTGTCCCGCGCGGTCGGCGTTCTCGCGAAGCATGCGCAACCGAGAAACGGTCAGCATCTCTTTGCTTCGGATGTTGAGCTGGCGAGCGAGCATGAGCTGTTCGGTCGTGCGGAGCTCAAATTCCTGGGCGAGGATACGTCGCAATTCGGGTGTCTTCTCGCTGGCACCGCGTTCGAAGAGACCTTGCTTGTCTTTGGCGAGCTTCTCGACTTTCTTGAGGAGCTGGTTGCGTTCCTTTTCGAGGAGGATCTCCTGCCGGCGCAGCTCGGGCCTGGTCATTTGCGAAAGCGGTTTTCTCCGCTTGGTCAGCCACTCGAGAAACGCCATGGTTCAACGGGTCCTTTCCATCAAGTCGGTTCAGCGTCGGCGCGGCGACTCTTGCCGTCACCGTCAGAGGGCGGAGTTTCTTCCGAAATCGGCTGCGCCGGGGCGGGTGGCGCCGCCTGCGGCGGTGCGGGTCGTGCCTCGGCGATCTGCTGTGTCGGTGCGGCGGCGGGCGGCGCTTGAACGTCCTCGAACTCTTTGAGGATGGCGAGTTCGTCGTCGCTGGCTAGCGTTTCTTCGATGCCCGTCTCGAGGCTTCCGACGAGGTCGGCGTCGGCCTTGAGGGTCTCGAGCATCTCTTCGGCTTTGACGGCGTTTTCGGTCAGCTCTTCGGTGTCGGGAAGGCTGGCCATCTCGCCTTGCTGGATGAGCGTGAGGTTGTGGATGTCAGTGCTGATGATGTCGATCTGCTTGTTGAGCATCGCGGCGGTGGTGTTCTGCCGGGCGATGTCTTTACGAAGCTGTGCGAGCTGTGCGGCGAGGCGGCGCTTGGGGACGTTGGACGTTGCGGCTTTTCCCTGAGCGAGCAGATCGGCTTCCTTCTTCTCGAGCCCACCGATGTCTTCATAGATGCGATCGCGGCGCTGCGCCAGGAGTGCCCGCCGCTCCGCGAGCACGTTGATCTTCTCGGCTTCGCCGCCGTCGCTGGCGAAGAGCTGTTTGATGCGGTCCACGACGTTCATCGATTTTCTCTCCTGCGGCTGCACCGCCGCACCGCGGAACAGGAGGAACTCGCCCTCTCGCTGTGCCGCTCTGAGCTCCGGGTCTTCCTGGGCCACTTCCTCGAACCCGCGCCGGACGACCTCTTCGGGGAGGTTCATTTTCTCGGCCGTTGCGGAAACGGAAAGCCCCCCTGTGAGAAGATCGGCACTGTGTTGCTCGACCATGCGGCGTACCCGGTCCACTTTCTCCTTCGCCTGCTCGGGATCGAATATTTTGGGCACGCGCGGGTCGGTGTCTTCGCCACAGGCGGTGGTGGTCCACCCGCCGCTCCCATCCGGTTCGATCAGGACGACGGTCACGCCGGGAAGATCGAGCTTCGCCCTCTTGGCCTCCTGGGTGAGCCCGGTCGGACAGCATACGCCGATCAGGTGCGGGACTTTTGCGCGGGTGGCGAGGCGGCGAACATGATCGACCAGTTCCCCGAGACCGACAGGTTCGGCGCCGGCGTCACTATCGGACGCATAGTGACTCATCGGTGTCAGTACGGAGGCGATGGCCACGCCGGTGGGACGTTTGCCCCAGAGCCAGCGGCGCTCGAAGCCCTGCAGAACGATTCTTCGATTGGCGGGGAGGGACTTGAGTTTCTCGCGGTCGTAGATTCTGTTGGAAGCGAGTAGCGCGCGTAGACGATCGCTCTCGTCGTCGCGCGTCACCTGCCAGATCGAGCCTCGTAGTTGTTTACCTTTGGCGGCTTCGAGGTTGGACTCCACGCCGGCGAGGAAGTCGGTCTCGTGTTGGAAGGCTTTTGCGGCGTCCGTGTTCATCACAGTCCCCAGCGTAATCGAGTCGGCGCGCTTAGAAAAGCGGCTCGCCGCATTGGCCACAGTACCGCGCTTCGGCGCGATATTCGAGCCTTCGGCAGCGATCGCGCGGACAGACTCTCGGTCGCGACGCCGAGCCCGCGGCCGTGCCACGCTTACCGGTCGGCCTGACGGTTCCCCACATTCCGCGTCCCATCCAGGCGAGGGCTCGCAGCGCAAGATAAAAGAGGCCGAAGAAGAATGCGGCACATCCCAGCACCAGGACCAGCAAGATGACCACGGCATCGACCTGCATTACCGTCTCTCCGAAGTTACGGCTTCAGTACACACAGGTCATTCCCACAGAAGATGCAGAATCGGTCGGTCGGTCGCACGTAGGCTTCACACTTCGAGCAGCGTGCAACTCGAGCGGCCAGTTGGTGGCCGCAATGAATGCAGAACTGATCGTCTGCATGTACGGGTCGCTCACACGACGGGCAGGGGGAACCGTTCCCCGAGCGCGGAGGCGGTGGCGGTGGTGGAACGGGGAGGGCCCCGGGCTCGACGGTGCTGGCCAGTGCGGCGAGCATCTCTTTTGTCGTCGGGTACCGGCGGTCGCGGTGTGTGTAGCACGCCCTAAAGACCTGGTCCAGGTATTCGGGAACCTCGCGACGCAGGGAGCTGGGCCAATCGCTTCCCTGGGGTCGTTCTCCGGTGAGCATTTCGAACAGGATGATACCGCAGGCGTAGAGGTCACTTCGCGGATCGAGGTCGTTTCCCTCTTTCTGTTCGGGGGACATGTAGGCGAGCGTGCCGGCAATACTTCGGCCTTCGTCGGTGAGCATGCTCCCGCTCTGCATGATGGACTGTGTGGTCACGCCCCCTGCGTGGCCAAGTCCGAAGTCGGTGATCTTGATGGACTGCTCGGAGATCGACGTGAGGTCTTTGGGCGGTTGATGGAGCAAGATGTTGGCGGGTTTGACGTCGCGGTGAATCAGCCCGGCATCGTGGGCGGCGGTGAGGCCGTGGAGGATGCCGCGCATGATGGCTACGGCGGCGGGGATGGGGAAGCTCGCACCGCGTTCGTCGATAGCCTCGCGAAGTGACGGTCCGTCGACGAATTCCATGATGAAGTAAGGCGGATCAGCGTAGGGATCGAGGTCAATCGCCCGCACGATGTTGGCGTGTTTGAGGCCGTGTACGGCAACGCCTTCGCGCTGCAAGTTGCGAACGAACTGCGCATCGGTGGGAACCTTGATAGCAACGAGGTCACCAAAGACATGGTGCTTGGCACGCCACACCTCACCGAAACTCCCTGCGCCGAGTCGCTGCTCGAGCAGGTAGTTGCTGATTCGCAGTCCCTCCCGCAACGCGGACATTTCGCTTTCCTTTCTTCGGCGTACGCGCTAGACCTGCTCCAAACGCTCGGCCTGGAATTCACAGACCATGTAATTATAAACCCCGGCTGCCAGGAATCCAAGCAAAAGCACCATCCAGGTCAATACGTCGTGTCCGGAAACGCCACCGATCAACGAGACGGCCACGAGCACGTCGGCCATCACGTAGCCGACGAGCATCAACGCGACCACGAGGTTCGAATCCTTGGAGACAGCCCAGGGCGTCACGAAGAACGTGGCCCAGGGCAGGACGATGACGAAGCCAAGCCAGACCAGGACGTATTTGATGGTGAGCCAGATCGTCTTGAGATGTTCCGGGTGTTTCCAGAACCAGATGGTGGCGCCGGCGGTAGCGACGACCAGAATCGCGGTCAGGACCTTGCCGCCGACGTACTGGCCTACGGCTGTCAACATCGCATCGCACTCCTGTGTGATCCGGGGATGCGGCACAGCGCCGAGCATCCACGCCTATGGTATACCCTACCACGCGCCGGCGCGCGCGGCGATTACAAACCTCGACGTGCTCTATAATTCGTAAGAGAACGACAATAATCCGCAGGAAATACGAACGGAGTTGTCAAACGACGGCGGGTTTGGGTTCGCCGGCTACCGCGATTCGGTTCTTGCCGGCCGCCTTGGCGTCGTACAGGGCGCGGTCGGAGGCGCGGACCAAGGTCTCCGCATCGCGGCTGGCGATAGCGGCAACGCTGGCTAGCCCCATGCTCATGGTGGCGATGAGCTGAGGGAATCGCTGCTCGATCTCGGAGGCAAATCGCTCCACAATGCGCTGTGCGAGCACGCCTGTGTGTTCCAGGTCCGTTTGGGGAAGGAGGATGATGAACTCATCGCCGCCGAACCGCGCAGCCACATCGGCCGTTCGGAGTTCCCCGCTGATGGTACGCGCCGCGAGCATCAGGACCTCATCGCCCATCTGATGACCGTGCTCGTCGTTCACGTTCTTGAATTCATCGAGGTCGATCATGATGCAGGAGAGTTCGTTCTTGTAGCGCAACGCCTCGGAGAATCGACGTTCGAGCATCTCGTTGAAGTGGCGCCGATTGTAGAGTCCGGTCAACGGGTCGCGAGAGGCGAGCTCGCGGAGCTGATGCGTTCGTTCGGCGACGCGACGTTCCAGCTCGGCGTTGAGACGTATGATCCGTTCGTGCGTTTGTTGATGTTGGTCGGCCATGCGATTGAAGGCGGTCGAGAGGCGCCCGAGCTCATCGCGCCGTCGAACCGCACTGCGAACGTCCAGCTCGCCAAGTGAAAACCGGTGCATCATGTCGGCCAGACCATCCATGGGCGAGACGATACGCCGCACCAATAGGAAACCCAGGGGGATCGCGGCGACGATCGCCAAAACGCCGACGCCGATGGCCAGGTCCATTCGGCTTGCCATCGTTCGATGCCATTCGTCAGCCAGCAGCCCCGCCCGAACGTATCCCAGGAGTTCTCCCCGTGTGGCGGAGGGTGACTTGTCCCACGACGGGGCCGAGGGTCGGTGAGCCGTGACGGGGTACATCACGTCGAGAAACACCGGAACTCTCTCCGTTCCGTCACGAAACACCGGTTGCCCGGGGACGGGCACGCGTTTGGACGGATCACGATCGAGCTTCTTGAGGACCTGCACTTTCTCTCGCTCCGCGACGGCAAGCTGCCTCCCGCCAACATCCGAGAAGATGACATAGAGCAAGGAACGGCCGTTGACGGCCTCGTCCGCGAGCAATTCCAGCGCTTCGGTGTCGTTCTCTTCGAAGGGCGTCGCGGCCACGTTGGCGAGAACCGATGCGAGTTCCATCAGTTGATCGTGATGTTGGTGGCGGGCGAGTTCCTCCGTGGAGCTCAACAGGTAGCCGGTGACCACGGCGGCGACGGTGAGCGTGAGAACGACCACCAGGGCGGTGGCCTTGCACTTCAGGCTCAACGCCGCATCGATCACGCGATCCGACATGCGGGTCTCGGCGGATACTTCAGTTGGGTCCGTTGGCGCAGTCTGCATGGCGCACTCGCCGGTCGATCGGACGTCGTCCGCAGGCTGGCTGTACGCGTATTCCCGCCCGTGCAGCCTTCTTCGTTCCGGTAACGTGCCTATCGACCGCTGAGAGAAGCAACTCGAAGTATCGGGCGCTGGGGAATCACTGGGTCCGAGAAACACTGGACGCATGGAGCAGACGGCAACGCGTGCAGCGAATTCCCGGCGTTTCGACGGCCCATGGGGCGCAATCGTCCGATAACTCCCAGTGCCACAAAGGCCTCGCGTAAGATCAGTGTCGGATCGACAACCGGTGGGTGGCATGGCGCCCGGGGCACAACGCGGAGGAGGGGACGGCGAGCAGGACCGGTCAGATGCGGACGACCTGGCGTGAGGTCAGGGAGAGACCTCGCGAACGGAACCGGCCTCCATTTCGGCGTTCGCACGGGCGCGCTCGCGGAGCGTATCGATGACGTCGCGAACCTCGGTGGCCATCCGGGCGTTGGGGAACTCTCGGACCAGTTCGAGCCCGATCGTCAGTGCGTCTTGCCATCGCTTTTCCGTGACGGCGAATCGAAACTTGACGCCCATTTGAAGCAGCTTCTCTTTGAAGACGTCTCTTGCGGACGCCTGCAGGGCCTGAGCCTCGGCGGAGGAAAGGTACTGATCGAGTTCCCGGAGAACGTCGATCGCGTGGTCGGTGTCGCTTCGCCGAACGGCCTCTTCCCAGGCCAACATGAGCTCGTGCTTGTGGGTTTCCTTCATGGTCGCCATGCGATCCTGGAGGGCAACGACCTTGGCATGATCGGGAAGAGCATGGAGCAGGCGATCGATCTCGCGCTGGGCCTGCTCCCAGTCGTGGCCCCGAAAATGGCGATCGACCATCTCGATGGCGTCTCGCAGTTTGGCGTCGATGGCGTCGCCACGTGCCTGATCCAGCTCCTCACGAAGCCGATCCGCCTCCTCCTTACAGCCGAAACGCCGCTCCATTTCGTCAATGAGGTTGAGTGCGACCTCCCAGTGCTCGATTCGCAGGTCCTCGCGAATGGCAGCCCGCAGGGCTTCAAGCTCCTGCTGGCGGTGGGCCAGAGACTTGGCAGCATCGGACAATCGCGTGTTCTCTTCGATCGCCTCCATCGCGGCCAGCTGCTTGGTCAAAACGTCACTCATATCTCGCAACTCGCCAAGCTGCCGCGCGACGGCGGACTCCATCTTCCTGGCGAGAGGTAGGTAGGTCATGACCAGAACCGTCAGAAAGAGGGTGAACGCACCGACGATGATCAGCCAGATGTTGAGTGAACCGGACGCGACGCCAACCCCCATGATGCCCAGACCAACCACGACCAGCGAGCCGAGGAGCGCGGACACGCAGAGGACATTCTGAAGCCAGCGCAGTTGCGCGAATCGGTTGGATGGAATCGACATGTCCAGATCCCTGTCTTGAGTACGTTGCCTGCCCGTTCCTGCACGGCGACGGGTGCGTTGCGGCGCACAAAGGACCGCCAGCCGTGAATCATCGTAATTCACGCCGGAGTCGCGTCAACCGCCCGTCCCGCGAATGATCCCCGGGGTCGTCTCCGTGGCGGATTCGGCGTAACCCGCCTGCCCAGAGGCTGCGGCTTGCTTTGCCTGGTGGTGCGCCCGCGCCTGCTGGATCTCAAAGACGTCCATCGCGTCTTCCACGGAGGCGATCTCCGAGGCGACAGCGCCCAGAAACATCAGAACGCCGCCTGCGCAGACACTGGACCAAGTTACAAGTAGCCAACCATCCATAACGGGCAACCTCTGGGCTTCGCTGTGTGTATCGGCAAGCCCCGAGGGTACCCTCGGCGGATTTACGTTCAGGTCCGATAGTCGATGAAATCGGCGGTGAGTTGTTTGGTGATCGGTCCGGGTGTGCCATCTCCGACCGCTCGCCCGTCGATTCTTGTGATCGGTACGATTTCGGCTGCGGTCCCGGTTCCAAAGCACTCCTCTGCGACATAGAGGTCGTGCCGGATCAAGACCTTTTCGTGGACGACCAAGCCACGCTTGCGTGCGAGTTCGATCACGACGTCGCGCGTGATACCCTCGAGAATCCCCATCGAAGCAGGCGGCGTCATCAGCTCACCACCACGGATAAGGAAGATATTGTCTCCGGTGCATTCTGAGACGAAACCGTCGGTGGTCAGCATGATGGCCTCATCGGCACCCGCCTCCCTCGCCTCGGCTTTGGCCATCACGTTGTTGAGGTAGTTGAGGGACTTCACGCGCGGGCTCGTGGTATTCGGGTGGTTTCTGGCAAGTCCGCAAACGATGCAGGTGAGCCCCCGCTCGTAGACCTCGGGAGGATAGAGTGCGATCTTGTCGGCAATAATGAAGACGGATGGGCAGGCGGTATGCGCCACGGAAATCCCGAGTGAGCCGACACCTCGCGTGACGACCAAGCGAATGTAGCCATCGCCTGTGATACCATTCGCCGCCATGGCCTCGTGCATCGCGTCGCAAACCGCTTCATGCGTCATGGGCATGGTCAGTCGAATGGCCTTGGCGGATTCGAACAGTCGCTGCACATGCTCGGACTCTTTGAAGATCTTCCCGCCGTAAATACGGATTCCCTCAAACACGCCGTCTCCGTAGAGCAGACCGTGGTCGAAAACGCCGATCTTCGCTTCAGGTGCGGGAACCAACTCACCATCGAGCCAGATCTTGAGATCGGCCCGGGGTGCAAAGGGATTGCTGGACTTCTGTATAGCCGGCGTCTGCGCTGCTGCGGTACTCACGGAGCCACCTCCTTTATGATCCGTCGAGCGGATGCTGCGTCACCGCCCGAACCGTCCATCTCCTTGATGATACCCTCAGTGAGCTGAACTCGCCGATGGGCACGAGACGCCACCTTATCGTCGTGCGTGACCATGATGACAGTCTGCCCAGCCTCATTCAGCTCGGTCAATAACTCCAAGATCTCGCCCCCTATTCTGGCGTCCAGATTACCCGTAGGCTCATCGGCGAGCAACACAACCGGATCGTTGACGATGGCACGTGCAATGGCCACACGTTGCCGTTCGCCACCGGACAGCTCGCTGGGGCGGTGTTTGGAACGTTCCGAGAGGCCCACACGTTCCAAGATTGTCGCGGCGTCGCGCCTGGCCGTACGTCGAGCCGATCGCCACCCCAAGAGCGAGTGGGCCACGAGCCTGGGCATCAGTACGTTTTCCAGCACGTTGCATTCCGGAAGCAGGTGATAGAACTGAAACACAAACCCGATACTGCGACGCCGGTACGCGCGGCGGATCGCATCGCCGCGGTCGAAGAGATCCGTTCCCTCGAACTCGACGGAGCCTCTATCCGGGATGTCGAGCGCGCCGAGAAGATGGAGTAACGTGCTCTTGCCTGAACCGCTAGCCCCGCGGATCACCAGAAACTCGCCTCGACCGACATCCAGTGACGCCCCGCGCAATACATGCACGTGGCTGCGCCCCATGCGGTAAGACTTGTGAAGGCCTCTTGCTCGAAGCATTTCGTCGATTCCTGCCGGTCAAGAGCCGGTCCCGCACACCCTATTCGTATCGTAACGCCTCGACCGGCCACACACGTCCCGCGATCCGCGCGGGAATGATCGAACCGAGGATGGAGGCCAGCACGGCCATGGACGCAACCCAAACGGCATCCGCCTGCTTGACCACGTTGGGTATCTGATCGAACGAGTAGACATCGGGGCTCCACATACGAAGCTGCGGGTGCAAGCTCGCCAGAAAATCCTGGATGTCGTTAATGTACCAAACCACAACGGAACCAAAGATCGTCCCGAGAATAGACCCGACCAGCCCGACGGCACCGGCATAAACGACAAACAGCCCGGCGACGCCAAGACTGGATGCACCGATGGACTTCAAGATTCCGATGTCGCGCGTCTTCTTCTCGACGATCATGTAGAAAATGCAGCCGACCAGAACGATGGCCACCATGCTGATCAGCGTAAAGAGGAACGTGACCAGGACCTTCTCTTTCTCTACCGCGTTGATGAACTGACGCTGCATGTCCTCCCAGGTGTAGACCGCGGCCAGTCCCAAGGCCCGCGCTTCCTGGGAATCCGGATCAAGCCCCAGCGACGCACCATAGACAGACCACGCCATGGCGATCTGGTCCTTCGCCTCGTTGATGTCAACGCCTTCGCGCGTCGAGATCAGAAGTTGGTTTGCCCGGGGCTTGGTCATACCGCCATCGGCGAGCGGCTGCGGATCCATGGCCAGTCGGTGCTGCAGCATGTCGAAGTCTACGTAGACGCAGAGGCTGTCGATTTCGAAGATACCGGTGCGCGAGTCGTCCACATATCGAAGCGGCACCTTCGAGGGCAATTCACCCATCGGGTTTCCGGCCGGGCTCAGAGGCATCAGGGTCAAGGCGACGTCAGCCCCCCGGGCGAGGTATCGTTCAAAGGTGCCGCTCGTGCGCCGGGCGAAGAGCAAATCGACGCCGACGATCACGCCGTCACGCTCGGGGCCGGCATAGCGCGGCGGACCAGGCTCGGCCGCGTAGACGCGTTCGCTGGTGCTGCGCGGCGTGGCGGTAACGTACGGATAAGGCGCCTCGACGAACGGATCCGCGTCGTATGCAGTCAGGGCCTCTGGATCGGCTTCGGATTCGCGCCAGGAGGCGTTGGCTTGCTGCAGATCGGGTGGCAGCACCAGGTCACCCGACGGGCCGACACCCGCCACCGGCATCGACTGCGGGTCAAGCCGGCTGGACCCTGGGTAATACTTGTCATAGTGGAGACCGCCGGCGAACGTGTTCACGCGGACGTAGTCATCGAGGTGAACGCCGAGCACGCGAGCAGGCTTCGTCCATGTCGTCGCGGGTACCCGGAAGATCCCATACGTGTAGATGACCGGCGTGACGATGTCGACGACACCGGGAAGTTGTTGCTGCAAATAGGCGCCGAATTCTTCGTAGTAAGGAACGCCCTGGAGCGTTCCGGCTTCAAGTACGATTTCACTGTGTAGCCCGCGGGCTCGTTCACGAACCGTGTCGAGAAACCCCCCCATCACGCTCAGCACGACCAATACCATCGCCACACACAGCATGACACTGGCGATGCCGAAAACGGCAATCAGCTTGGTCCTCAAGTATCGGATCGCCAGAAACCACTTGTACATGGGTTAACCGTCCGTTCGCGATGCGGGACGTTGAAGCGGAAAGAGGATGACGTCGCGAATGCTGGGCGAATCGGTCAACAACATGACAAGGCGGTCGATCCCCACCCCGAGCCCGCCGGCCGGGGGCATGCCGTATTCCAGCGCCGTGATGAAGTCCTCATCCATGACCGCCATCGTCTCGTCGCCTTCGCCGGCCAGGTGGCGCTGGAAGTTGCGCCTCTGGGCATCCGGATCGTTGAGTTCCGTATAGGCGTTGCCAAGCTCCATCCCGCAGACGAAGGCCTCGAACCGAAGCGCAATCGAAGGATCGTCGGGGTGGGTCCGCGTCAGTGGGCAAATCGCGGCCGGGTAATCGCAGACAAACGTCGGCTGCACGAGGTGCCGCTCGACCGTGGACTCGAACAAGTCGTTGGTCAGAACGGCGTCGTCCTTTCCGGCGACGGTCAGTCCCAGCGCTTCCGCTTTGCGCCGAACGGCTTGCGTGTCGGTCATGGCCACACCGGCGTATTCTTCGAGAAGCTCAGCGTATTTCTTGCGTGGCCAGGGTGGCGTGAAATCGAGGAGCTGCCCCCTGTAGACGGCAAGTTGACGCCCCTGCTCAATTCCCTCCTTGGCTTTGCGGTACGCGTCACAGTCGTCGTCCACCTGCCGAGCCTCCGCAGCATCGTCCTCCGTTGTCTTCTGCCCGATGGACGCGTCAGACGCGCTGTCCGTTCGTCGCAATACGCTCGCACGAGCCGAGACGTCGTAAGCTGCCGCGACCATCTGCTCCACCCGAAGCATCATCACCTCATAGTCGGCGTAGGCTTCGTACAGCTCCACCATGGTGAATTCGGGGTTGTGCTTGGTACTGATCCCCTCGTTGCGGAAATTGCGACTGATCTCGAACACACGATCCATGCCACCGACGAGCAGCCGCTTGAGGTAGAGTTCCGGGCTGATCCGCAAATACAGTGGCATGTCGAGCGTGTTGTGATGGGTGGTGAAAGGGCGTGCCGCCGCCCCGCCGTACATCGGCTGAAGGACCGGCGTCTCGACCTCCCAGTATCCCTCCCGAATCAGACAGGCGCGAATGGCCGTGATGATAGCGCTGCGCTGCTGGAAGATATCGAGGACGTCTGGATTGGCGAAGAGGTCGACGTAGCGCTGGCGGTATCGCAGGTCGACGTCGGTGAGACCATGCCACTTCTCCGGAGGCGGCCTCATCGCTTTGGTCATGACGGTGAGGCGATCCACCCACACGGTCAGCTCGCCGGTCTTGGTCCGGCCGACGACGCCGTCGGCTCCGATGAGATCGCCGAGGTCAAGCTGCTTGAGCAGGGGCCACTGCTGTTCGATGTCCGCCTTACTGCACCCCAGTTGAATCGGGCCTGAACCGTCCCGGATCGTGACGAAAGCAAGCTTGCCCATCACCCTGAGGAGGGCGATGCGACCGGCAACGCGCAGGCGAGTCTCCGTGCGCGCGCCCGGTTCGATGTTGAGCGATTCAGCTTGTTGCCGTACGCGTGCGGAAGCGATCACGTCGGGGAAGCGGCCGCCATAGGGGTCGACGCCCATTTCGACCATCGCGTCGCGCTTCTTGGCCCGCTGGGCGGTGTGCGCGGGAGCGTCACTCATCGCGGAGCCCCCCGATCGGTCTCGTTCGCAGGTTAATCATGGCCGGCGATCGTAACCGCCCGGCGGAACAACAGCAATTCAGCGGAATCGACGAAGGGGAGGCAGCGCAAAGAAGACCCCCGATGCGATCGAATAGAACGCATCGGGGGTCGGGTTGTTCTCTAACCGGCGCCGAAGCGCGCTGCCCGTCTTACGGAGCCGGGGAGCAGCAGATCGGAGCGCACTGTGGCAGCGGCGTATCCATCCAGGCGTCAAACGCATGGGCGCCCTGGAGCACATCAATCAGCCGCAGGATGTCCGCGGAGGTCGCCAGACCGCTTTGGTCAATATCCTGGCTGTACGCCTCCGGCGGCGGCGCGGCCGCACCACTGATGTAGTCGATCACCGCGGTGACGTCGGTGACCTCCGCCATCGGCCCCCCATCGGCGTTGCCCGGGTGCGACGTGAACACGCCGACCGTTTCCGAGCCATCCCCGTGGAGGAAGGTCAACGTCGTAACCGCGCCGGTCGTGATGGGCCTCGCCAGCGTCACCCTATACGTACCATCGAAATTGTCGGCGACGCCGGTGATCCTGTTGGCTGTAAACCCGGCGTCCAACGCGGTCTCACAGAGTGACCAACAGGTGAACCGACCGGCCGAACCGGGAACGTCGACCACATTCGCTCCAGGCGGGGCGGTGACCCTGAAGGACTGCAGCCCCTGCCCGGTCGCGGTGTCGGTCGGCGGATGAGGCTGACGCGCATCGACGATGTCTGATGCAGGATCGTCAAAGCTCACGACTCCGTCGGGACACTGCTCCAGGTTGATATTGAGGGTCCCGGCGATATCGGTGAGGCCCCCGTGTCCGCCCAAGCGGACCTTGTAACAGGCGTCCTTCACCGCATTGAAGCGGACCTTCGACCCGGTGAAGCAGCCGCTGCTCGTCTCGAAATCACTGCAATCGATGATGTTCGCATCATCCGGCGGGCAGTCGCACCCTTCATAGACGGCCATCGACGTATTCTCGGTATCCAGTCCGCTGCCGGCACAGGTATCGATCGTGACCTTTCCGTTGGCCGGTGCGATCCAATCGTACCAGATATCATTCTTCAAGGTGGAGACGCAATTGGTCGGGTCAGGACCTGGACAGTCGAACGAAACCGGATCATAGATACCACCGCCCGACAGATCGAAGGGGACGGACTCAAAGGCACCGGTGAGCACATCGGCATCGTCACAGAGGTCGTTCGGAATGCCGGGAATACCGCCACTGCAGGGTGTACTGACGGTCACGCGGTAGACCCCGCGATGCTGCTCCGGCGTGCAAATCCCCTCGACACAGGATCCTCCAGGACAACAGACGCACTGACCGGCGCCGCCGCCGCCGGTACCGGCGGGGCAGTCGGCATCACTCGCGCAGGGCTGGAGGTTGTTCAGGCCTCCCTCACATTTGGGATCCGGACAGTCCAGCGCGGGGGGATCCGTGCAGGCGTCCCTGGTGTTTGTTCCGCCCTCGCATTTTCCACCACACTCATCACTGGATATGCATTGTACACCGTCGTCCGAACCACCAACGCAGTGGCTGCGAACCGACGGCTTCGCCGCGACCATGAAATAGTACGTATGGCCGACGATGGCATCGGGAATGCAAACCGTCGAATTCTCGGTCTGCGGAGCACACCCCGGGCATCCGCCGGGGCACCCCGCACCAAAATCATCGTTACAGGCGATCGGGATGAGATTAATGCACCCTCGTCCGTCGGCCACGATACACTTGGACCCATCCACACAATCCTGCGCAGAGGTGCTGCAAGGAGAAAGGTCTCTGCAAGCGCCCAAATCGGGGTCAGCCACGGAAAAGACCTGGAGCAATGAGTCGTCGGCAGGGAAATCCTCGTCACCCACCGAGCGGCCGGTACTCGCACAAGTGCTGATGCCGACGGATACTGTCGTTGCATTGGGATCCGTTGGATGCTCCGCGACGAACTTGAACCACGTCGCCCCCTCACCCTGACCCCCCGGATCATCCGTGTTACAGCAGAACCCGGGCTCTTCGGGGCTCGTTAGCGAGTTGATGACGTCCGTCTCGCCTAGGAAGAGCGGAAGTTCGACCAGAAGCGCGCCCTTGTCGGGATCCTCCGAATTATGGCACAGGTCATTGGCCACCTCAGTGAATCGGCACTCTGGCGCAGACGCCGCCAGGGAGGCACACTGCGGATCCCACCAGACCGTGCAGCAGAAGTCATCGTTGGCACACACGGCCGAGCAGCAGAAGGGGTCGCCGCAACCGGGTATGCCCGGGCAAGTTCCACAATCCACGCGCGGCTGCTGTGGATCAAGCCCCGGACATTCCGTGCAGCCAAACTCATTCGGATCACAATCAAGACCATCGTTCATACCGCCGACGCAGATCGTTCGACGGGGAAGCGTGCAATCGCCCTCTCGACTGAGACAAGCACCAAAAGGGCAACGCGTCGTGGCGCACAACTCACCAGCCCGGAAAAGACGGCCCCCCTCCGGCGTTGCGATCACACACTCACGCTCCGTGCTGTCGATGCAATCGGTCGGCCTATCCGCGCACGTACCGCCGATACAGCCGCAGCACGAACCCGAACCGCAGGCCTGGCGGTTGATGAACGGCTGCCCGGTACACTCGCCGCCCTCACAATCCGCCTGACGCGTGCAGGCCTGGCCATCGTGAATACCACCGGTGCAGAAGGAACCTTCGCACGTCCCCGTATAGCACGATCCAGGAGCGGTACACTCCGCCGGCTCAGCCGGACAGGGCTGACCATCCATGGGCCCGTCCACGCATACGGACGGACAGTCGTTATCATTGCCGCAGGACAGCCCGTGGTTGCCGCCGCCGACGCAAACCGGACCGCAGCGCCCGTCTCTGACCCATCGAGTTGGATCGGTCGTCGCGCAGTTCATCTCTGGAACCTCGCGGCAAACCGCCTCACCGACGCATGCACCGTCGCTGATGCAAGGCTGCGGGAAACCGCAGTCGGCCGCCGTGATGCAAGGCAAATTGTGGTTGCGGCCACCATCACAGACGTTTCCGCTGCATGTGTTTGACGGGCAGGCGCAATCGGTATCGTTATTGCAGAATGCGCCCTTCCGATCCCCGTCAAGACAGGTGAACGTGACGGCAGTATCACAGGTCCCGTCGACACAGGCGGGAAGGCAGGTGCAGTCCTCATTTCGACCGCAAGGGACATCGGGGAATGTACCACCCACGCAGGTCGGTGCTTCCTGAACGAGAAGATCGCAACAGGCACCCGTCGGCGCCGGTCCCTCGCAGAAAATGGTCACCTCGACCCCGGAATGACAACTCCCTCCGAAATCGACCGGAACCCACGATCCATCCGGATTGCCCGGCTGGAAGACCTGAATGAGGTCCAGCGTGTGTCCGGGATTGCCGTCCTTACAGGTCTTGATGGGGCCCACCGTGTCCGCTTTCGTCTTGAACACGGCGTGCAAGACGCGTCCTCCGGGCTGTATGTAATCCGCCAGAGGAATCGCATCAGGGAACACCTTCCTGAAAATGCGAACGTCCGTATCCCAAACCTGACCTTGCATCCGTGTACCGAGAATTCGTCCGCCGTTCTCCGGGTCGGAATTGGAGAGTGACGCGTGGAGCGCCACCTGGACCGCGCCCTGACTACTCGATCGCGCGCCCTTGAACGCGACCTCATACCCGATCATGTTGCAGTCCGCGGCATCAACACTGAGGTTGACATCATCGGCGAAAAGTCGGTCGGCACCGGCGCTATACGCGGGGCCGGCCTGCATGGTGTTACGATAGGCGGGGAACGAATCCCGACAGGTTCCCTTGACGTAGAATTCGGCGTGGAAGCTCGCGTGCGGATGGGCCGGAAAACCACCGAACGCTGATGAACAAGGAGAGGGTCCGTCATACCGATCGGAAGAAACACCCACCAGGGCGGGTGCACCGACCACGACGCCGGCCTGCTCCCGGCTGAAGCTCAGCCCGAGAAAGAACGAAGGCGGGAGCTTGACGGTATCCGTACAAATCCCGACTTGTGAGATGTCGCAAACGCCACCGGGACAATCAGCGAAGCTCTGGCACGGGGATCCTTCGGCGGAACCACCAATGCAGGTCGGCAGGCAATCGACCGCACTGAAGCAGGCCTGCCCATCGTTCATCCCGCCCGCACAGACCAGCGGCGGAATCGTTACGGTGACTTCATGAAACCCTTCATCCGGTAGCGTGATCGAACCGGTGGTCCCGGTGACCTTCGGCGGGCAGTTCGTATTCCACGGCTGACAGATCTTCGCCCCCGGACAGGCGGTGTAGAGCGCATAGTCAACCGTAAAGGGACCCTCGTCGATGAGCGGGTTCTGATCTTCATCGCCGCTCACGCGGAAGACGAACTTATCAAGCGTACAACCGTTGTCCGCGATCGTCGTCACATCGTCGGAGACGCGCTGCCGCGCACTCGGACCGAAGATCAGCCTGCCCTCGGTGTTGCTGTAAACGAGCTTGCTGACCGCCGCAGCGGTTCGCCCCTCCGTCGGTTGCGCGCCGGCAAACGCCGGTTTGAAGACCGCGTTCGCCGGTACCGGAGTAAGGACCGGAATCGTCGTATCGACGTCAGTCACTGCGACCGGCTCTACTTCACCGACCGAACGATCCGCGTCGTGCCCGGACCGCTTGGTCTGGGCGCGATCCGCCGCTAACGCCGTTGTAATCGCCGCGATCCCGACGCATGCCGCAACCATGAATCCTCGCGTTGCACTTCGCATAAACCTCACCCTTTGCTCATTAGCCGTGACCGACTACGGGCATGCCCTTACAGGACAACCCGTGACCAAATACACGATGGCTAGGAAGAACCCCACCCAAGATTTCTTTCCCTATCCGTCCGTGCCGACGACCTCGCAAGTGGGCCCGAGATCGCTGCACCTCTTGTACTACTACGCCCCCACTGCCGGCGCTTCTAGCGCCGTGTCGCTATGGTCCAAGGCTGCTTTGCCGCCACCGAAGAGGTTCCGGTGCACGACGCCACGTCGATCACATCCCCCAAAGCCGTGCTCACAAGCGCCGACGATGAGCCTCCGGCCACGGTTCGACGTGAAACATAGCCGTTCCCATAAAACTCCTTTGCTCTTTAAGGATAGTCACCCGCGCCGCATGTGTCAAGGTCCGTGACACGGATGGCGGACGTTCGCGCTCGCCGCGGCCCGGTCGATTTCGGCGAGAAACCGGCAGCGGCGGCACGCGGGCCAGCTTGGTCCGGGGCTGCAGAATATCGGATGTCGGGCGGGCGGAATCGACGATTCGGGCTGCTTCGCGTCCAGGGGAGGAAGAGGTGGCATCGGCGCGGCTTCAGCCGTTCGGTACCTCTGAGAGGGGAGAGAATCGTCCTGGCGGCGTGCCGAACCGGGACCGGTCTCACGTCCGCCAGGTCCTCGGGTGGCGGCCCACCCGTGGTTCAAAACCGATTTCGGCGGACGATTATTCCGGGTTATCGGTTTTGCAGGTCCCGCCCACCGCATCTCGGGCAGCTCCTGCGATGCCGCGTCTGCTGTCGGCCACGAGAAAATCGGCCAGACGTCGGACCAGCGGCGACTCAGCACTCTCGACGATCTGTTCGGTGGCTTGGCGAAAGGGCACCCCCTGGCCGAACAAGGTCCGATAGGCTAGGCGGAGGTCACGGATCTGATCCGATGGAAAGCCCGCGCGGCGCAGTCCCACCCGGTTGAGCCCGACCACGCGCCCCTCCGGATCGACCAGCGAGAACGGAATCAGATCCATCGTCACCCGGGCAAGCCCTGACACCATGACGAGCTGTCCGATTCGAACGAATTGATGCACAGCGGCGCCACCCGACAGAATCGCGCCGTCGTGGACCTCTACGTGGCCTGCAAGCAGTGCGGCGTTGATCAGGGTGACACGGTTTCCAACGCGGCAGTTGTGCCCGACGTGCGATCCGGCCAGTAGAAAACAGTCTTCACCGATAACGGTTTCGGATTCCGGAATCGTCCCGCGATGGACGGTCACGTACTCGCGCAGAATCGTCCCGCGGCCCACACGGCAGTAACTCCTCTCGCCGCCGTACTTCGTATCTTGCGGCTCATGCCCTACGATCGCGCCGGGGTGGAGAACACAATCGGCCTCAATCTGTGTCCAACCGGTCACGTAGACGCCCTGGTAGAGTCGGCAGCGCGGACCGATGCGGACGTTGCCGTCAATCACGCAGTTGGGCCCGACGTTGACCGTGTCATGCAGTTGAGCGGAAGCGTCAATAATGGCCGAGCGGTGTATGGCCAAGAGCGGGTCAACTCCTTTATTGCGGCGGGTCCGGTAATCCAAGCCGCTTCATGACGAGTTGCAGGTCGGCCCAGGCCTTACCCTTCTCGCCCGGACTTCGCAGCAGATAAGCGGGATGGTAGGTGGGCATCAGCGGGATGGACGGCCCGTCGCCGGTCCCGCCGGAGACGAAATATTCGTGGAACCGCCCGCGGAGTCGCCCGATGGCCTCGGCGGTGTTGAGCAGGGTCTTTGACGCCGGAGCCCCCAGGGTCACCAGCACCTCGGGGTCGATGATCTCGACCTGCCTTCGAAGATAGGAATCACACGCGAGAATCTCGTCGGCCGAGGGATCGCGGTTGTTCGGAGGGCGGCACTTCAGCACATTGCAGATGAAGACGTCATCTCGCGACAGCCCCATGGCGGTGATCATACGGGTGAGAAGCTGACCCGCCCGCCCGACGAACGCAAGGCCCTGCTTGTCCTCTTCGAATCCTGGAGCCTCCCCGACGAAGACCAACCGGGCGGCGGCATTTCCCTGTCCGAATACGGTCTGCGTTCGCGTCTGGGCCAGCCCGCACTTGCGGCAGTTCTTCACCTCACCGTCGTCGACGTCCCGGAGTCTTCTGGTTTTGTCCTTGGTGCTCACGTCCGTTATCTTCTTTGAATCCTGCGAACCGCCCGCGACGTTGGATGCCGCCGGTTCTCGCATCGGCAGGGATCGAATCCCCAGAAGACGATCCGATTCGAGTTGCTGAATGAGTGATGTCCGCGGCGACCTGGAATCAACCGTCATCAGCGTCCTCCTGTTGCATCCGGTGCGACGTTGCACTCTGCTCACAAAATCCACGGGGCCGACCAACAAATATGGCGTGAACCGGCGGGGTATTCAAGTTAGGATAGACGACAATGTCTGATTTCGACGACTTCTCGATCACGCTGCCGGACGGCTATGCGACCTTCGCACGGTTTTGGCCGGTATCCAAGCCGCGCGGAGCGGTTCTGTACCATCATGGCATCCAATCGCACTGCGGGTGGTACGAAGCTTCCGCACGAGCCTTGGTGGATGCCGGCTTTGCGGTTTTGCAGGTCGACCGGCGTGGAAGCGGCCGTAGCGACACCGACCGGGGCCACGCTGAGTCGGCTGAGCAATTGATCGGCGACGCGTTGGCCGGCCGTGATGCATTGCGGCAGCGGACGGGCTTGCGTGCGTATCATGTCGTCGGCGTGAGCTGGGGCGGAAAGTTGGCCGTCGCCGCCTACGTCACGGAACCTGCTGGCGTTCAGAGCCTGTCTCTGGTGACTCCGGGGTTGTTTCCGCTCGTGGGGGTGTCGAAGGAAACGGCACAGGAGATCGGAATTGCGATGATCTACGAACCTCAACGACGGTTCCCCATTCCGTTGAATGAGCCGGCGCTCTTCACGTCGGATCCGACCTGGCAGGCGTTCTTCCGCGACGATCCACTGACGCTTCGCGCGTGTAGCGCCGCGTTTTATCTGGCGTCGCGACGTATGGACAAGACGATTGCGGGGCTCTCGTCCGCGTCTGCGGTACCGATCCACTTGTTTGTGGCCGGAAACGAGCAGATCATCGATAGCGCAAAGACGATCGACTTCATCAACGGGCTGGATTGGCCTCAGGTTCAGATCAGTACGTACGCGAGAGCCAAGCATTCGCTCGAGTTCGAAGACGTTCAACAGGACTTTCTTCGGAGTCTGACAGGGTTTGTCGGAGCGGTCGGCTGACGCATCGGCCATTCGCACGTTTCCCGGCGGCAGCGCATTGCCCATGTCGTCCCGGAGCGGGCCTCAGGGCGGGGAGTCGGTCACCGACCTCATAGGCCATCACGCCTCCGTGCCGAGCCCATGTCGGGTGTCGCCCCGGACCGGTGCCCTCGTTATTGCGGTACAAGATACTGAACGCTGAAGAGTCGGTCCGGGTCGGTCCAGACATCGATCAGGGTCAGCCCCGCCTGCGCCGCCAGCGCTGCGAATTCTGCAGGGCTGTATTTGTAGGAGTACTCGGTACGTATGCATTCGTTCGTATCGAACGTAACGCTGACGCCCTCGATGTGTGCCACTTGCCGGCACTGGCTGACAAGCGCCATCTCAATTCGGTCGCAGGCCTCGTTGTACGGCGCCTCGTAACCGAACTGCTCGAGAATGAAGTCGGCGTCCAGTTCTCGGTTTAGTCGCACCAGATAGTTCAAGGCGAACTCGCGCGACACTCCCGCGGCGTCATCGTACGCCGGTTCGATGATCCGTGGATCCTTCTTCAAATCGACGCCGATCAGTACGCCGCCATCCTCGCCGCAAAGCTCTCCCATATGCCGGAGCATTTCCACGGCAATCTCGGGCGTGAAATTGCCAATGGTGGATCCGGGGAAGTACGCCACGCGCTTTCGGACTTCGCTCCCGCACGAAGGCAATTCGTACGCGTTCGTGAAGTCGGCGCAAACGGGCAAAACGTTGAGGTCGGGAAAACGGCGGTCCATCTGCTCTGCAAAGTCCGTCAGTTGCTGCTTCGCCACATCGATCGGTACATAGCCGGCAGGGTCTTTGAGGCTGTCGAGTAGTAGCTGTGTCTTTAGACCGCTTCCGCTCCCTGGCTCGACGACCAGAGCACGGGGGCCGATGCGGTTCACGATGGCGTCCATGTTCTGCCGCAGAATCGCGATTTCCGTACGGGTGGGGTAGTATTCTTCGGTCTCGCAGATCCTTTCGAAGAGCCGCGCACCACGCTCATCATAGAGGTACTGACTTGGCAGGATCTTAGGATCTCGCGCCAGACCGCTCAATACGTCGTCGCGCATGGTTTCGGTCGTCGGCTGGAAGTCGTATACCGTCGCCTTTTTGGTCCGCCTATGGTTCATCGGATTTCAACCTGCCTATCTCAATACCGACCGAGTTACTCGATCGGTTCGATCCTCAGTCCTTTGGGAACAACCATACGATCGACGAACTCGAACAAACCTTGAACGAGCAAAGCGAGCACCGCGGCCGGAATCGCACCCTGCAGAATCACGCCGTAGTCGTTGAGCCGGATGCCGGCAAAAATCGGCTCACCAAAACCACCCGCACCGATGAACCCGCCGAGCGTCGCAAAGCCGACGTTGATCACTGCCGCCGTCTTCACGCCCGCCAAGATCATCCGCGATGCGAGTGGCAACTCGATACGCCAAAGACGAACCGAGGGCGGAAGCCCGAGGGCGACGGCAGACTCGTACAGCTGCGGCGAAATCCCTCGCAAACCGGTGTACGTGTTGCGTACAATCGGCAACAGAGAGTAGAGAAAGAGCGCCACGACCGCCTGTGGAAAGCCGAGCTCATCAGAGAAATAACCCACCGGCCGAATAAGCAATACGAGCAGCGCAATCGACGGAATCGTCTGGATGATTCCGACGGCACCGAGAATGGGCTGCGCTAGTCCAAGTTTGCGGGCCGCGAGAACGCCGAGAGGGATTCCCACCAACATGGCGCCCGCGAGGGATACGACCACCATATGGAGGTGTTCGAGCGTGTAGCGCGCGATTTCCTCCGTAACGCTGCGCTCCCGAACACGTGACTGAATCCCGCGTTCTCGGTCGAGGAACACGGCGGCAACATGTTCTTCGCTCCGTCCGTCGAGCTCGACGCGGGCGTTCATGCTCGTCATCGCCGTCTCGTCAATCGCGGTCTCCAGTGAGCGAAGTGCGGCCGCAAAATCCGGTGCCCGCTGCTCCAGGTCCGTCCGGTAGACAAAGACTGCGTGATATTTCGGAAAGTGAATGAGGTTGTCCTCGAGCCGACGCAGCTGCAGTTTGCGAATCTTCGCATCGGTCGCGTACAGATCAGTGACCTGGATCACGCCCTTGTCGAGTGCCTCGTAGGCCAGGGCGTGCTCCAGCCCTCGCACGTCGCGATGTGGCAACCGATATCGGCGTGCCAGCGCGTCCCAACCGTCGGCACGTTTCATGAATTCGTTGCTGAAGCGCACGGTCAAATCGGGATGTTCGCCCAGATCGCTGATGCTCCGGATACCGAGCTTGGTTGCGAGTTCCTCTTTCATCCCGATGACATAGGTATTGTTGAACCCGAGCGAATCGGTCATGGTGAGGCTGAACTCGGCGAGCTTCTCGCGGAGTGCGGGCACGCCGCGAATGCCCTGGCCGGCGAAGATCTCCTCGCTCAGGGTGCCGGTATACTCGGGGTAGATGTCAATTTTCCCGGCGAGCAACGCTTCCCAGAGCAGCCGTGTTCCACCGAGCCCTTTGACGTGCTCAGTTTCAAGTCCATCGTTCTTCGCCAAGTGCGCAACAATGTCTGCCAGGATGACGGATTCGGTGAATGCTTTCGAGCCGATTCGAACCGGAGCCGATTCCCCTGCAAGGCCTGGTGGCGCAAGTGCAAGACAGACCATCAGCGCGATGCCTCGCCGCCGGGTCATGGCGTCACCCCCTGGGTTGCTTCCAGCGGGCTCCGCTGCGCATGAACGAAATCCGTGACGAAGGCATCGGCCGGAGAATCGATCAGGTCACGGAACGATCCGACTTGAACGATCCGCCCCTCACGCATGAGGACAATCGTGTCGCCGAAGTACCCGGCCTCGGCCAGATCGTGTGTCACCATGACGACGGTCTTACCGAGGGCCCGATAGATTGCGCGCAGTTCGGCTTGGAGCTTGCTGCGAATCATGGGGTCAAGCGAGCCCAGCGGCTCGTCCATGAGCAGGACGTCTGGATCGAGCATCAGCGCCCGCATGAGGCTTACGCGTTGGCGCTGACCGCCAGAGAGGTGTGCGGGATAGCGATCGAGCCCGTCCGTCGGAAAATGCGTCAGTGAAACCAGCTCATCCATCCGTGCGGTGATTCGCTCAGCGTTCCACCCAAGAAAGCGTGCGGTCAACGCGATGTTGCCCCGACCGGTCAAATGTGGAAACAGCCCGCCATCCTGAATGACGTAGCCCATCTTGCGTCGCAACCGCATGGCGTTCTGGGGTGACAAGGTCTCGCCGCGGTACCGAACGCGCCCGGTATCGGGGCGAATCAGCCCGATCATCAACCGCAGGAGCGTGGACTTGCCACAACCGCTCGGGCCGATGAACACGGTGGTCTTTCCTGGTTCGACGGTGAGGTCGATCGCGCGCGCCGCTTCCGTCGTTCCAAAGCGCTTTGAAATGTCGCTCAGTTCGAACATGAACTCTGGTTTTCCCGAGAGATTTCGCGCGATCACTTGCACGGAAGGAACCGAACGGTCGTCTCCATCTCCGTCAGAACGTGCTTCAGCGCCGCGACGGCTTCATCGATTTCTGCTTCGGCCATACCGTGGGACAGCGAGAAACGAACGGAGCAATGCGCCTCCACTTCCGTCTTGCCCATCGCCATCAACACGTGCGTCGGTTCCGGTGACCCCGACTTGCACGCCGAACCGGCCGAGAGCGATACACCGTGGAGGTCCATCGCAACGACAACGGATTCGCCACGCAGTCCGGGGAGCGTCAAATTGAGGATGTTGGGAAGACGCCGATGGCGATGCCCATTCAATCGGACTTCCGGGATCAGCTCGCGAATGCCGACCTCCAAGCGATCGCGAAGCGCACGTGTCTGCTCGGCGGCACCCAGCCCGTGAATCGCCAGTTTGGCAGCCTCGCCCAGTCCGACGATCGCCGCGACATTCTCCGTACCTGCCCGAAGCCCGCGCTCTTGTTTGCCGCCGTGGATCAGCGGTTCGAGCGCAATTCCCTTCCTCACGAACAATGCACCGACGCCCTTGGGCCCGTGGAATTTGTGGCCGGACAGGGTCAGCATGTCGATGCCGAGATCGCCAACATCAACATTGATCTTGCCGACGGCCTGAACCGCGTCACAGTGAAACAGCGCGCCACGTTCGTGTGCGACGGCAGCCAGCTCCTTGATCGGCTGGATCGTTCCCACCTCGTTGTTGGCCAGCATGATCGATACAAGACCCGTGTCATCCGTGAGGGCGCGCCGCAGTGCATCCGGGGAGAGCAGACCTTGTTCGTCCACGTCGAGGAGGGTGACGCGGCAGCCAAGCCTCTGCAGAAAACCACATGTTTGGAGGACGCATGGGTGTTCGATGGCAGACGTGACAACGTGACGAGTGTGGCCGTTGTGCGGCAGCATGACGCCCTTGATCGCCAAATTGTTCGCCTCGGATCCGCTGCCGGTGAAGAAGATTCTCCGCGGCCGTGCGCTAATGAGTTTTGCCACTTGACGTCGTGCGTTCTCCGTCGCTTCGCGCGCGTTGCGCCCCACACGGTGGATGCTCGATGGATTTCCGTGGTTCGACTCCAGGTATGGCAGCATGGCCTCACGAACCGCATCCGCAACGCGTGTCGTGGCCGCGTTGTCGAGATCGATGCGGTTGGACGGCGTTCTTCGCGGAGACTGCGAATGCAGCAGCGCAGGCTCTTGCCTGGCACCTACCCGGCAAGACTCTCGTGCGGAGCGTTCCGTTCCGTTTTCAACTTTGACGACATCGCACAGCAACGCCTTGAAAACCGGAAAACCCGAGATCTCGTCGAAGTTCTCGGCGTCGGTCAGTTCATTGACGTTCCATTCCCTCCAGGCTTTGGGACCGACCGGCGTACCGCCACCCTGATTGCACTCGATCGCCCCTTTGACGACGTCGTCGGTCACCCGCGCGCGGAACGGGACCGTCCCGCGCGCCGTGTGCACTTCGACGAGATCTCCGCCACTGATGGTGCGTGCCGCTGCGTCGTGCGTGTTGATTTCGACCGTGGGCTCCGGATGATCCTTCATCAAGCCTGGAATGCCATGGTGCTGCGAATGGAAATCGGTGTGGGGTCGCGCGCCGGAGTTAAAAACGAGCGGCAAGCGCTCAAACAGCGGGGCCGCGCTGCGAGGGCCCTCCTTGGGTTCCGTATACTTCGGCAACGGCTCGTGACCATACTCTTCGAGAACGGTCGACCAGATCTCGAATTTCCCGGTCGGCGTGTCGAAGCCCGGCTTTCCATCTGGACGAAGTGTTCCTTTTTCCCACTTCTTGTACTCCATCATGGGTGTCGGAATCTTGACCCACCCGCCGGCTTCCCTGACGTCTTCGAGCGTGAACTCGGATCCTTCGAGAACGAAACGGAGCATCTCCTCCTCGGTCTGCGGATAGAGGTGTCCGTAGCCCAGTCGCTCGGCCAGCTCGGCCATGATCAGGTAGTCGTTTCTCGCCTCGCCCACCGGTTCGATGAGCTTCTCGCGCAGCCGGAACACGGGACCGTAGGTCATGTACGAATCGATTTCGAACATCGTTGTGGCCGGCAGCACGATGTCCGCGTAGACGGAATCCGCAGTCAGCGTGCGATCGATGGAAACGACATAATCGAGTTTCTCGAGCACTTCGCGGTAGACCGTTGTCTGCGGCCAGGAAGTCAGAATGGAGGAGCCGTGGATGATCAACCCGCGAATCGCGTAGGGATCGCCCTGGAGTACCGATGAAACGAGTCGGCTGGCGTGTGGTTCATGCCGGTAGTGCGTATAGACCGGGAAGTCCTGGACGGAGACGGCGCGGTCAAGATTGACGTTCGGTTGGTTGCAGGAACGGTTGATGGGGAAGTGTGAGTTCGGCATCGCCAGGCCGATCCCGCCGGGCACATCCAGATGGCCTGCCAAGGCGAACAGCGTCAGCACCGCACGAATCGCCTGGACGCCACTGTTGGAGTATTCCAGCCCCGAGTACATAACCGGGCAGGCGCCGTTGGCGTTGCAGATTCGCCGCGCGAGTTGTCGAATCGTATCGGCCGACACGCCTGTGATGTCCGCCACGAGATCCGGCGGGAAGTGTTGCACATACGATTTCAGCTCTTCGAATCCGTGACACCATCTTTCAGCGAAGTCTTCGTCGTAAAGATCCTCGTCGATCATCACACTGATCATGCTCAGCGCCAGCGCACCGTCCGTGCCGGGTCGGATCGGGACCCACTGTGCAGAACAGCGCGTCGTGGTCTCCGTACGGCGTGGGTCAATGGTGACAACGTCCGCGCCGCGACGTGCGGCCGCTTCGAGTCGATGCATGTCCAGTGGCGGCGAATCCGTGGCCGGATTCGTACCCCAGACAACCAGCAACTCGGCGTTCTCCATGTCCGCAAACATGTTGACGAGCATGCGGCCCATCGTGACGTGCGGCGCGATCATCGCGAAAGACACGTAACAGAGTGCACCGCCGCCCATCGTATTGGGTGACCCGAATGGGAAGAGCACGCTCGATGCCGAGCTGACGGCGACGCCTTTCGGCTGAAACAGATCACAGAGCGAAAGCTCGAATGAACCGCGGCCTGTATAGATCGCCACGGCCTCCGGACCCGATTCTGTCTTGATCCGATTCAGACTCTCGACGATTTCATCGTACGCTTCATCCCAGGAGATTCGTTCGAACCTCTGCGTTCCTTTGGCACCGACCCGTCTCAAAGGGTACGAGAGCCGGTGCTCCGAGTACACGATTTCCCCTGCATGCTCACCGCGCCGGCAGATCATTCCAAGCGGATGATTCTCGTCCATGCGGATGTCGACGAGCTTGCCACCTCTGAGCCCCACCTCAACCCAACAACCGGCTGGACAAATACCACAGATTCCTCGCTTCCAATCCACTCTGTCTCTCGCCGCTTCGGAACGCGAGGCGCTTGGCTGCTTTTGAAGAACCTCGGTCATTGTCTTCTCCCGGTCTGTCGCAGCAAGAGTCAGCCCAACAACAACACGGCTGCCGGTGCGATTCTGCCTCAGACCATCTGGTCATCGCTGACGGAGTATGTTCTCCGGATCGTCGCGTCGCTTGTTTCCGACCATCGCTCCGCAGTGGATCGCACGGCGATTCGAGGCCCATCGCAGGCGATAGCGATCACATCGTCGCCGTTGCGTCGCGCCATCATCCGGAAAGGCGCTGACGTCGCTGGAGCATCCCGAACAGCCTCCACTCGACAGGGAACCTACCGAAGTGTCGAAATCAGGTCGAACGACACTGCAGACCGCGCCGGAGGTTGGCGGAGAGGCGTTCGTGGACGTCCGGATGCCTGTAACCATGGTGAACTCAGCGTTCCGTTTCAATCTTCGTCTTCCTCTTCTTCTTCGGGTTCTGCTCTCTCGGTAGAGCCAATGCCTCCGCCGCTACTTCAGTCGATATGGTCTCAGCTTGTGTTCCTGCGGTGCGTGGGTCCATGGGACCGGCCACGAGAATCGGTGATGCCTCAAGCGACTCGACGTCCATCATCTCCGCGATTCGCTGCAGCGATGCCAGCGTTTGAAAGCGCTCCCAATCCTTGAGCTTGGCGAGTTCCGCGTGGAACCTGTCCTGAAGGAGTGAGGGCGCATCCCTCAGCAGATTCCGGCCTGCAGGTGTGATCGCTATGTTCACGCTGCGCCCATCCAACTTGTGCGGCGAGCGCTCCACATAGCCGGCTCGCTCGAGACGCTGAACGATGCCGGTCAACGTCGGCTGGCTTAGATGAACCGCTCGCGCCAGCGCCCCAATCGAGCCGTCCCCCAGTCGCTCGGCGGCGCGCAGCGTGGCAAGCTGCGGCCAGGTCAAGCCGACCTCGTGCACGAGATGACGCGAGTGCAAGTCGACCCCGCGAATGATCCTCCGCAACGCCGCTACAATCTCGTCCTCTATCGTCAGCGAGTTTGCCATATGACTACCGAGCCCGTTCCAAGTAGATTGAGCCGGAAGTATATCGCCGGCAGACGAGGCTCGCAAGCACGACACCAACCGACAACATGGACCGTAACATCTTACCCAGTAAGACGTTACGCCAATCGAGAATGCTCGCGCCGTTCGGCACCGTCAGCGGAGTGTGCTTTTGATTCGAAGAAAACGCGGATGTGATCGGCCACCAAGGAGGACGGCGCCCTTTGAACGTCAGTGACACGTCGGACCGACCGCCACGCCCACCTGCACGACCAACGCGTTCACCGACGACCGGACCAGATCGCCCGCCAGGTCTGGAGGCGCGCAGCTAGGATCGTTGCTGACCTGACGGATCGGCTCCTAGCGCGTGTGTCCGCAGTCGCTCAGCGCGTTCCGCGATTCTCGCCAATCGTCGTAGTCTGACGTGTATTGTGGTCGTACGCGCACTGTTGCGCCAAGCGCGGCGCCGATCCACGCATCCACCCCGTTCGGATAACAACAGCACGCCGAGTATTCGCCGTACCGTCAAGTGCACGCCTTCATCTGCCGGGTTATGCGGGGCGCTCCAGCGCTGAGTTCAGCGTGTCCATCAACCTTTCCCTGGCCCAGGGTTTCACGAGTATTCCTACAACGTTGGGCGCCGCGGCGAGCCGACGAACGACAGGCATCTCTGCGCTGCCGGTTAGCACAATGCACGGCAGTTTCGGGACGAGTGCCCCAAGACGACCAATCAGCTCCTCGCCATCCATGCACGGCATGACTATATCAGTGATGGCCAAGTCGAATTCTTCACGCTGGGCACGTACGAGTGCATCCTGCGCTCTATCCGTCGCCACCGCATCCATTCCACCGAGTTGAAGCTCTTCGGTAAGCCTCATGCAGACCGTCATTGAATCGTCGACGACCAGTACTCGTGGCCTCTCTTCGTCTTGCTCATCGACGGCGGGCTCGGCTTCACTTTCGGTGGGCGACGCGCCGGAATCAGGCACCGCCGGCGTTTCGCCAACCGCCGGATCTACCCCCTCGCGTGTCGATTCCGCATGCTTGGATCGTGCGATCGTCCGCAGCCGGACCGGCAGTTCGCCTTCATCCCACGGCTTGTTGATGACGTCGTCAATCCCAATCTCCTGGTATTCGGCGATCTCCTTGTGATCAGGGGTCGCCGTCAGCAGAGCGATCGGAATCGATGCCAGCTTGTCGTCCCCCCTGATCTCCTTCAGCAGATCCTGACCGCTTTCACCTCCCGGCAGCATAAGGCCCATCATCAAGACGTCGACCTTCTCAGAACGCAGAAGGCGGAGGATCTCCGAGCCGTCATCGGCGAAAAGCACTTCGCACCCACGCTTCGCGAGCTGTTCCCGCAACGACATCCTCACCGTCACGCTGTCGTCGACCACGAGGAGCTTAAGTGAAGTTTCTTCGGAAGGTTCCATGGTAGATTCCCTGTCCAATACGTGAGCCACTCCTTCAGTTAGCGCCGACGCCCGACAGCACTGTTCCGCGAAAAAACTCCACCGCATCTACTCCGAGTGGGATACATTCGCGGTTGGAACTCGGTCCTGGCGAGCGCATACCCTGTTCCGACCGCTTTCCTTCGCCGAATAGAGCGCCTCGTCGGCTTGTTTGACAAGGTGTTCCCATCGCTCGCCCGGACCCGCGGCGACGCCAATGCTGACGGTCACCCTGTCGGCGGTTTTGCTCGCCGGATGAGGAATGTTGCGTTCGTACACCGCATCTCGGATTCTCTCCGCCACGACTTGGGCATCCGCAAGTTCCGTTTCAGGAAGCAGGGCGATGAACTCCTCGCCGCCGTAGCGTCCAAGCATATCCGAAGTACGAACTGCCTGCTGGGCACACTGCGCGACTTGTTGGAGGCAATCGTCTCCGGCCTGATGCCCCTGGGAATCGTTGAACAGCTTGAAGTGATCCACATCCATCATGACGATGCTGTACACGTGTTCGTGCCGCGCGGATCGATCATGCTCGAGCGTCAAGGATTCCTCGATCGCCCGTCGATTGAACAACTGAGTGAGAGGGTCAATACGACTGACTTGCGACAATTCGATGTTACTCTCAGCGAGGAGGCGAGCGGCCTGCAGCGCTTGCTCGTCTTTCGCGATGCGCTTTCGAGCGGCGTTGACCTTCGATCGCACACGCCCCAGCAGTTCCCGATCGTCCCAAGGTTTCACAACGAAGTCGTTCGCTCCCATGTCCAGACAATCGACGAGTTCCCCGCGATCCGTCACGGCCGTCAACAGGATAATCGGAGTCGAGGCCAAATCCTCATCCGCCATGATTTCGCGAAGCGTATCCGCACCGCTCTTTCCAGGCATCAGAAGATCGAGAATCACGACGTCGACCTGCTCAGAGCGAAGGACTCCGATACCCTCGTCGCCACCCTCGGCGAGGAGAACCTCATAGCCCTGCTCCACGAAAAGATCCCGCAGTGTCATCCTTACCGTGATACTGTCATCAATCACGAGAATCCGGAACGTAGCGTCGTCAGTGAGAGTCATGATCGCACTCCTGCGGGCTGGCCAATTCGGCGCGACGATTCCGCCAGTTGGATCAGCATTTGAGGTATCTGCTGAAGCGGCGTGACGTGCTCAGCAGCCCCGAGCTTGATCGCCGCCGCCGGCATTCCGAAGACGACGCACGAGTCTTCATCCTGGGCAATCGTGCAACCGCCACAATCTCTGATACGTTTGAGCCCCTCTGCCCCGTCGGCCCCCATGCCGGTAAGGAGCACACCGATGGTCTGGTCCCCGATGCTTTCCGCGGCCGAGGTGAACAGCTCATCCACGGAAGGCGCACAACCAACGTTGTCGGTCGTGTCCTTGAGGACCGTCCGCCCCGCACGGATTCTCAGGTTGCGTCCGGGCGGGGCGGTAACCACGACGCCTGGGCCTTCCGGCAGCGGTTCCCCGTCCGTTGCGTCAGAGACGTTCAACGGACACACACGGTCAAACCAGCCAGCCACGGATGAGGACAGGCGACTGCTGCAGTGAATGGCCACCAGAATCGGCAGGGGAAACTCCTGAGAAAGACCGCAGAGCACTCCTTTTACGGCCGCGGGACCACCGGTCGACGCACCGATGACAACGATCCTTTTTCTTCGCCCCGCTGCGCCGATTGCCGACCGCCCAGCCAGAGCCCTCGAATCCACCTTCGGGACGGTCGGATTCTGCCGGAGCCTTGTGACCTGAACCTGGGCTGCGGCACTGATGGTCAGAAGAACGTTATTCCACTCCGCCTCGCTTTGAGCACTGGCTGTCGTCGGCTTGGCACAAACCTCCAGGGCGCCGGCCGCAAGGGCATCGTATGTTTTGAAGACCTCCTGCTGATTTGCATAGCCGGAGAGTATGACCACGGGCGTGGGAATCTCGTTCATGATCTGGCGGGTAGCGGCCAAGCCGTCGACCTCCGGCATGACGAAGTCCATCAACACCACGTCCGGCCGCAACTGATGCGTCAATCGCACAGCCTCGCGACCGTCGGCCGCCTCGCCAATCACTTCGAGCCCCGCAGCGTGCAGACGATCGGCCACGATCTTACGCACGGTCAGCGAATCGTCGACGACAAGCACACGGGTCATTTGTCCACCAGCCTCTCGACGGTTTCGAGCAGATTGTTTTGATCGAATTCGCCCTTGGTGATATAAGCGTTCGCCCCTGCCTCGAGACCCTCGCGACGGTGCTCCTCCTTGGCAAGCGAGGTGACAATGATGATCGGTGTCCCCGCGAAACGTTCATCTTGTCGAAGCTTCCGCGTGAGCTGGAATCCGTTGAGGCCCGGCATTTCGACGTCCAGCACGAAGAGTCGATAGGTGGACTCCTCAACCTTGGCCAATGCATCCTCGGCGCTTACGGCGGTTTCCACCGCGTATCCGGCAGATTCCAGGATGCTCCGCTCCATCATCCGCGTCGTGATCGAGTCATCGACTACGAGCAACGGTGCGGTTTCTTGCTCGACCTCGGTTCCACAGCCCAACGGTTCGTGACGTGTCACGTTTGTATCCCTGTCTTGCACCAACTGCGCCGGCTCGAGGATGAGCGCCGGTAGTCCCGTGCCCAAGACGGTTGCCCCAGCCACTCCGCGCGCACTGCGAATGTGCTCACCCAGTCCTTTGCCCACGATCGTCTGAGTCCCCAGAAGGCGATCCACCCCAAGTGCGATCTGACGATCCCGGTGCCGAATGATGACAACCGGGATGACCGAGGGAGCATCCTTGCCATTTCGCCGGATCCCCAGAAGATGCGCGACCATCAGCAGAGGGACGACCTTTCCCTCTACGCTCACCAACGTCTCGCCGCCTCCCCCGGTCTGGACGTCCGACAGATTAACTCTAGCCGCACGCACGACGGAAATCGTGGGGACGACGTAGGTATGGCCGACGACCTCCACGAGAAGACCTTCGAGCGTCGCTACCGAGGCCGGAAACTCGAGCACGAAACGCGTGAACTCCCCAGTTGCGGACTCGATATCCAGGGTGCCCCGCAACGCCTCTATCTTACTGAGCACCACGTCCATTCCCACGCCCCGCCCGCAGACGTCGGTAATCATCTCGGCCGTCGAAAAACCGGGGCGCAGGATGAGCCGCTCGACTTGATCGCCGGGAAGCTCTGCGGCTTCTTCCTTGGTGACAAGCCCCTTGGCGATTGCTTTGGCCAACACTTTCCGGCGATCGATGCCACAACCATCGTCTTCGCAAGTGATTCGAATACGGTCTCCGCGCCGTGACGTGGTCAAACGGACCGTACCGGAGGGGCTCTTTCCACACTGCTCGCGATCCAGGGGGGATTCGATTCCATGGGAAAACGCGTTGCGAATCAAGTGGATCATCGGATCGCGAAGTTGCTCCAACACATGCCGATCCACGCGCGTATCCGCACCCTGGACGTGCAGCTCAGCCTGTTTGTTCTCCTGCCGGCAGTAGTCCCTCACGAATCGTGGAAGCTGGTCGAATAGGACGCTTAACGGAAGCATCCGCGTATCAAGTACGCCCTCGTGGATCTCGGCGATCAGCGGCTCGACCACGGTGAAATCGGCAGTGAATTCGTCGGCCAGCCGGTGGGCGATCGCTGCAATCGGCTGCAACGCCCGTTCAACCTTTGGGTCGTCTTGCTGGCGGCTACGCGTGGTTTGAACCAGATCGTTCATCTCCTTAGCCATACGGAGTCGCTGGCGAAGCCGATCGCCCGCGACCATCAACTCCCCGGTCCTGTTACCGAGGGATTCGAGCATACCCACACGGAGCCGCACGGTGTCCGTCGCTGCCGCCGGCGCTGCCACGGCCGCCGTCGAGTCCGCTGCCGCGGTGTGCGCGGAGGAGATTTCCGATTTCTCACCACTCGGCGTACGATTCCCGTCGACGGGGTCTGGGGAAGGCGTCTTCACAACCTCTACTTCTGGCGGGTCTTCGTTCTCACGCGATCCCTGCAGAGTGGAATCGACATCGAACGCTGTGCGACACGCCGGCTTCGTTGGTGGTTCCTCTCCTTGGTCAACTGAATCGAAACCGCTCTCGTCGATCGGTACGGCATCGGCTGCATCCTCGATCGCTCCCGATGTGGACGTTTCTCGCGAGGACTCCAAGTGGCCGAGGCGCTCGATAATGTCTGCCGGGACAACATCACAGTCCCGCTCCTCCACCCTGGCGGCGACCATTTTCTGCACGGCATCCGTCGCGGACAGCAGTGCATCAACCAGCAGGGCGCTGACCTGTTCCGTTCCGTCCCTGACACCGCTCAGAAGATCTTCCATCTTGTGGCAGACCTCGGACACGTCAGTCAACCCTGACACGCCGGCGGCGCCCTTGAGGCTGTGCGCCTCTCGAAACAGGTCGCCGATCAGCGACTCGTCGTCCGGCGACCGCTCCAACGCCATCAGCCCGGAACTCATCCTCTCCAGGCGTTCGACGGCCTCCATCTGGAAATAGTCAAAAGCCGTGGCCATTGTTCACTCACACCGCATAACGGTCTCGATCGTTTTGCTGCAGCTTACGCGCGGTCTCCAAGAGTGCCTGTGAATCGGCATCCAACTGGCGCGCAGTCTCTGCGGTCTGCTGCGCCGCGGCATCGACGTTCTTGACGGCACCCTCCATCTGCTCGATGGCGGTCGCCTGCTGGCGACTTCCCATTTCGATGGCCTTGGCGGACTGCGTCGTCGAACCCACCTGTTCCGCAATGCGTCCGAAAGAGCTGTCCACTTCCTGCGTCAGACGCACGCCGTCTTGGACCGCCTTGGTACCCTCCTCGGTCGCCATAATCGTCGCGTTGACGGTCTCCTGGACGCCGTCGATCAGGCTGCGGATCTCCCCGGTGGAATCTGTCGCCCGCTCGGCCAGTTTGCGGATCTCACTAGCGACCACAGCGAAACGTTTCCCCGCGTCGCCGGCGCCGGCAGCCTCGATGCTGGCGTTGAGGCTCAGCAGGTTCGTCTGCTCGGACAGCTCGGTGATGATGTCGAGTACGCCGCTGATCTGCTGACTCTTGCCGCCCAGCTCCAGCATGTGCGCCGCGATCTTCTCCACTCGTTCGTGGACGCCCTTGATACCCTGGACGGCTCCTTCAACGCTGGTCTTGCCGCTCGCACATTCGTTCGACGCCAGTCCGGCCTGCTCAGAGACACTGCCCGCGTTCTCGGCCATCTTTCTGGCCGAGGCCGACAGCTCGGTCACTGTGCCGGTCATCTCCTCCGTGGCGACACTCTGGTTCTTGGCCCCCTCCGCCTGCTCGCGGCTGGCGGACACCATCTTGGAGCCGGCCGAACTGATCTGCTCCAGAACCCTCTTCAGATTTGAGATCATCTGATTGAAGGCCTGGCCCAGCACCGCGATCTCACTCTTGCCTTCGGCCGCGGTCTGTACGTCCAGATTGCCATCCGCGGCGGCCCGTGCGGCGAGGGCCACCCGACGGATTGGCCGCGTGATCTTCCAGTGAATCCCCAGACCCACCAGCACAATCGCCAGCAGACACACTCCTGACAGACCAGCCGCCCACGCGGCCAACGACGCCGCGGTACTCTTGTGAATCTGCCGGACATGCCCGACGGCGGCGAACGCCTCCGCCTCGTCTATCTCTGCCAGGAGCGCCCAGCGCATGCCGAGCACGTCGATCGCCGTGTAGGCACTGAGAATCCTCTGGGGCTGACCGTTCACGTGGATGCTGACGTTCCCTTGCCCAGTCTTGCCGCCTAAGGCCTTGGCAACGCTCTCCGAGTCCACCCGGATCTGCTCTCCGAAGGAACTGACGACCGTCATGGGTGTATGATCAAGCTTGCTGTCGCACCGCAAGTAGTGGTCCTCCCCAACCAGGTATGTTCCGCCCGTGTCGCCCAGGCCGGACCGTTCGCCCATGATCTTGTTTATCGCATCGAGCGAGATCTGCAGCGCCACGACGCCGATGACCTCGTCGCCTTCCTTGATCGGCGCGACGACGAACTGGGCCGGAGCGCCGGCCGAAGGTTCGTAAGGCCTGGTGTCGGAGATCGCAGCCCTGCCTTCCTTGGCGGCGATACGCCACACATCTCGCAGTGACGGGACGCTCTCACTTGTACGTTGGCCGAACTCCGCCCTCTTCGTCACGGTGAATGAGACGTCGCCATGATCGACACACATCAGGAACAGATCGTCGTAGCCGTATTGGTCCATGTAGTACTTGAAGGTTGGGAAGTACTTGTCATGGGCGCTGACGTACTCGGCCGGGGCGTCGTACTTCCCGTTGGTTTGCCCCTTGAAATCCCCGCCAGCGGAGCCGCCGCCCGCGTCCAGGGCGGCGTCGAGTTCCTGGAAAGCCTGGCGTAAGAATGGGCTGTCGGCCAACACGCGGGCATCGTTGATCCGCCCGGCGAAGAAGTTCTCGATCTGAGCCTTCTTGATCTCGCTGACCGCTACAAGTTGATCGAAGGCCCGTCTTCTTAGTGCTTCTTCGCTGGTTTGCGCGATTCGATCCGCGCCGTGGGCGCTCGTGCGATAAATGAGCAGGACAGCCACGGCCACGGGTGCGAATCCCAGGAACAGGGCGAGCGCAAGGACAATGGCTATCGGTCGCTTGACGGTCAATTCGCCGGGAGCATGCAGTCCGGAGGTTGACGGTGCATCTTGGGAGGATCGTGACGCCATCAGTAAGTTCTCCTATGCCGCTCAGTTGGGGGGATCTGTCCAGGTCATGCCCAATGACTCTGACCCGCACAGTTGCTCCATGTCCAGAATGAATACAACTCGATTGTCCACGTAAACCTGCCCCGCCAGCAGCCGTGCCTTTTCGTCTCCGATCGTCACTGGCAGGGGCTGGATGTCTTCGGCTGCGATTTCGGCAATCCTCTCCACGCTGTCCACCAGGATCCCGCTTACCAGCGATAGGTCCTTGGTCACGATGATCCTGCTGCCGGTTCCCGGTTCGCCGGCGGTCAGCCCGAGAAGACCGTGAATCGTTGTGACGGACAAGATCTGTCCACGGAAGTTGACGATGCCCAGCACGGCCGGCGGGACGTTCGGTACGGGAGCGATCGACGGTACCTGCACAACCTCCAGCGCGTGCGCCACCGGGTACGCGTACACTTCACCCGATAGCGTCAGCAGCAGAAACTCCTCAGTGTTCTTGGTGTCCTCCGGGGGCGCACAGCAAATGTCTTCACCAAACGACCGGCGCAACTCCTCCAGCCGCGGGTTGACCTGTTCGACCTCGCTGCTTGTCGCCGTGTCGATCTGTGTCATTCGCACTTGCCCTCAGTTCCCCACGAGCCGGTGGTCATCGTTGATGCGTCGTCATCCTGAACCGTGGCCGACTCGACACCGAGCCGGTGCTCGCATATTTGTGCGACGATCTCCTTGCTGAATCCCCCCGAGTAGAGCCGCACGCGCTGTTCATCATCACCCGGCAATGCCTTGAGCGCATTGTTGAGTTCACGTTTGGCGGCATGCCGGCGTTGTGCGCGGTGGTGGAGGTCGGCTAGGCGAAAGTGAGCGATCGAGAAGCCGTCATCGAGATAGACCGCCTTCTCGAACTCACGTCGGGCCATGCGGTCGTCACCAAGGCCTTCGTGTGTCAATGCCATCACGTGATAGGCCTCTGGGGACATTGGCTGTAGTTGGAGCACGTGCTCGCAGCACCGAAGCGCCGCTTCACTGCTGCCATCACCCGCCAGAAGAAGCGCCGTTCCGAGCAGGCTTTCCGAGTCATCCGGCTCCGATCGGAGGATGTTCGCGAAGACCTCTCGCGCCTCCGTGTGCTCCTCCGCGCAGAGGTGCTCGAAAGCCCGGGCGCGCAGCTCGTCGATAGTCGGCGCATCGGGCTTCGCCAAGGACACGTGCAAAGTGGATGTCTTGGGGCACTTGCCACCTGCGTCGTCACTTGATGTCGTCACAGGAGCCTGCGGCTGAGTGCGAACCAATCCCTTGGTGCAGATCGTTCGGTCGTCCTTCCTGCGTCGCGCGGTACTCGATCCAAGAGCTTCCCACGTATCCCTCGGTATTGCCGGAACAGATGGCTTGCGAACGTGCGTCGGAGTCGCATCGATGAGGTCAGCACCGGAAACCGGTGTGAAGATGAATGTGTTGCACACATTCACGCTCGCGAAACCTGACGAATCGCCGCGCGCACTCTCTGCGTGGCCCAGGAATAGATGGCCGTCCGCCCGAAGGCTGCGATGCAAGTGTGACAGAACCGCTTGAATGCCCGACGAGTCAAAATAGATCAACACGTTGCGGCAGAAGATGACATCGACATCGCACAGCTGCGCCGCAGCCGCCGTGTCCAGGAGGTTCATCTCCTGAAAGCGAACCATATCGCAAATGGCCGGGCGCGGGCGGTACAGGCCGGATCCCATCGACTCGAAGTAGTCTCTCTTGATGTCCTGCGGCACACCGCGAAACGAGTTCTCTGTGTAGACTGCCTTCTTCGCGTTCGCAATCGCGGTCGGGCTGAGGTCCGTCCCGATGATCTCGATTGACCACCGTGCCAAGTTGGGCAGGCTCCTGCTGAGTACTATGGCCGCAGTGTAGGGTTCCTCACCGGTCGAACAGCCAGCGGACCAGATCCGAATGGAGTATTGGCGTGTCGTTAAGTTGCGTTCCGTAATTGTCGGCAAGACGACCTCGGAGAACGCTCGCCAGTGATCCCTGTTCCTAAAAAAGTGGGTTTCCCCAACCGTCAGCAGATCAGCAAGCGTCGCCAGCTCGCCCCTTATGGGGCGAGACCAATTCAACATGCGCTGGTAGTCGACGAAACCCTCGACGCCAAGGTCCGACATTCGGGATTCGACGATCTTCGCGACTCGAGCGAACCTATCATCAGTGAAGTTCAGACCGCAGGAGTGTCGGAGGTGATCCCGAAAGAGAGAAAACTCGGACAATGTCAGTCGTTCAGACATTTCCTGGTACTACCTCTTCTCGCCTACCAGAGAGACTTGTGACAACATGTGGTCCACGTTGACCACACCAATCAGGTCGCCTGTTGCGGATCGTGTGACATAATCGAGCCATCGGATGTCCACATCGGCAACGACCGGCGGCGGGGTCTCGAGATCGGCGTCCGTCACGTCGTGCAGCCCGTCGATCTGATCCACTAGCAGGCAGACCGCCGCGCCGCTGTGGCGAACCGCGATCATTCTTGCCGTCCGATCGCGCTGCTCACATGGAAGTCCGAGCACGACACTAAGGTTGACGACAGCGGTGGATTCTCCGCGCAGGGTGATCATCCCGGCCACACCCCCGGCATTCGGGAGAGGGACCGAAAGCGGTATGGCTCGCGTGACCTCACGCACCTTCCGAACATCAATACCCAGGCGCAATTCACCGACCCCGAACACAATGAGCATCTCGGGTGGCCCCCGTTCATCCGCCTTGCCGTCGATCTCGCGCTCGTGACCTCCGCCGTCGGCATCCATGAGGTTCCATCACTCCGTACTGAGGGTCCCATCTGCTCGGCCTTGTCGCTCTCCCGCCGATTGACCGACGCGTGGTCTCACGACATGCAGCGAATCGACGACGACCGGAGCAGGCAACATCCGCACCTTTCACAGCCGCCTGTCGGACCCGTGCGAAAAGCGCGTCCTTCGAGAACTGCCTTTCTCTGCTGATCTTCTGCACCGAGATCGTTGTTTCCCGAGTCAGCCGATCAATCGTGTCATGGCTCAAGCCGGCCAGCCGTGCGGCGGCATCTGCGTTAAGTACGCCATCTTCCAGCGACAACCTGCCGTCAGGACGCCATCCCGGTCCCGCTCCCTTCACCCGTTACACCGCCCCATACATCGGCGACTTGCGCAGCCGGCTTCGCCTGAGCCCGCGACGGGCCAACGTCGCCGGACGATGGCCGATAAGGACCGCACCGGTCTCTGCAAACGTGCATTCGGAACTGGTGGAATGTGCCGGTGTTTCGACACGGCCGGGACTATCGGACATGGTGCGACGGCCTCGTAGACCGTTCGGGACATGCGCCAGCGCACGCTCCGATCGCCCCCGGAGTACGGCAAGCTGATGCCGAAAAGTGAGGTTCTCGACGGCCGGCTCCGTTTTCGCCCCTGCCCATGCTCCACCCGCACATGGCGCTCTGGACGCCCTCCAAGTGCAAGAAGACCATGCGCCCCACCCACGACTCGGGAATCGTGAACGTGCGGCGATACGAGCCCACTGGATTGGGCGCCTTCGCTTTGGTCCAATGCTCGGGAACCTGCCCCATCACGCGCGGCGGATCTTTGCGAAACGGGTATCTGACGTTCGTGTAGATCGGCGTACCATGCCGCTCAGCTGCCAGTTGCTGGGCACCTCGATCTCGTCCCAGCCGGAAACGTCATAGGCCGGCCTGTGGAAGTCGATCGATCGCTCGTCCGGGCTCTTGAGCCAGTTGAATCGCCACTTCCCATTGAGACACTGGTAGTATGGAGAAGCCGTACGCGCGCCCGTCATGGCCTGCCCGGTGTTGGCGTACGGCATCAGCCAACAGTGAGCGGGTCCCTTGTCGCGGCCGATGATCTGCGGATTGTCCCATTCCGGGTCCCGAGCGTCAGCCGAAAGCACCAGCAAGATGGCCACCGCCAACGGTTGAATACACGCGAGCCCGCTCCTGACCTGTTGACGTCATAGTCCTTTCCAGGACGCCGCGCCGCGCGAACCGCAAGATCAGCGTCCAGGTTCCGCCCTGCCCATCGTACGGAAACGGCATTGCCTGACAAAACACCTGCGCTGAAATCCTGAACACGTCGCGCTATCCGCAAATACAACCAGCCCCGCTTACAGCGCGTAGTGATGGAGTGCCGCTCCGCCATTCCGAGTTGATTCGCCACACCGTACCTCCATCCCAGAAGCTGGAGAACCGATACGACAGACCGATTCCACCTCGAAACGACCGGTTTTCAAGTGATCATCCGGGGCCGGTTTTGAGGGATCGCTGACAGATGCCTCCAGACTGAGTCGCCACACCAACGGACAGGGAGAACACGCCCACGGCGTAGCGCACGTGACCGCCTGTCCCACGATTGACGCGTTTCGATGTTCGATGCGTCTTGACTTCCGCGATGCCACCATGAGATGTCCTGAGGGGGCAGGTATCAACGTCGAACCCGGCGGTACGGTCGTTTTATCGCAGACCGCCGCAGCCCACGTCTCGTTTCAGGGTGAAAGGGCAGCCCATGTCGCGCGGCGAACTCGCGCATATCCCGCACGTCGACAACCCCGTCATCGTTCAGGTCTACTCGGGCTCGATGGTGTGAAGGCAGCGTCGAGGCCGGCAGGCTTTCGCGTGGCGTGAGAACCGGAACCGCCACAGTGTGTTCAAGAGCCCTCAAAGCGAATGACCCGTCATCGCGATTCGTTTCCGGCGAACACGCATCCAACGGATCACCCAGCAGGAAGAAGTTCGCCTGGATCGCACCAAAGTCGGCACTCGCCTGAATCCCGTCTCCTGTCGCATCCGCACCGGAACTGGAGGTCGGGTCGATCGGAACATTGAATCTAGATGCCAACACGGAGAAATCCGTGATGTCAACGATGTTGTCCTGCGCAACGTCAGCCGTCTGAAAATCCCCTGCAATTAGCGACTCGCCGCCGTTGAAGTCCACTTGTGCGGCGCAATTCGTGAACGTGAGCGGAAGAAGTCGCCGGAGCGAATGCCCCTCGGTGACCGCCATCCACGATGCCGCGCCGTCAACGCCGGTCAGTAGTGCAGCGCCCGATCCTGCATTGTCGAACGAGACGGATACAATTCTCAGATCACCTGCGCCGGCGCACGTTGTGACGACGAACGTCACGTCGCGCGCAACCGCATTACTCAACCCCTCTACCGAGAGGTTGACCGTAGCGACTGCGGTGTTCGCGTCGAGCATGCATACACCGCTCGTACACACAGCGTCAGTGCAAGGCGTTCCGTCATCGCAGGCCATACCATCAACCACCGGCGACAGCACATCACAGTTGCCTTCTGATCCCGAAGGATCACAGGTCGCTGTGTTACAGGTGACACTGCTGGCAGCGCAATCGGGCGCCCCTCCGCCAGTACAAATCCCGGTCTGGCAGGTCTCACCCACAACACAAGCCTGACCGTCGTCACACGCAGTACCGTTGGGTTCAAGCGTGTCAGACGGACAGGACCCCGAAATGCCGTCGCACGCTTCGGCTGGATCGCAAGATCCGGTGGACCCGCGGCACTCCGTGGTTGGTGGCTCCAAAGTATCGGGCGGACACGCACCGGACACCCCGGTGCAGAACTCGGCCAAATCACACAATCCGGCCGACGCTCGACACGCCGTTCCACCCGGTACCAGCACATCGGTGGGACACGTTCCCGAAACGCCGTCGCAGCTTTCGGTTGAATCACACAGTCCGATAGCGGGACGGCATACCGTCCCCGCCACTGCCATCGAGTCCGCAGGGCAGGCACCCGAAATACCGTCGCACGTCTCCGTCAGATCACATGCACCGACAGATGTGCGACATTCCGTACCCGCAGCCTGGATCACATCCACCGGACAGCTAGCCAAGACGCCATCACATACTTCCGTCAGATCACAGAGACCAATGTCCGCTCGACATTCCGTCCCCGCAGGTTCGCGACCATCGGCCGGACAACCGACCGTCACGCCATCACACAATTCTGCTGGATCACACAGTCCTGCGGAGGTTCGACACTCGGTTCCCATCGGCGTGATGTCATGAACACAAGTGCCTTCGAAGCAGAAATCCGTGGTACAGGGCCAGAAATCAACACAATGGGCGTCATTGATACAGGGCGCCCGCACGGTACTGTGACTTCGGATCTCCGTACGATTGCCTGGCGATCGCTTTCTGTCGGCCACCTGTGTACGCTCGTACTCCAGCCTCGTGAACTCGGTCTTACGTTTCTCGATACCTGTGCGGACCTTGGGTCGAACCCATACCGATGCCGCACCCGAAACGTCCACTTGGAGGCCTGGCGGATGTCGTCCCGTTCTCGTTTCAGCAGCGCACGTCCCGACACCAACAAACGCCCCCACGCACACCCGCGCGATCATTGCATCAATCTGATCTCGTCCGCGCCGCGCCCGCTGACCAAGCTTCCTTAGTCTCTCCGCTGATCCGGACATGTGTACACCTCCTGTCACAGCCATCCGTCTCATTCCCGATGTGATCACAAAAGTGACCGGCCCTGCCGAGCGGATCGCCGCGACGCGGCGAAGCGCGCATGGGGCCGGGCTGTCGTTCGCGTCGTTGAGCAAAGATCAGTGTAGAATCTGCCATTGAACAACGTCCTCGCAGTCTCAGCGCGCCAACCTGACGTTGGTCGTCCGCGGGAACGCGGCCGAAGTGCCCGCGCGACCATTCAAACGTCACTGCGCTGAGTCCATGTTCGGCTACGAAAAGACTGTTCAGGCGTTCCGACCCACCGCTTCGGCACTGAAGCGCTACGGAGATTCCGATCGTGCCGTATCGCTGTTCACCTCATCCCACCGACAACTATCCGACCAAATCAAGGCAAGTCAATATTGTATTTATGAAATATCTCAGAAAGGAACAGTATGCAACATAAAGTGTTGCTTGCCTTCGGTGGTCGCTCTGCCGACGTCCTTCTGACCGCGCCCTACAATCAAACCGGCGAAACCGAGCACCAACAAGCGGACGCTGCACGACAAACTGGAGCTTTGGCTCGAGAGGATAGAGACGTAACGAATCTCTGCGGATTCATTTACACTGCAGCCGGAATCCACGCTCTTTTGCCATGACCAACGAGTGTCCGTGCCAAACGACAAAGTGGTTCATATTCCGCGTCATGACGAACGCTGCGCAGCGGAACGTCCGTCTATCGCCGCAAGAGTCGTGCTGGATTGGAGCCAGTAGCCCCCGACTCAGGACCGCGACAAGTCGAAGGTACAGGTGTCAGAATGGGCGCGCGCCATTACGCCTCAGCGAAGCTTACCTTGGCACTTTCGTAGACTCGCATAAGAGTGGACTCCTTGGACGATGCGACGGTCCAATCATCAAGGCTCCCCCGAACGAGAAACACGAACCCGGTTCGCCTACGGAGAACACGGGAGAGCGTCGATCAAAAACGGATACGACGCCCCGCGGAACCCATCGACAACCCTCACAACGTCCGTGATACTGATGACCTGGTCGGGAACCGCAGGATCCAGGTCGACTCTCGCCTTGATCGGAGCGCTTGGACGACTCGCGAACTTGTCCAAGACGGATACGGCATCGGTTGGGATCGTTACCTGACCGTCGGGTGGACCACAGGGCTGCGTTGTGCAATCGGATACGATGTCTCCCCAGACTTGCGCCGTCGACACGGTCAGCGGAGCCGAATAGTTGCTGCCCACCGCCGTGTCTTTTCCGAGCACAATGGACTGGATGTCAATGACGCTTCCGGGGACAATCGCACTTCCCGATGCGTGTACAACGCCAACACCACTCCAATCCAGAAATACCGGCGTACATTGAAGGGGCGCCCACATGAAATCTGGGTGCCCCGCCGTTGATCCTTGTGATCCGCCATGCTCGCTCCGGCTCTGCGGCTGCCCAATCCACATGGCCGTTCCATCGTACTGGTCAAAAGGCGTGGGCAAATCTGTAAGCGTCGCGCGAAGCGCCGTCATTACGTTGGCGTTCCCCGGTTCGAACGAAATGTAGCGGTTCTTTCCCGAGCCATTCGTCTCAGCGCTCGGAGGGTGTACAATAAGTGTCACGGATGCGGCACCGTACACCGCGGGTGGAAGCGAGAAGGAATCACAGTGGGAAACGACGAAGAACGGGTCTCCGGTTGAAGTGGCCTGGATGACTGCGGTTCCTGACGAATCAGCCGACATTTCAACGCTCGCAACGCGGACCCAGTTTGGCGCTGCGCCGACGCTATCGCTACAGGGTGGTATGGCCGGCGAATGAGACCCGCTGAGAGAGTTGACCCGCCCAATCGCATTGTCGATATCGCCGTTCGCAAACAAGTTGAATAAGGCGGAGTGATCGATGCTCACGGCGCTCATAAGCGAGGAGTCAAAAAGGAGCGTCGTGCTGACCTGGGCGAGGCCTTTCGCTTCGCGCGTCTGCGCCCATACTTCAGCATGAAACAACGTACCCGCATCAAAATCGGTGACGGAAGCAGGCAGCGCAAGCGCCTCGTCAAAGGGCGTGGGAGATGCCGTCACGACCAGCTCTATGGAAGCCACAGCCTCTTCAATCATGACGGTCGTTCCGCCGTACTGCACCGTCGGCGGCACAAACGAATCGCAGATCGAAACCGTAAAGACCGGATCACCGGAGTCCACGCTCTGGATCATAACGCTTCCTGTCGCGTCCGCATGTACCTCGATGCTCGCAACGCGGACCCACTCCGGTGCAAATCCGACCTGGTCACTGCACGGCGGCGTTGCCGGCGGATGCGAACCGCTAAGATTGTCGATGCGACCCGCAAGATGATCGATCGCCCCCTCAGGAAACAGCCCGAACGCCGCGGAATGCGTGATTTCGATTCCCGTCAGTCGCGCAGCATCAAACGCAATGTCCATGCTCACCTGCGCGAAGCCGTTCGGTGCGTCGGTTTGCGCCCACGCCTCCATGAAGAACGTATCACCAGAACGAAACGTCGGTTCGGATATTGGAAGTGATGCCGAGATGTCGGTCGCGCTCGGCGCGGATAATGTCACGAGCTCGACAGTAGCCGTGCTGCCCCTCGAGGATTCGGTCAGAGCGCCGCCAACCATCGCTTGTGAAACGGCCGCGGCAAACAGAACTCTTGTCTTAGGATTACGGATCATGTCGAGTCTCACGTCAAGCCCCTCCCACATCGATTCTCTTACAAGAATGCGAATTCGAACCGTTCGTCGGACTTCTCCGCACTTGTCGCCGCCTTATCGACGCGCACGCTTCTGATCTTGCTTGCGCTGGGGAACTCGCGGCATTGCCTGTACGTCCAGGGTCGCACTCCCAAGCTCGATCTGTGTGACGGGAAGATCGCCGAAGCGATTGAACAACGAAACGCCGTACGGTTGCTTCGACGGACTGAGGACCACCGAAACAGGTCCCGCCGCCACCGCCCGCATGGTCACTGTGGCAACGCGCACCCACGGCGAATCCACGCCCATCATCCCATCTCCGACCGCGGCACAGCCTCCAATCGACGACAGCTGCCCACGATCCTGCCGGATGGTTCCAGCCTTGAAGTTCTCGAAGGCGGCGCTGGGCACGACCTGGTCCGCGACAAGGCGCGACCCATCGTACGCGACGTCTGAATAAACCGACGCCAGGCCGTCGCTCGCCTCGACCCCCTGGACCTGACGCGACGCCCAGACCTCGACATAGAAGGTCTGCCCGACACGAACCTGACGGACGGCGCCGGGAAGCACTTCCGCGTCGTCGCGAATACTCGGGATCGCTACAGGTACAAGCTGAATGGAAGCTTCCACCGAAACAGAAGCTACAGCCCCCACATCGGCTGCGGCTGGGCCTGGACCTGCGCAGTTCGTGCAGGAAGCACACGCCAGACTGAAACAGCCGCTGAAGGCACCGAAATCACCACCGCCAACGCAACCAGCCGCGTCACCGTCATAGTTGGCGGCGAGACACGGATCCCCAGGTGCGTAGCACAGGCCGAAACACCCGGAGAAGAATGCAAGGTCGAGGCCGTCCGTGGCACCGTTGAAGTTGTGATCGAAGATACACCAGGAGCAAGTTGCCGTGTCTTCATGGCAGGTCTCGCAGTCGTCCACGCAGACCTCTGCGGCAACCTGACATGTTCCGGCAATGCAGGCCTCCGTTCCTGTGCAGAACAGCCCGTCTTCACAAGACGCTGACGCCGCCGGCTCCTCGTCGGCCGCGCCATCACAGTTATTGTCCACCCCGTCACAGACCTCTGTCGTCGGTGTTCCCGGCGTGCAGCTGTCTTGGACCGCGCCCCCGACGCACGATGTGACACCAGTCGAAGCACACGCACCTGTACCGCAAGCCGTGGGAACCTGTACGTAGTCTTCGTCGATCAGCGTGTCGCAGTCATCATCACTTCCATCGCAAGTAGAATCATCCGCAGCCGGCGTGCCTGCTGTACAACTGTCCACGACAGCTCCCGCAGGACAGGATGTACTCCCTGTCGAAGCACAGGCTCCGACGCCGCAAGTTGTTGGAAGCGAGACGTAACCGTCATCGCTCAGACCGTTACAGTCGTCGTCGACCCCGTCACACGTGACGTCATCCGCCGCCGGTGTCCCCGGCGAGCAACTGTCTACGATGGCACCGGCCGGGCAAGATGTACTGCCTGTGGCCGCACATGCTCCGATACCGCAACTCGTCGGCAG
>JAJDDV010000161.1 GCA_029260135.1 Phycisphaerae bacterium | reverse complement strand
TAGAGCGGACCGGCCAACGTCGGGGCCGAGATCTCGACGAAGACGTCGAAGAAGCTGTCGGCCATCAGCGGATCGCTGGGCTGCTCGACGATGCCACCCAGTGACGCGGGAAGATTGCCGTTCAGACCGCCGCCGGCACCGGCGCGCATCACCACACCGCCGCCCGTCAGACGCATCGCCACGATCTCCGTGTCGATCTTGTGCGGAAGACCCGCATAGCGACGGACCGTCACCGGTCCGGTCAGGGTCAGGTTCGAGTCGGCGACACAGTCGCCGTCCATGTCGAGACCGGCCAGAGCACGCGTCGGCATGCGGTCGTCACCGGCGGGACACTGGTCGACCCAGTGCGGCGCGCCGCCGCAATGCTCGCACGGTCCATCCTCTGCACAGATGTCGAACGTGGCCTGGCACATCGAGCCCACACCGCCCGGCGCACCGTCGCGACGGCGACAGATGCTGGGAAGAACGTCGACGCTGGTGCCGCCCGGAAGGCAACAGGCCTCGGGCTGCTCGCAGTTTCGAACGGCGAGGCTGGCACAGAAGTCGTCCCATCCTTCGATGCAACAGCGTGGTTCCAGGAGGCAGACCTTGTCGCAGCAAGTCTCGTCATCGCAGTAGGGCGTTCCGTTGGGCTCGTAGCAGTCGCCCGCGGCCGGGTCGCCGCAGCCGAGGAATGTCGAATGATTCGCCGAGACGATGTTGGCGACGTGGGCACCTGACGCGTCATGAAGCGGCAGGCAGGTGATCAGGTGGAAGTACGTCGTGTCCGGCGGGACGCAGTCGAGCTTCGAATCCACCCGGAGTGGATTCTGATTGTAGGCGAACGAGCCCCCGCCCAGGTCGACCTCGACGAAGATGTCGAAGAAGCTGTCGGCCATCGTCGCGTCGCCGCCCTGCTCGACGATCGTGCCGAGCGTGGCCTGCAAGACACCGCCTTGGCCGTAACCCGCGCCCGCGATCAGGCTGATGCCACCGCCTGTCAGGTGCATGGCCACCATCTCCGTGTCGATCACGTCCAGGTGATTGTCGACCGGGCTGGTGCCTGGGAAGTTGGCCGAGTCGTCCAGCGCGCCGGTGCGACGGACCGTCACCGGACCGTGCATCACCAGATTGAGGTCCGGCAGGCAGTCGAGCGTGCCGTCCAGCGTGTGGTCGATGCCGAGCACCGCACCGGAGGTCATCAGGTCGTTGCCGCCCGGACACTGGTCGATCCAGTGCGGGCCGGGGCCGCAGTCTTCGCACGGCTGGCTGGGCTGACAGGGGAGAACATCGCCTGTGCAGGTGGAGTTCGAGCCCTGTGGCACACCGCCGCTGGTGCGGCACTGATCGGGCTGCATCATCTGGCAACCGGCGCTGGCAAAGCAGCAGGCCTGGGGTGGCGGACCGCAGAGTACGCTATCGCAGTTCGTCCCAGTGCCTTGTGGCGTTCCGGGCTGATCGACGCAGATGCCGGGAGGTAGATCGCGGCAGGTGCCGTCATCGAGGCAGCAGGCCTGGGTCACGGGTCGGCACCCGATGTCGATGATGAACGGGAGCGCCGGATCATAGTTGGCCTTGTAGGCCTGGATGTTGATCAGGTAGGTGCCGGGCGCCAGGCCGGGCAGGAAGGTGCTGGGCGGTCCGAGCAGCGGAGTGGTGCAGGCGTCGTCGTCGCAGCCGATCTCGACGAGATTGGTGCAGTCGCCTGAGAAGACGGTCATGACGGCGTCTTGCGAGTCGGCGGAGGCGCACATTTTGATGGTGACGTCGGCTGGAGCGGTGAGGTCGAACCTGTACCACCAGGATGCGTCGTGCTCGAAGGGTGCGGCCAGTTCGCAGGAACTGGCGGGGTCATCGGGTGGTCCGGAGTTTGAGTTTCCAGTGAGTCCGCTACCGAGAACGACGACGGTATCGGTTCCGCCGCAGGCGATCGGCGGTGCGCTGCGGCACTCGTCCCTGGGATCGGGGTCGAAGCACCTGATGTTGAGGTCGTATTTGCCGAAGACCTGGCCGTACGAAGCGACCCTGATCCAGTAGTGAGTTCCCGCAGTGGCCGCAAAGGCAAGCGAGGAGAGGTTGCCGGTTCCGCTGTCATCGTCGCAGGCGAGTTCCTGTCCGCCGCAGTCGTTATAGACGGAGAGGACCGTATCGGATTGGGCGCTGCCCTCGGTATCGACGAAGACGTTTCCGGTACACGTTGCCTTATAATCGTACCAAACATCGTGGTTGGAGTTTGTTTGACAGGTGGCCTCGGCATCGTCGAGTGGGTGCGCGTAGGTGTTGTCACCGCCTGTAGCCGGCGTTCCGTCGGTCACCAGGGCGGCGGTCTGGCACGAGTCGTTTCTTGGGGGGATATTGCAGCTGAGGTTGAGGAAGAATTCCCCGGGCACGGTGCCGAAGGTCGCGACGCGAATCCAATAGGGGTTTCCGGCGACGACATTGAAGGACATGGAGGACAACCTTCCGGTTCCGCCGTCGTCGTCACAGGCGAGTTCCTGTCCGCCGCAGTCGTTGTAGGCTGAGAGAACGGTGTCGGGCTGCACGCTACCTTCGGTGTCGACGGTGGCCAACCCATCGCAGGTGGCGACGTAGAGATACCAAACGTCGAAGTCGGATTGCGGTTGACAGCTTGCCTCAAATTCGTCGAGTCGACTCGCCAACGTGTTGTCTGCGACAACGGCCGGCGTGCCGTCGGAGACTTGTTCAGCGCTCTGGCAGAAATCGTTGCGGAGAATGCCTGCCACCGTACCCGGTGGCGCTATTTCGTCCTGCGCGCGGAACTCCCTTGGCGACTTAGGCGTGGAAGGGCGTTGAAGCTCTGGCGGATCTACTTGGGTTGATGCCTCAAGCCTGACGCCAACGGCCGCAGCCGCTGCGCTGGGATTGCCCACCAAGGTTTGAAGCGTGACCGATCCGACGATAATCGTAGCGACAAGGAGCTTGTTCATGGCTCGCCTCCACTATGAGATGCACTGGCTGCCCCCGTTTCTCAACCAGAGTGTAATCATAGCCGAGGCACAGGGTCGAGACAATAGGGTCGATGCGAGGATTATCGCGCGCAGGCGTTTACACCGTGCGAAATACGGCTTGCGGCGGGGTGTCAAAACCGATACGCATCACCCCGTGAGCGTCGTCAAATGGACGTTTCCAGCTCGGTTGGCGGTCGGGACTATCGGACGATCGGCTCGTGCGGCCGGTTGCCACGGGTCGATAGGTCGTGTAGTTTTGCAATTGCCGGGACGGAAGTCCGGTAAGTGGCGTTATGGTCGTCGTCCGGATTCGATACGTCGGGCTTGGCGGGCTGCAACAAGGGCGTCAGGCCTGTCGATCGAGGGACTCGACTGACTCAGGATGGAAGGAGTGGCTCGATGAGCGAAGAGGACGTAGCGGTTAACGACCAGGAGCCCCTGGCTGAGTCCGAGGAGGAGCTGTCCGACGAGGAACAGTCGATGGCGGAGCTGAAGGAGGCCATCTCCGTCGACAAGGAGGATATCGGCTCTCTGCGGTTGAAGCTCACCGTCACCATCCCGAGCGATTTGCTCGACAAGCGTCGCCACGACCAGTTTGCCGAGTTGAAGCGTGACGCTGATGTTCCCGGATTTCGAAAAGGGCATGCGCCGCTTCGGCTGGTGGAGAAGCGTTTTGCGTCGGAGGTTGGCGACCAGGTGAAGCGCCAGCTTCTGGGCGGCGGCTACCTTGCTGCGGTGGAGAAGGAAGACCTCAAGCCGCTCGGTGATCCACTGTACTGGGTCACGGTCTGTGAGGAGCGCGTGGACGATGCCGGGACACCGCAACGGGTCGAGACGGAGAAGCTGCTCTCGGTCGAAGATGCCCTCGAGCATTTCTCGATGCCCAAGGAGGGTCCGCTGACGTTCGCGTGTGAGTTGGAACTCAAGCCTGAATTCGAGCTCCCCGAACTGGCGGCCATTCCGGTCAAGCGGCCGAAAGTGGCCATCGAAGACGAGGATATCGAGCAGGAGATTCAGCGCCTGCTGACGTGGCGCGGGACGTTCATCCCGGTCGAAGACGGCGCGATCGAAGCCGACGATATGATGTACGCGGATTACAGGATGCTCGTCGATGGAGAGACGATCGAATCCGAGGAAAACGCCGACCTCGCGGCGCGCGACCTGCGCCTGAAAGGCGTACCGCTCGAGGGCTTCGGTGATACGCTGTCCGGCAAGAAAATCGGCGATTGTGTCACGCACGAGGCGACGGTTCCGGACGACCACGAGAATATCAGCCTTCGGGGTAAGACGGCGCAGTTCCAGGTGACGATTCGCGAGGTCAAACGGCTGGCGCTTCCGGATCTTGACGAGGAGTTCCTGACGGCGGCGGGCTTCGAGAGCGAGGAGACGTTGCGTGAGACGATTCGCCTGTCGCTGGAGTCGCGCCTCGACGCGACGCTGAAGGATGCGATGCGTTCGCAGGTCGGGCAGTACTTGCTCGACAGCACGAAGCTCGACATCCCGGAAGGTTTGTCGCAACGACAGACGGACCGATCCGTCGCACGCCGCATGATCGAGATGTATCAGGCGGGCATGCCCGAAGCCGAGGTCCAAAAGCAGATGGACGACCTGCGTGCGTCAGCACAAGCGCAGGCGGTCAGCGACCTGAAGCTCTTCTTCATTCTGGAAAGAATCGCCGAGGATCGTAACGTCGAGGTCGGCGAGGAGCAGATCAACGGGGCCATCGCCCAGATGGCGCGGCAAGCCAACAAGCGATTCGATCGAATTCGGGACGAGTTGAGCAAGGGCGACGGTCTGTTCGTACTGTACAACAAGCTCCGCGATCAGCAGGTTCTCGACGACCTACTGAACGAGGCCGAGATCACCGAAACGAAGGGGCCGATAAAGAAGAAGACGGCAAAGGCGACCAAAGCCAAGGCCAAGAAGGCTTCGAGCCCCAAAAAGACGACCAAAAAGAAAACAACCAAACGCTCGACCTAGATCAGCCGACCTTGTGTCGTGGATTTGCCGACAAGATCGTTAGGACGCGGATTCGAGGAATATTTCCGCGACCTTATTTGGACGGTCAGAGCGGTTGGCGTACGTCGGCAGCGTGAATCGAGGAAGAATAAACCATGCATGAGTTTGGCAAGCCCATGAACCCGATCGCTCAGTATCCCCCCTATCAGCGCACCCGTGAGATGTCGCTCACGGATATGCTGCTGGAAAACCGGATCATCTTTCTTGCGGGACCGATCGCGGAACGAACGGCGAGCACCGTCATTCAGCAGTTGCTGTATCTTCAGTCCATCCGGCGGGATCAGGACGTCAATCTCTACATCAACTCGCCCGGCGGGCTTGTGGATCAGACGTTGGCGATCTACGACACGATGCAGTTTATGGGGTCTGAAGTGGCCACCTATTGCATCGGGCAGGCGGCCAGCGGCGCGGCGGTGATTCTCATGGCGGGCACGAAAGGCAAGCGGTACATCCTTCCGAACGCGAAGGTCATGCTGCACCAGCCTTACGGGGGAATTACCGGGCAGGCGGAAGACATCCGCATTCAGGCGGAGGAAGTCCTTCGCGACAAGGCTCGGCTCAACGGTATTATCTCGAACTGCACCGGTCGCAAGGTGGAGAAAGTCCAGGAAGACACGGAGCGGGACCGCTTCATGACAGCCGAGGAAGCGCTCGAGTACGGGATCGTCGACGAGATCGTTGACGAGGATAAGACCAAGACGACCAAGAAGAAAAAGTGATCATGACGACCATCAACCAACGTGTACCCTTCGTGATCGAATCGACCGGTCGCGGTGACCGCGAGATGGACATCTTCTCGCGTTTGCTGAAGGATCGGATCATCTTCTTGACCGGCGGGATTGATGACGAAGTCGCCAATCTGATCGTGGCGCAGCTTCTGTTCCTGTCCAATGAGGACCCCGCGGCCGACGTGCATCTCTACGTCAACAGCCCGGGCGGCAGCGTCTCCGCGGGGCTGGCGATTTACGACACCATGCAGTACTTGCGTTGCGACGTGGCCACCTACAACGTCGGACTCGCCGCCAGCATGGGCGCGGTCATTCTCTGTGGCGGGACCAAGGGAAAGCGATTCCTGCTGCCGAACTCGCGGACCCTGCTCCATCAGCCGTTGCTGGGCGGGGTCATGGAAGGTTCGGCGACGGATCTATCGATCGAGGCGGAAGAGATCGTGCGACTCCGGCGAGCGCTCTACGAGATCGTCTCCGCCCGATCGGGGAAGCCCCTCGACCAGGTGGAGAAGGACTGCGACCGCAACAAGTGGTTGAGTTCGTCCGATACGATCGAGTACGGACTTGCCGATACGATCCTCGAACGGATGCCGGCAGCGGGTTGATCGGGAGTTTATCCCACCGTCGTTCGAAGGACGAAGAGTAGTGCCACGGCTGCCGCACTGCCCATCGCGCAACCGATCAGAAAGCCGCTCAGTGTAAAACGCCGCCTGCGGCGTTCTCCAAGGCCGTGCAGGCTGAACATATCACGGGTGGGAACCGGCGTACGCGAAAAGCGAATGGCCCTGTCGCCGGACTCTTCAGCCGAAGTGGTGTCGTCCGCCCCTTTCGACTTCGCCATGGCGGGCTTGATCACGACCTCCGCCGTGGACGAGGCGGCGGGCGTGACGAGGCGAATGCCCTCCTGCGATTGCGCCCCATCGGACGACTTGGGTTTCGATTCGAGCGGAAGATCAAGCTGAACCACGCGATCCGATTTGGCGACGGATGGTTGTTTCCCCGAATCTGGGATCATTGACGGCATAAACTCTTTTCTTCCTCGGATAGGGATACTTCGTGTATCGTGTGCACCCGGCGCGTCCGGTTCCAGGTACTCCTGGATGAGGTGCTCGGCGTGCATTCGGGCAGCGCGATTGCGATGGCGCGCCCGCCTGGCCTTTCCTCGCAAGCCTCCATGTCCGTCGGTCTGCATGGTCGTACCTCCGACAACCACCGTGCGAATACAAACCGGTTCCTACCTATCTCATCTATCGTCCGGGTGCCAATCAGCTCGTCAGCCAATCTCCGCCCCCCCCGAAACGACCCAGATTTCCTCATTGGGGAAGGGGCCAGAACACTTTGTCCCCCTCTTCTTCCCAGCTCGCCCTCTTCCCGCCATCATCCTTGAGATCGTGGGATAGACTGTACAGTGTGAAGCCGCGTTCGGTCAACCGATAAACCAAATCCCGTCCGCTGAAGGGGTCCACCCGAAGCTGCGCCAGGTTGTCGATCTTCAGTTTGTCCAGCGTCTTGGGGAACGAGCCGTGCTGTCGCTTGTGGTCAAAAAGGTGCACGAGCAGGTGCGTGGCGCGTCGCGTCGCCCGGAGTTGCTCGTCGATCTTCCTTGGGTGCACCAGCGGAACCATCACCATCATCGCCAAGGGATTACGCGTGTTTACTCGGACGTGGTCGAAGGCGTCTCGCGCGGTCTGCTCACGATCGACCGGCTGGACCTTGTGGTAGGGCACATCAAACCAATCGGTCATGCCGTCGAAATAGGCGTTGAACTCGCTGATCGTCTTGTCAAAGCCTATCTTTTTCTGCGCCAGCTGCATCAGCGGCGAGTAAGGTCTGGCTCCCTTATCCACAAACCACTGAAGGATCGGGTGGTGGATTTCCAGCTCGCCGGGGACCTCTCCGGGAACGTACAAACGCTGTGCAAAATCCCAGGTACTGAGCCTCTCCATCATGATCTGGCGTCGAAATCCGGGAATCGGCGGATCGTCTTTGGTGAGGCGCGGCGCGAGCTGCTCCGCCAAGGCCCCGCCGTCTCCGCTCTGAAGAGCCATGGCGAGCGTGTCGTAGGCAATCGTGGCATCGGCGGAGGCGCGAAGTCGACCAAAAAGCAGCAGGCTCCTGTACAAATGTCGGCTCGCGCGGAGGACGGCCAGAACATTCTCCGTCAGCACATCGATCCGCCCCACCTTCGATGCCCGCCAACCAATGGCGATCAGCCCGTTGGCTGCGTCTCGCCATGCGGCCAGCCAATGCACCTGAACGCTGCCAATGAGGTAATCGACCCGTTCGTCACCCGCGCCGCCGGGGGGTTCCCAGCGGAATGCGAACTCCGGCATTTTCGTCGCGTCACGAAACAGGACCAATCCTTCCTGGTTGGCACTGAGCCAGGCCGGAATCGCCGGATTGTTGTTGGTCCACTCGGCCGGAAACGCTTCGATCTTCTCGAAGGCCTCCAGGTAGGCATCGTAGGCATTCACCGTGACGCCTTTGCTCACGGTTTCGTTCAGCCATTCGATGTAATTCACAGGTGCGACGGCGTTGGGACGGGGTGGGTTGAATTCGTCGGCCGCCGCCGATGTCGCGCCGAAGAGGCAGGCGACGCCCACCCATACTAGCGCGGAGTTTCCCGTTTCGCTGACAGACCTGCGCTTTCGCTTCGACGCTTGCATAGCCTTATCCTCGCCCGATGTCATCCAAGCGGATTTGGGATCCCCCAGTCACAACCCGCGCTCCACGATTCGCACTGTACGGCGCCCGGCGGGATTGCTCAAGCGGGGAACCGCACGGTCGAGACCGCGAGCGAGGCAACGATCGGCGGAGCCGCCAAGCACGACGTCTCGTCGTACGAGCGGCTCTTCGGCCTGCGTCCATCGAGATGCTTCCGTCCCATCGCTCCCGCCCTGAAAGGCGCCGGGCCACACCGACTCCATTGCGGCGTAGGTCTGCGTGGATTGCGCCACCGCCTTCAGGAGAACGGATTTCTTCGCCCGTTCCATCGGGGCCTTTCAGACGAACGATGGCGGCGCCGCCGATCGTCACTTCGAGATAAACCTCCGAATCAGTCACTCGCTTCATCCTCCGTCTCGCCCGCTCCTACGTCTGAGAAAGTCCGCGTTCTTCGTGAAGCCACTTCCGTTTTTCGGGATCGCTACGCGCTGGCATGTGTCCTGCCGATAGGTCATCAGCAGGGATGATGTACCCGACTTCAACGAAGCGACACGTGAGTTCGTCTCGGTATCGTTTCAGTACTATCGGTCTAACGTGAGGGGAAGCGGCTGTTCGAAACTCATGGGATCGATTGCACCACGACTATTCTCGGACTTCGTCGACGAATGCGCCGAGGCCTCTGGGCCGTGCGATCCGTGTGCCCCGGTCCATGGCGACTCAGACGAGTCCGAGCGTCATAATGACCTTGCGGAGACGGTTCAGGGTGAATTGCCGCAGTGGGACCGTCGCGCAGACCGAACGGTCATCGTCGGTCTTGGGAACGAGATTGCCGGAGATGACGCGGTCGGCATTCTCGCGGCGCGCCGACTCTCCCAACAATTGAGACGATTGAATCACATCGACGTCGTTGAGTTGCCGTGGGGCGGGCTGAGCCTGCTCCATGCGCTTCGTGGCTATCGGCGAGCGATTCTTATCGACAGTCTGCGAAGCGGAGACCATGCCCCGGGCCGTGTCATACGACTTTCTGAGGCGGATTTCGCAGGATCCGTTCGTCTCACGTCGTTTCATGACGTCAATTACCCCACGGCCATGGCGCTGGGCCGGACGCTCGGATGGTCGGTGCCGACTGACGTCGAGATCTTCGCCGTCGAGGGTGCGGTGTTCGACCAATTCCGTCGCGGGCTGACACCACCGGTATCCCGTGGATTGGATGAAGTGGTGCAGGTAGTGGCATCGCGTGTGGATAGCGAAAGTTTCTTGAAGCGCCACGAAGAGTTGGAGGTGACGCATGCCGGTGGTCGCTGACCTCGACCGCGTACGGACCGCGCCGGATCTCTTCGAGAAGGAAGAGTGCGAGCTTCGGGAGGCGTTCCTGACGGAGGTCGAACGTGTTCCCGGCGGCGCTCGCTTGCGCCGGTGCATTCAGTGTGGAACGTGTACCGGCTCCTGTCCGGTGAGCTACGCCATGGACCTGACGCCCCGGGAGGTCATGGCGCTCTTTCGCGCCGGGGACATCGAACGCATTCTTCGCAGTCGAACGATCTGGGTCTGCGCCTCCTGTTACCAGTGTACGACCCGCTGCCCGTCGAACATCAAGGTCACGGACATCCTCTACGCTCTCAAACGGGTCGCGGTCGATCGGCGCGTCTTCCCGCGAAAGTTCCCGGTCTACGTGCTCTCAGAAACGTTCGCGAAACAGGTCAGGAAGTACGGCCGCAACTACGAGGTCGGACTGCTGCGAACCTATTTCTGGAAGACAAGCGTCGTTCGGATGTTGATGCGGACCGGTCTTGCACTCGCGCTGTGGCGCAAAGGCCGGCTCGCGCTTCGCCCCGCGCGGATCAAAGGGATTGCTGGGCTCCGGCGAATGATCGCCAAGGCCGAGACGTTTGACCGACCGCAACCCACGGAAGTGGATCAGGAGCCCACCAGCGAAGTCGGATATGGCGCGATCGGTTGAGCGAGCCGGATGAATGGCCGACCCATCGCTCGTGTTGAAGAGAGAGAAGATGCAGTACTCCTATTATCCCGGATGCAGCCTCCACTCGACGGGCGTGGCCTACGACAAGTCGGTACGCGCCATGTTTCGCGCCTTGGACGTCGAACTGACCGAGATCGACGACTGGAACTGCTGTGGCGCAACGGCGTACATGTCGGTCAAGGAAACCGTGGCCTGTGTCGTGTCTGCGCGGAACCTGGCGCTGGCTGAACCGTCGGGGCATGACATCGTCGCGCCGTGCAGCGCGTGCTTTACCGTGCTGAACAAGACTCGGTCGTACGTGAGACAACTTCCCGAGTTTCGCCGGAACGTGGAGGCCTCGCTGAACGAAGCGGGTATGACCTGCCGATTCGACCTTCCTGTAAGGCACCCGCTGGATGTTCTCCTGAACGACATCGGGATCAGCGGGATCGTCGAGCGGCAGGTGCGAAGCCTCGACGGGCTGCGCGTGGCGTGCTATTACGGTTGCCAGATCGTACGACCGGAACGGGCCGTGGAGGAAGACCCCGAGGTCCCCATGGCGCTCGACGATCTGATCTCCGCGCTCGGCGGCACTCCGGTCGATTATCCTCCAAAGGTCCGCTGTTGCGGGGGGATGCTCGTGGCGACATTCGAGGAGGTCGCCCAGAACCTCTGCAACGAACTGTACGACCGCGCCCGAAGTGAGCAGGCGGACTGCATCATCACCACCTGCCCCATGTGTCAGGCCAATCTCGAACTGCTTCAACAGGGGCGCCGCGGGCGTACCAACGGGTCGTCACGCCCTATTCCCATACTCTATTTCACCCAACTCATCGGAATGGCCTTGGGGGTAAGTGACGCCGACGCCGGACTGCAACACAATCTCATACCGTTGAATGCCAGGTTCCCACCCGTATCGGAGATGGTGTGTCATGGATCCTGACGTCCATCTGGGAGTTTACATCTGCCACTGCGGGGTCAACATCTCGCACACGGTGGATATGGATGAGTGTCGGCAGTTTGCCGAGCAACGCACTGACGTTCGGGTCGCACGAGACTTCAAGTTCATGTGCTCCGACCCCGGACAGGAACTCATCAAGCAGGACATCCAGGAGCGCGGCATCAACCGCGTCGTCGTTGCGTGCTGCACACCGCTCATGCACGAGTTGACCTTCCGCCGGGCGTGCCAAGGAGCTGATCTCAATCCTTTCCTGATGCAGATCGCCAACATTCGGGAGCAGTGCGCCTGGGTCCACAACAATCGAGAGCTGGCCACCGAGAAGGCGAAGGCGATCATTAACGGGGCCATCGCCAGAGTGCGGCTTCACAGCGAACTGGAGCCGATGCGAGCCGAAGTCAACCCGGCCACCATGGTGGTCGGCGCTGGGATCGCGGGCATCCAAGCGGCGTTGGACGTCGCCGAGGCAGGTCATCCGGTCTATCTCGTGGAACGCGAGGCGTCGATCGGCGGGCACATGGCCCGGTTCGACAAGACATTCCCGACGCTCGACTGTGCCGCGTGTATCCTCACGCCGAAGATGGTCTCCATCGGTCACCGTCCAAACGTTCACCTCAAGACGTTGACCGAGGTGGAGGACGTGCAGGGCTTCGTCGGAAACTTCACGGTTCGCCTTCGAGAACGTGCCCGATACGTAACACCGGATTGCACGAGTTGCGGCGAGTGCGTCAAGGTTTGCCCGGTGCAGGTGCCCGATACGTTCGAAGAGAAGCTTGGCCCCAAGACCGCCATCCACAAGGCCTTCGCCCAGGCGGTTCCCAACACGTTCCGAATCGAGAAACAGGGTAGACCGCCGTGCAAACAGGCGTGCCCCGTTCATCAGGATGCCGCCGGGTACATCGCACTGATCCGAGAGGGGCGGTTTCGAGAAGCCTGTGCGCTCGTCCGACGACAAAACCCGCTGCCATTCATCTGTGGACGCGTCTGCTATCATCCTTGCGAACAGGACTGTAGTCGTGGCAACGTGGACGAGCCGCTGGCCATCCAGAACCTCAAGCGGTTTCTCATGGATTGGGAGGCCAAGAACCTGCCCCGGCCCGACCCGCCGGAGATCAAGGAACGCCGGACGCAGCGCGTCGCAATCATCGGGGCTGGTCCCGCTGGATTAACCGCCGCCCACGACCTGTCCTTGAAGGGCTATCCAGTCAGCGTTTATGAAGCGACCGATGTCCTCGGCGGTATGCTCTGGCTGGGGCTGCCGGCCTATCGCTGCCCACGTGACATCGTCATGCGCGACATCCACTACATCGAGCAGATGGGCGTCGAGTTCATCAGGGGCAAAGCGCTCGGTCGCGACTTCAGCCTCCACGACCTGTTCGCTCAAGGCTTCGGGGCGGTCTTCGTCGGCACCGGCGCCCACAAAGGGTTCGATCTCGACATACCCGGCGAAGACCTCGAGGGTGTCGAGTCGGGCATCGACTATCTGCGCAACATTAATCTAGGTCTTCAGCAGCGAACGGGACGCCGCGTCGCTGTGATCGGCGGCGGAAACACCGCCATCGATGCCGCGCGCACCGCCAGGCGCGAAGGTGCGGAAGTCACCATTCTCTACCGGCGCACCCTAGCGGAAATGCCCGCGGAGAAGGAAGAACTCGACGACGCACGGGCGGAAGGCATCGACGTGCGCTGGCTGACCGCGCCGACGGCGATCATCGGTGACGGCAGCGTCGTTACAGCCATCCGCTGCGTCGACATGGAACTCGGCGAGCCCGACGCCAGTGGGCGACATCGGCCGATTCCCAAGTCACATTCCGAGCGCGAGCTACCCTTCGACCAGGTCATCAAGGCGATCAGCCAACAGCCCGACAGTGACTGGACACAGCGATCCCAGGGCAATGGCCGCGGAACGCTAATCCTCACTCGATGGGAAACACTCGAGGTCAATCCGGACTCGCTCCAGACTGGTGTTGAAGGCGTCTTCGCGGGAGGCGATGTCGTTTCCGGCCCCGCCACCGTCGTGGCCGCCATGGGCCAGGGTCGCCGCGCCGCCGAGGCGATCGACAAGTACCTTTGCGGTTCACCCCTGACGGACTTCACCACGCACCTGCCTCCGCCCAATCCTCGCGAGGGATTCGAAGAGCGTCCCCACGAGAATGCACTCCCCTATTCCAAGACGCCCCGCGTCCCGCGCACGATCATGCCGCAACTCGATCCGCGCCGGCGAATTCACACCGACGATGAAGTCAACCTCGGCTTCACCGAAGAGCAAGCACAGCGAGAGGCGTCACGGTGTCTGAGCTGCGGCGTCTGCGTCGAGTGCCTGGAGTGTCAGCGCGTCTGCGAGCCCAAGGCCGTGAAGCACGACATGACCGACAAGGTCGACGAAGTGAAAGTCGGCCAGGTCCTCATCGCGACGGGTCACCAACTCCTCGATTCACGAGCGATGCAGCAATACGGCTACGGTCGCCTCGACAACGTGGTCTCTTCTCTCGAGTTCGAACGAATGCTCAACTCCACCGGACCCACCGGCGGCGAAGTGCTCTGCAAGAACGGCGAGAAGCCTCGTGCGATCGGTATTGTTCACTGCGTCGGCTCGCGCGACGAAAACCACCACCGATACTGCTCTCGCGTCTGTTGCATGTACGCACTCAAGTTCGCGCATCTCGTCACCGAACGCACCGACGCGCAAGTCTACCAGTTCTACATCGACATGCGCGCCTTCGGAAAGGGCTGCGAAGAGTTCTACTCCCGCGTGCTCCGCGAGGGCAGCACCATCATCCGCGGCAAGGTGGCCGAAGTGGTGCCGTCGCAGCGCGTCGATCATCGAGGACGCAACGGATACCTGCTGATGCGCTGCGAAGACACGCTGGTCGGGCGGTTCCGCGAGATTCCGGTCGACATGGTCGTGCTCTGCAACGCACTGGAACCGCGAGCGGACTCCGTTTCACTCGCGCAGCGGTTCTCACTCTCGCGTAGCCCGGACGGTTTCTTCCTCGAACGACACCCCAAGCTCGATCCGATCAGCACGATGAACGACGGCGTCTACATCGCCGGCACGTGTCAAGGACCCAAGGACATCCCCGACAGTGTCGCGCAGGCGCAAGCCGCCGCCTCGAGAATCCTCGGGCTCATCGCCAAGGGCGAGGTGCTCATCGACCCGATCCGTGCGACCATCGAAGAAAAGAGCTGCTCCGGGTGCCGAATGTGCAACGCCGTCTGCCCCTACCACGCGATCACCTTCGAGCGTGAGCAGAGCGTATCCAAGGTCAATCAGGCGCTGTGCAAGGGGTGTGGCACCTGCGTATCCACCTGCCCGGCCGGCGCCATCGCCGGAGCAGGGTTTACGGATGACCAGTTGGAGGCCGAACTGGAGGCGGTGCTCGTCTGAAGAGATCTCCCGGCGAGGAAATGCCGTCCACGACAATGACGATCGGTGACACCGACAAGGCGGTGATGAGCGAGATGAAACCATGACGACGGCTACGTCCACACAGACCTTTACGGACACGATCGACAAGAGCCAAACGACCCCGGTCTGGCAGCCCAAGATCGTTGCGTTCCTGTGCAACTGGTGCAGCTACACCGGCGCCGATCTGGCTGGCGTCTCCCGCATCCAGTGGTCGCCCTTCGTGCGCACGGTCCGGGTAATGTGCAGCGGCCGCGTCGACCCCACCCTGGTAATGAAGGCCTTTCGCCTGGGTGCCGACGGCGTCCTCATCTCAGGTTGTCATCCCGGCGACTGTCACTACAGCGAAGGCAACTACAAAGCCATGCGCCGCGTGCGACTGCTCCGGAGAGTTCTCCAGGGATTCGGCATCCACCCCGACCGCCTTCGACTCGTTTGGGTATCCGCCAGCGAAGGCGACGTCTGGGCCAAGGTGACCGATGAAATGACGGAAACCGTCCGAAATCTCGGCCAACTGAGGTTGGAATCATGACTGACGCGACAAAGGACCATCGGCCGGACGGACCGGCTCACCGGCTGGAAACCGGTGCCACACCCAAGCCCAAACTAGCGCTCTATTGGGCCGCCTCGTGCGGCGGATGCGAGATCGCCGTCCTCGACATCAACGAGAAAATCCTCGACGTAGCGCAAAACTTCGAGCTGGTCTTCTGGCCCGTCGCCCTCGACTACAAAACCAAAGACGTCGAAGCCCTCGCCGACCGCGAGATCACACTCTGCCTGTTCAACGGCGCCATTCGCACGGACGACAACCGCTACATGGCCGAGCTGATGCGCCGCAAGTCCAAGGTCGTCGTGGCCTTCGGCTCCTGCGCGATGGAAGGCTGCATTCCCGCGCTGAGCAACACCACGAGCAAGGAAGAGACGTTCAACCGCTCCTATCACGACTCCCCCTCGACCGTCAATCCATCGGCGATCGAACCAAGCGTCCAAACCCAGACAGACGGCTTTGCGTTATCTCTTCCGACGTTCTGGAATACCGTTCAATCACTCGACCAGGTCATCGACGTGGACTACTACGTCCCCGGTTGCCCGCCGCAAGCCCATCAGATCTGGGCCGTGCTCGAAACCGTGATCGACATTCTCAACACGGGTAAACCCCTTCCGCCGAAAGGAACCGTACTGGGCGCGGGCGACAAGACCTGCTGCGCCGAGTGCCCGCGCACCCGCGAAGAAAAGAACATCACGAAGTTCTTCCGCCCCCATGAAATCAAGCCCGATCCCGACCGCTGCCTTCTCGATCAAGGCATCCTCTGTATGGGACCGGCCACACGCGACGGGTGCGGCGCCAAGTGCGTCTCAACCGACATGCCCTGCCGAGGATGTTACGGTCCGCCACCCAACGCGCGCGATCAAGGCTCCAAGATGATCGCCGCGCTCGCCTCGGTCATCGACGCCAAGAGCCCCGAGGAAACCGACGCCATTCTTGACGGAATCGTCGATCCGGTCGGGACGTTCTACCGATTCTCGATGGCCAAGGCGACGCTCGGACGGCGACTGGTCGATCACGCGGAAGTTGAGAATCCGGACGTGTGGGGCCGGTCGCCATCCGGTGAAAATGAGGAGGTGTCCCCGTGAAGACGATCCACATCGATCCGGTCACCCGATTGGAAGGCCACGGGAAGATCGACATCTTTGTCGATGATGATGGGAACGTCGCCGACTGCTTTTTCATCGTCCCTGAGCTCCGCGGGTTCGAAGCCTTCTGCGTCGGGCGCCCGGTCGAAGAGATGCCGCGCATCACCACGCGCATCTGCGGTGTCTGCAGCGAAGCGCACCACCTGGCCGCCTCCAAGGCGTGTGACGCCGTCTATCAAGTCGATCCACCACCCGCCGCCAAGAAACTCCGTGAGCTACTCTACTCCGCGTTTTACACCGGCGATCACGCAACGCACTTCTTCATTCTCGCCGGCCCGGACTTCGTGGTCGGTCCCGAGGCTCCTCCGGCATCCCGCAACATCCTCGGCTTGATCGAGAAAGTCGGCGTTGAAGCCGGAAAGAAAGTGATCGAAGCACGCGCAGCCGCTCACGAAATCGTGACCATTCTCGGCGGAAAGAGCATTCACATGGTCGGTGCGATCCCCGGCGGCGTATCCAAGGGCGTGACGCGCCAGGAACGTGACCGCATCGTCGACCTCGCCGGACAGCTCGTCGAGTTCAGCAAGTTCACCGTAGACGTCCTGACGAAGATCGTGTTGGAGAATTCTGAGTACGTCGACCTGATTCTCTCCGACACCTACACCCACAAGACTCACTCTATGGGAACCGTCGACACGAACAATCACGTCAATTTCTATGACGGAAAGATTCGCGTCGTCGATATCGGCGGTGAAGAAATCGCCAAATACGCAGCCGCCGACTATCTCGATCACGTAGCCGAACACGTCGAGGCGTGGTCCTATCTGAAATTTCCTTTTCTCAAGGCGCGCGGATGGAAGGGGTTTGTGGAAGGCAACGACAGTGGCATCTACCGTGCCACCCCCCTGTCCCGACTCAACGTCGCCGACGGCATGGCCACGCCACAGGCTCAGGCCGAATACGAACGCTTCTACGAGACGCTGACCAAAGATCGCACCGGTGGCACGCCCGTCCATCAGACACTGGCCACCCACTGGGCCAGAATTGTCGAACTCGTTTACGCCGCCGAGCGCACGCTCGAACTCGCAACCGATGAGGAGATTCTCGACCCGGACTATCGCACCATTCCGACGGAAACGCCGACCGAGGGTATCGGAAGCGTCGAGGCCCCCAGAGGGACCCTCACGCATCATTACGTCACCGACGAACGCGGAATTCTCCAGAGAGTCAATCTGATCGTCGGAACGACCAACAACCACGCAGCCATCTGCATGTCGATCAAGAAGGCCGCCCAAGGCTTGATCCACAAGGGCGTGGAGGTCACGGAGGGAATCCTCAACAAAGTGGAAATGGCGTTCCGCGCCTACGACCCCTGCTTCGGTTGCGCGACCCACTCGCTTCCGGGTCACATGCCGATGATCTTGAGGGTCCGAGACGCTGCAGGAAACGTCTTGTCCGAGTCCAGCCGGGATGGCTGAACGCATAAAGGAATGTTATCCGGTTTGAACGGCACCGCGATCCCAACTCCATCCGTGGGGGAATCATCTCCCGCGAATAGCGCTGCGCTCGGACCAAGCCGCTCGAGATGGCGCGTCGATCTGGGCGGACGGGTGCAAGGGGTCGGCTTCCGACCGTTCGTCTGGCGTCTCGCCAGACAGCTCGACTTGGTCGGTTCCGTGGGAAACAGTACACGCGGCGCCTTGGTCGAAGTGGAAGGACGCGAAGAGGATCTTCAGCGGTTCCTCGACCGATTGGAAAACACGCTTCCGCCGCTCGCCAGGATTACGCAGCGCGCGACCACCGAGATTCCACGCCGCTTTGAACGCGAGTTCCGGATCGTACCGAGCACGCACGGCGGTCGGCGCAACGCCGAGATCACGCCGGATGTAGCCACCTGTAACAACTGCCTGATCGAATTGTTCGATCCGTCCAATCGACGATTCCATCACGCCTTCATCAACTGTACGGATTGCGGACCTCGCTACTCGATCATCCGCGGTGTTCCCTACGATCGTGGACGAACGACGATGTCCGTCTTCCGTATGTGCCCGAACTGCCGAGACGAATATGAAGACCCTGCAGACCGCCGCTTCCACGCGCAGCCCAACGCCTGCCCCAAGTGCGGTCCGCGCCTGTGGCTGACCGGCGCTGATGGAACGGCCGTCGAAAACAGCCCGATCGCCGAATGTGCCCGGCTCTTGCGCACGGGGGCCATCGTCGCCATCAAGGGAATCGGTGGCTTTCACCTCACCTGCCGCGCCGACCACGATACGGCCGTGTCCAGGCTGCGAGAGCGTAAGGGCCGCGATGCCAAACCGATGGCACTCATGGCCCCATCACTACCCGTCGCACACACCCTCGTAGAGATCGACGATGTCGGCGCCTCGGAACTCACCGGAGACCAACGCCCCATCGTGCTCCTTCCGCGTAAACGCGACGCCGAGACATCTCGACACGTCGCTCCGCGCAACCCGAGCCTCGCAGTCATGCTCCCCTATTCGCCGATCCATCACTTACTCTTCGCGGAGGGGCTCAGCTCCCTCGTAGTGACCTCGGCCAACACCAGTGACGAACCGCTGTGTCATGACAATGACGAGGCGCAGCGCCGTCTCGCGAACATCGCCGACGCGTTCCTTCTTCACGATCGTACCATCGAAAGACGGATCGATGATTCGGTCGTGCGCGTCGTGGGGCGCTGCAGCGCCGCGCCGGATTCCGTCTCGCGGACGATCCCTGTTCGCTCCGGGCGAGGGGATGCGCCCTACTCGACAGAGGTCTCCCAGCGGTCACCGGTCCCCATCCTGGCGGTCGGTGGCGATATGAAGTCGGCAGCCTGCCTGCACGCCGACCGCAGGGCGATTCTCAGTGAACACCTCGGAGACCTGTCGAACCCAGCGACCTACCGCAACTTCACCCGTACCGTCGAACGCCTCCAGGAGCTGCACCACATCGAGCCCGCCGTCGTCGCCCACGACCTGCACCCGGAGTACGCCTCAACCAGATTCGCCCAAGGGCTCGGCGTTCAACCGATCGCCGTACAACATCACCACGCTCACATCGTCAGCGGTATGGCCGATAATGCTTTGGAGGGTCGCGTTGTCGGTGTCGCCTGCGACGGTACCGGATATGGCACGGACGGCGCCATCTGGGGCTGCGAGCTGATGGTCTGTGATGCATCACACTTTGAGCGCGTAGCGCACCTGCGATACTTTCCGCTCCTGGGCGCAGACAACGCCGCCCAGGACACCTGGCGCCCGGCCATCGGGCTGATCTTTGACGCCTTCGGCCTGGACTTCCTCCGTCGCGATCGCGACACCTTCAAGACGCTGCCGCCGACCTTGCTCGCGCTCGCACATCGACGACTCGAACATCCCCGCCGCATCACACAAACGTCGAGCCTCGGGCGCCTCTTCGACGCCGTCGCCTTCTTGCTCGGCATCTGTGACGTCAACAAGTACGAAGGGCAAGCCGCCGCCGCCCTGGAAGACCTGGCCCTCGAGAGCCCGCCGGTCGACCCGCTACCCTACGCGGTGTCACGCTCGAACCACGATGATGACGCGGCGCCCATCCAACTGGACGTCCGTCCGATGATCCGCAGACTCCTCGAAGAAGCTCGCCAAGGCCGGCCGGTGGAACAAAGTTCTCGCGCCTTTCACGAGACCGTGGCGTGCATGCTCGCCGAAGCCGCCAGAAAAACCGCGGAGCGGGCAGGGCTTCTTCGCGTCGTCCTGTCCGGCGGGTGTTTCGTCAACCAACTGTTGACCCAGCGCGTGGCCGATCTGCTGGGCCTCGCCGGGTGTGACGTCTACACCCATCGAAACGTACCCACGACCGACGGTGGCCTTGCATTGGGCCAGGCCCTCACAGCCGCCGCACAGTTGAGGAGACGAACCGAATGTGCCTAGCCGTTCCAGGTCAGATCGTCGACAACCCCAACGAACCCGGCACCGACACCCCCCACCGCGTCGTGACCGTCGATTTTAACGGGACGCGAACCGAAGTCAGCCTCGCCTTCACACCCGATGCCGACAAGGGTGATTGGGTCCTTGTCCACGCCGGATTCGCGCTGCAAACACTCAGCGAAGGTGACGCCCGACAGACATGGGCATACCTGAAGAAAGTCACCCAGGATTCGGACACCGCCCAATCAGCGCTCAACCGTGATCCCGTTCCGGTGGAGACACTATGAACCCACAGCGCCCACGGCACATGCTTGAAGAAATCAACCGCTTGGCCGCCGAGCTCGGCCAGGCAAGGCTGATGGAAGTCTGCGGAACACATACCGTAACTCTCTTCCGTAGTGGATTGCGGTCCATGCTCCCCCCGCAAGTCGAACTCATCAGCGGACCGGGCTGCCCGGTTTGTGTAACATCGCAAGGCTACATCGACGCCGCCTGCCGCCTGGCCGCCCACCAGGACGTCATGACCTGCACCTACGGCGATATGGTAAGCGTGCCCGGCAACGTCGCAAGCCTCGAAACGCAGCGCGCCGCCGGTGCGCAGGTTAAGGTCGTCTACTCCGCCCGCGACGCCGTCCGACTCGCCGTGCGACACCCCGACCGAAAAGTCGTCTTCCTCGCCGTCGGCTTTGAGACCACCGCCCCGGCCACCGCCGCCGCCCTTCTCGAGGCGGATCATCTTCAACTGCGAAACTTCTTCGTTTTGACCGCGCACAAGCTCGTCGTCCCGGCGATGGAGACACTTCTCCGAGGCGGCGACGTACCGCTCGACGGATTCCTCTGCCCCGGACATGTCAGTGTCATCATCGGTGCGGACGCCTATCGACCGATCGTCGAGCAGTACCACAAGCCCTGTGTCGTCGTCGGCTTTGAACCGCCACAGATGCTCGAGGGAATCCTCGCGATACTCCGCCAACTCAGCGCGGGAGAAACAAAGCTCGAAAACGTCTACGCCGTCGCCGTCAACGAGTCCGGCAACACCGTCGCACGCCGCATCATGGAACGTGTCTTCCGCATCGCCCCCGCAACCTGGCGAGCGATGGGCGAACTGCCCGACAGCGGGCTCGAACTCGCTAACGAATTCGAGCGCTACGACGCGCGCGTTCACTTCGGCCTCACCATAGGCCCGGATCACGACCCACCCGCCTGTCGATGCGGAGAGGTCATTCAAGGAAAAGCCAAACCGATCGAATGCGTCTTGTTCGGCGACAAATGCACGCCGACCCTGCCTGTGGGCCCCTGCATGGTCAGCAGTGAAGGAACCTGCGCCGCCTGGTACAAATACCATCGCGAGCCGACGCCCGCCTCGCGACCCATGACAACCGTGGAGTAAACACACGATGACGACAGCCACCATGACCGCCACACACACCACTCCGCGGATCGTCTTGCCCCACGGCGGCGGAGGGCAACTCACACACCAGCTCCTCGCCGAACACATCCTCCCCAGACTGGGCAATGTCCTCCTCGACCCGCTCGATGACGGCGCCGTCCTACCACCCACCACACGACAATCCGCGTTCACCACAGACGCCTTCGTCGTGCAACCGCTGATCTTCCCCGGCGGCGACATCGGTCGCCTCGCCGTCTGCGGAACCGTCAACGACCTCGCCGTCATGGGTGCCATCCCAAGAGCACTCTCCCTCGCACTCGTCCTCGAGGAAGGACTACCCATCGAGACCCTCGATCGCATCCTCGCTTCCGTCGCCACAGCCGCCGAGCAGGCCGACGTCGCCATCGTCACCGGCGACACCAAGGTCATCGAACGCCGTAGCGGTGACGGCCTCATCATCACGACCTCAGGCATCGGAGAACTCCGACCCGACCTCGACCTCGCCCTCTCGCGCATCGCCCCCGACGACCGCGTCATCATCACCGGAAACATCGCCGAGCACGGCCTCACCATCATGGCCGCTCGCGAGGGCATCGACTTCGACACCGATCTCACCAGCGACGTTGCCCCCATCAACACACTCATCCACGCCATGCTCGACGCCGGCGACGTCAAGTTCCTCAGAGACCCCACCCGAGGCGGCGTCGCGGGGGTCCTCTGCGACATCTGCGAAACAACCGGACTCAGCATCGTCGTCGAGGAGTCCGCGCTGCCGATCTCCCCGACAGCCCGCCACTTGTCCGAACTCCTAGGCCTCGACCCCCTGACCGTCGCAAACGAAGGCAACGCCCTCGCCGT
>JAJDDV010000017.1 GCA_029260135.1 Phycisphaerae bacterium | reverse complement strand
AGCGACGTAGCGACGAAGGGGCATTGAGGTACACCCTACGCTTGCTGAAGCCGTCAGTTGTCGGTCATCAGTTGTCAGTCGTCAGTAAAGAAACAGCCCTCCCTCGATCGCCCCTTGGCAAGGGGGGAGCAGAAGCGACGTAGCGACGTAGCGACGAAGGGGCATTGAGGTACACCCTACGCTTGCTGAAGCCGTCAGTTGTCAGTCGTCAGTCATCAGTAAAGAAACAGCCTTCCCTCGATCGCTCATTGGCAAGGGGGGAGCAGAAGCGACGTAGCGACGTAGCGACGTAGCGACGAAGGGGCATTGAGGTACACCCTACGCTTGCTGAAGCCGTCAGTTGTCGGTCATCAGTTGTCAGTCGTCAGTAAAGAAACAGCCCTCCTTCGATCGCCCCAGGGGGAGGGAGGCGGGTGGTGAAGCAGGTGCGTCGAGATGCAGGCTACATCCACGTCAACATGCCCGCGCCTTCGGCTTGGGCGTGGCACCCACATCATCGGATAGGTTGCGTCGGACGTTCACACTTGCTCCGTTTCTAGACGGGCTCTATGATCGCGGCATTCTCCCTGGGAGACTTGCCGATGTCTGTGGATCGTGCATTTGTCGGACGCGCTGACGAACTGAAGCAGTTTGCGCAGGTTCTCCGCTCGCCCCGGGGGCAGGCGGTGCTGATCGTCGGTCAGCAGGGGATGGGGAAAACGCTGCTGGCCAACCGGATGGCCGGGGCGGCTGAGAACCATCCGGACTTTCTTTGCTCGTCGGATCGGTTTGAAGTCACGCAGACCGACTCACCCGCTCAAGTCATGGAGCTGATGCTCGACCGGGCGTTCGATGCGGCGGGGCTGGAAGAAGGCTCTTTCGAGAAGACCGAGCGACGCACAAGTCAACGCTTTGCCTTGCTCAAGCTACTTCCCAAAGGTGACGTACTTGGGGACCTCATTAAGTCACTTCGACGCGATCCGAAGAAGAACGCGCGGGAGCAGCTTCTCGAGAAGCTGGGGCTTGTTTCGAGCCGCATGGCTGACAACGCGCGGGCGATCTTCGTGATCGATCCTGAGAAGTACATGGCGCCGGGGAGCGCCGATGCGTGGCGCATCGTCGCGGGGAACTTGCCGGACAAGATCAAGTTCCTGTTCGCTCAGCGCCCGGAGGATGTGCTGGCCGCTAGCGCGGAGTTCAAGTCACTCGACAACGTCTTGACGATTCCAGAGGGCGCGCTGGATGCTCTGGATGCACAGGAAGTGGAGGACCTGATCCAGGCTCGCGACGCGGAGATTGCGCAGCCGATCATGGACGTTCGGGCGGCGGTTGAACGGTATGAGGGTCACCCCTACGCTGTGGCCGCGGCGCTGGATCTGCTGGCGGACGGCGCGGCGATTTCGGACCTGCCGGCCGACCCTACGCCGGGGCGGATCGCCGAGGCGCAGTGGGGGCGCGTGTGCGACGCGCATGGTGAAGATGCTGTCAAGCTGTTCGAGGCGTACGCGATACTCGAGGTGGGGGTTCCGAACGAGGTTGTCGCGGCGGTGAGCGGGCTGGACTCGGCGACGCGGAAGTCACTTCTCGCGAATCGGTTCCTACTCGGGCTGATTCGAACGGAGGGGCAGGGATCGCGACTCTATCATTCGCTCTTTGGCGATCACGTTCGTGATCAGGTTTCTGAGGACGAAGCCGAGGCGTATCACCAAAGGGCGGTCGACGTCTACCGGCAGCGCCTGGGCGCGGACGTTCGGCCGGACCGATTGGCGGCGGAGCGCCTTTCGGAACATGTGCTGGCGGTTGAGGGCGAAGAGGCGTTCGTGCTCGCGCTGGTGAACGTGTGCACGGAGCCACTGCTGTTGTTGGGGCTGTTCGAGTCGCTCGAGGCGCTATCGCACCGCGCACTGGACATGGTCGAGGATGGTGGCGTGGAGGAAGCGACCATCACCGGCAATCTCGGTCTGATCTTTCGGACGCGCGGCGATCTTGATCAGGCCGAGGCGATGCACCGCAGATCCTTGGAGATCGAGGAGAAGCTCGGGCGGCTCGAAGGCATGGCCAGCGACTACGGAAATCTTGGTCTGATCTTTGAAACGCGCGGCGATCTTGACCAGGCCGAGGCGATGCACCGCAAGGCATTGGAGATCAACGAGAAGCTCGGGCGGCTCGAAGGCATGGCCAGCCAGTACGGCAATCTCGGTCTGATCTTTCGGACGCGCGGCGATCTTGATCAGGCCGAGGCGATGCACCGCAAAGCATTGGAGATCAACGAGAAGCTCGGGCGGCTCGAAGGCATGGCCAGCGACTACGGCAATCTCGGTCTGATCTTTAAGACGCGCGGCGATCTTGATCAGGCCGAGGCGATGCACCGCAAGGCATTGGAGATCAACGAGAAGCTCGGGCGGCTCGAAGGCATGGCCAACCAGTATGGCAATCTCGGTCTGATCTTTCGGACGCGCGGCGATCTTGATCAGGCCGAGGCGATGCACCGCAAGTCCTTGGAAATTGAGGAGAAGCTCGGGCGGCTCGAAGGCATGGCCAACCAGTACGGCAATCTCGGTCTGATCTTTGAAACGCGCGGCGAGGCTGAGACGGCGCGTGAGTATTGGGGCATGGCGGTTGAGCTTTACACGCAGATCGGGATGCCGCACATGGTTGAGAAGGTTCAGGGGTGGATTGATGGGCTGGGGGGAGAGTAGTCGTCAGTCATCAGTCGTCAGTTGTCAGTAAAGAAACAGACCCCCCTGGATCCCCCCTTGGCAAGGGGGGAGCAGAAGCGACGTAGCGACGTAGCGACGAAGGGGCGGTGAGATGCACCCTACGCTTGCTGAAGCTCGGGGATCGGGGGGTCGCGCAAGCTGAAGCATGCTGCTCAGGGGGATAGGGGGTTGGGCCAGGACTTCTGTTCACAGATGGTGTCGACGATGGCGTCGAGGTGTTTGATCTGGTAGGGGTCGAGGTTGACGGAGGACTGGCTGCCCTGGGGGGTGTGGGTCATGACGAGCACGTCGCTCTTGTCGTCTTCGCGTGTGAGTTGTGTCATTTCGTCAAGAGGAATGGGGGGGCGGCCTGGCAGGGTCAGGCCGGCGTCGTCGAGGACGGTTCGCGCGGTGAGGACGCGGACGAGTTGGAGGATGAGGACGAGGCCTATGGGGGCGAGGATGTAACCGATCCAGCGCTGGAGGGCGAGGTCGAATTCGTTCTTGGGTGCGTCGAGCCACTGGGCGGATTCGACTCGGTTTGCTGCGCGGCGGACGACGAGGTGGCCTGCGGGGCCGAGGAAGTAGACATCATCGCCATGTTCGAGAGAGGGCGTTCCCAGTCGGTCGGTGACGGCGGAGAGTGGGGAACTTCGTTGGATCGATTCGGCCAGCTCTTTTGCGTCCGAGGCTGTGAGTTCTTTGCTGAAGGTTGGGACGGCGTCAGGATCCAGGCCTAGCGAGGCGATGAGCTTCTCGGCGTTTTGTCGTGCGTAGCCTACGTGGCCGTCCCAGAGGAAGGCGGCGGCGAATCCGTTTGCGAGCAAAAGGGGGATGAGCGTTCTGGCGATTCGTTCGTTTGATGTTCCGGATGTAACAGGCTGCATGCGCAAACTCCGTGACCTCAAGTCAATCATCGGCGTAGCATCGTACTTTCTTTGTTGCCGAGTTGAAATCCCGGACGAATGGCGGGATAATGGGCCTCGGTCATCGTTTAGGTGCGAAGGCAAAGAGGACGATCATGAGCGAACTCGGTGCGGTCTGCGACGAATTCTACGTGAGTAGCCGTTTGTTCTTGAAGCTCGAGATGGGGCTGGAGCGAGAGACGGTTCTTCACTTTTTCGATCGTATCCGGAAGGAGTATCCTGGTCTTCGCCGGTTGCGGCGTCGGGACGGCAAGTGCATGGTTCTGGAGGAGGAGGCTGACGAGCAGGGTTCTCGGCGGTGGATTCGGCTGGACCCGACGAGTTTGCGGTTCGGTCATTTTGCTCCATCGAACACGGACGATGTTCGGCGGTTCGGTGACCTGATTCTCAAGCAGGCGCCGTATCATTTTTCGTTCAGCGATATTGACTACGATCATCTGGAGGTGGTCTACGGGTTCGATCTGGAGTATCGGGGGAATCATGATCACCTCGTGGCTGAGACGTTGCTGGGGGAGCACGCGGGTTCAGGATTGCTGCTGGGCGATCGAAGTTCGCACGTGATCGATGCGCAGCCGTGTTTTGGGATCGCGCTGACGCCGGCGTGCGATCTTCAGGCGTATGTGGAGGTGAAGAGTCGGACGACGACGTTCGAGGTTCGCAGCGAGGTTTTCGAGGGTGAGCCGATCAGCGTGCTGTTCACGTCTCGTCAGTATTGGGGCGTCGCGGATCCTCCGACGTTGGACGATGCGCTTGGGCGGTTGTTCGAGGCGTCGGATGAGTTGGCGTCGGAGACGATCGTTCCGAACTTCGTCAATCCACTGGCCGCGGCGATCGCCAGTCGATCGTGAGGAACCGGCGGGGGCAGCGAGAGGTCGTTGAGCGTTGCGCGGCGGGTGGCGTTTGTGTGCGGTGACGCTCGATGAACACGTCTAACGAGTGGCAGATCGAACATCACGAAGCCGCGGAGTATGAACGGGTCCTGGTTGGGGCGATCAGTGGACCGTTTGCGCGCGCGCTGGTTGCCGCTTCGAAGCTGACGGAAGGCGCGTCGGTGCTGGACGTCGGTTGCGGAACGGGGGTGGTGGCGCGGCTGGCAGCGGGAAGGGTCGGTTCGAGCGGGCGCGTCGTTGGGGTGGATGTCAACACGAGCATGATCGAGGTGGCGCGGTCGGTTGCGGATGATGAAGGGGCCGAGGTCGAGTGGCGTGTGGGGAGCGCGCAGGCGCTACCATTTTCGCGTGGTTCGTTCGACGTGGTGGTGTGTGGGCATGCGCTTCAGTTTTTCGAGGATCGGGGGGCTGCGTTGCGCGAGATGGCGAGGGTCCTTGGGAAGGGCGGCCGAGTTTGCGTGAGCGTTTGGCGCGGTTTTGCGTTTAATCCGTACCTTCATGCGTTGTGGAAGGCGATCGGGGATTCGGCTGGTGAGGAGGCTGCGAAGGGGCTTGGTGCGGCGATCAGCCTTTCGGATCCGGCGAAATTGCGTCATTTTCTGGAAGGGGCGGGATTCGGCAGTGTGGAAGTGGGCGGGATCGCGCTGGCGTTGGCGCTCCCGCGGCTGGAGGAATTCGTAAACGGGCATATCGATGCGACGCCACTGCGTGGTGTTCTGGCGGGCGCTGGTGAGGGGGTGCGTCGTGAGATTGTCGAGTCCGTTTCCCGTCAGCTTGTCTGTTATTGTCGTGGTGAGGCGTTGCAGGTGCCGTTCGCGTCGCACGTGGCGATCGGGCGGTTGTAGCAGCGTGATGAAGAAGTGTGTGGGTCGGGCTCTCGATGGTGTCGACCCGCACCAGGCCGCCACGATGGCCGTGGCGTGGGGATCTCGCTAGGATGAGGCGGAAGGCGGGGCTCATTTGCTCGACCTTTGTGGGTCGTTTCGGTATGGTGGCTTCGCGAGGGGGACGAGACAGGAGCCTCTAATCATGCGCTGGATTCCACTGAGTGTGGTGCTGACTTCGATGACGTTCTTCTCTGTCAATTGCTCGCCGAAGGAACCGAACGAGCTCGACAAGCTGGGTACGGTACGGGTGACGATCAAGGATCGTCCGTTTGAGCTGTGGATCGCGGACTCGGACGAGGAGTCTGAGCGCGGGCTGATGTTCGTGACGTCGGAGGAGATGGCGCCGCTTGCTGATGGAACCGGGCGCGGGATGATCTTCGTGTTCGATCACGAGAAGTGGAACAGCTTCTGGATGAAGAACACGATCATTCCGTTGGATATTGCTTATATCGATTCGAGCGGGACGGTGGTGACGACGTACACGATGGCGCCGCTGGATGAGCGTCATGGTCAGTACGCGCCGCAATCGGCGTATCGGTATGTGATCGAGCTATCGGGGGATATGTTCTCCGAGATCGGGCTGGTGGCGGGAGACCACGTCGAGATTCCGCAGTCACTTCTCAAGCAGACCCCATAATAAGACGACTCACTTGCACTGATCGAACGTTCTGCCGGCTGGGACCGTGAGGATCCGACGGCGGGCGTCCGATAAGACGAGCCCTTTGGCAGTCTCCGGGCATGGCATGGCCGGGTGGCTGCGAAGGGCGTCGAATCGGTGGAGTGAAGGGTGCAGCTTCTGGTTGTCAATCCGCCTGACAGTGTCCTCCCGGAGGGGACGAGCGAACTCGTTGAGGACTTCGGGTGGGAGGTTACGGCTGCGTCGAGTTATCGTGATGCGATCGCGACGGCTGGTTCGGGGGCGGTCGACGCGATCTTGATTGCGGGACCTGGACCGACGGTCTCGATGGGGGCGCATGGATCGGCGTACGCGCAGCTTCTGGATCATATCGACGCGGCGCGGATCGCGGGCGTTGTCTTGGGGGATGGCGTTTCGGGGTCTCGGCCGGGGTCGCTGGTCGATGTTGTGGAGCCATCGATCTCGCTGGCTGAGCTTCGCGGTCGCTTGGCGATGATCGATCGCTTTCATCAGCACTATCGGCGCATCGAAGGCGAGCTGGCGCGCGTGGAGCGTTTGAGCCAGCGGTTGACGCATCAGTTTCAGGAGGTGGATCAAGAACTTCGGGTTGCGGGACGTCTTCAGCGCGATTTCCTTCCGGATCTGGATGAGTCGATCGGGGATGTTCAGTTTGCGTCGGTGTATCGTCCGGCGTCGTGGGTTTCGGGCGATATGTTCGATGTCTTCAAGATCGATGAGGACCACACGGGCTTCTATCTCGCGGATGCGGTGGGGCACGGAATGGCGGCGAGCCTACTGACGATGTTCATCAAGCGTGCGTTGGTGTCGCGCCGTGGCGGTTCGGATTGTGCGGGGTTGCTGGATCCGTCGGAGGCGCTGTGCCGTATCAACGAGGCGTTGACGGCGCAGGATCTTCCGCAGTGCCAGTTCGTGACGGCCTGCTATGGTGTGCTGAATCATCGCACTCGAGTGTTGCGACATGCGCGGGGCGGACATCCGTATCCGGTGTTGGTTTCGCGTTCGGGTGGAACGCGCGATCTGAAGTCGAAGGGGAGTCTTCTGGGGATCTTTGAGACCGATTCGTTTGTGTCTGTGGAGACTCAACTCGAGGTGGGCGACAAGGTGCTGCTCTATTCGGATGGGATTGAACTGGCGCTTGGTGTGGACGGAGCGCAGGGGCGGAAGGATGCCGGTCTTCACGAGTTATTACAGCCGCTGGCCGGGCTCTCCATCGGATCGATGCTGGAACGATTGGAGCTGGCGGTGGACTCTCCGCGCGATGCACAAGCACCGCGTGACGATGTGACGATGCTCGGGCTCGAGATTCTCAGATGATGGGGCGATTCGGCTCGGCTTGCCAGTGGCTGAGGTCCCGCGTAGGCTGCGATGAACGGTGGGGCTGTCGATCGGGATGGCATTCGGGCGGTGGCTCGGTCGATAGAGAGGGTGCAAGTGGGCGTGGTCTTTGAGGGACACGATGAGACAAGCGGTTCATGACATTTTGCCTTGCGGCGTTGAGTATGGCGTACTTCCGTTGCCGCGCCGTCATGTGGTGGCACTTCAGATTCGCCTTCTGGCGGGTGTGTGCAGCGAGCCGGATGATCGGCTGGGATTGGCCCGGCTTCTCGCTGAGACGATCGACAAGGGGACGCAGCGGCGGACGGGTCGTGAGCTTTCGGATGCGTTCGACGCGATTGGTGCGTCTCACGGATGCGGCGTCGGGCGGGAGACGACGACGCTGACGTGTACGGTGCTGGCTGAGCACTTTGAAGAGGCGATCGCGCTTCACGCGGAGTTTCTTCGTACGCCGACGTTTCCTGACGACGCGATCGAGGTGAATATCGAGTTGGCGAAGCAGGAACTGATTGCGTTGGAAGATGACGCTTCGGGCGTGGCGGACAAGCTGATCAGTCGGCGGGCGTACGGACCTGTGCTAGGTCGGCATTCGCTGGGTGAGGCGGAGGCGCTCGAGCGCACGACACGAGAGGATATCGAAGGGTATTGGCGTGAGATGTTCACGGCGGGACGGATGCTCGTGTCGGTTGCCGGGGGGATCGAGCCGGCGCGTGTGGCCGGGTGTTTGCAGGAGCACTTCGAGGGTTTCGGCCTTGCCGAGGCGGCGGGGCGCGAGGCGTTTGCGGTCGAATTCACACCGGGCAGGACGCACCACAACAAGGACCTGGAACAGGAACACATCGGGATCTGCTGGCGCGGCGTCGATGCGACGCATGACGACTTTGCGGTTCAACAAGTGGTGCTGGGAATTCTGTCGGGCGGAATGAGCGGTCGGCTGTTCACGGAGTTGCGCGAGAAGCTGGCACTGGTGTATTGGGTGAATGCGTGGCAGGAGACGCCGCGCGGCTCGGGGATGCTCTTTCTGGGCGCCTCGACAACGCCGCAGCGCTGTGATCAGACGTACGCGGCGTTGCTCCGCGAGGTCGATCGCTTGGCGGAGGACATCGAGCAGAGCGAGTTGGATCGAGCGGTGACGGGTCTTCTGTCTGTGCTGGAGACGCGTGGGGAATCGACACGTTCTCGCTGCGGCGAGCTGGCGGGGGATCTGTTTTTCTTCGGGCGTCCGCGGAGCGAGGAGGAGAAGATAGCGAGAATCCGGGCGGTGGTCATCGACGATATTCTGCGGTACCTGGCGACCTATCCTCGTGAGCCCCAGTGCGTGCTCACGCTTGGGCCTCGAGCCCTTGGCGGCGAGTCGGTGGCGGATCGCAGCGAGGCGAAGCGGACGCCGGCGTGAATTGGGCATCCGCTGGTTGTCGAGGCGGTATAAAAGGCTGGAACTGTTCCAGGCGGTGCGGTTTTGCGCGGTCTACGAGCGTGACCAAGAATGGTCGCCATGCACCTGACCGAGACGGTCAGGGAGTCCATTCAGGGCGTTTCTTCCGCTTCCTAACGGGCGCGGGTCGGTATTCAGACGCTGTTGCGACACCCTCTACGGGATGAGCCTCATGAATGAAGGAGCGAACGGTCCGTACACACTTCACACGCTGGAGAACGGTCTTCGCATTGTGATCGAACGAATGCCGGACGTTCGTAGCGCGGCGGTCGGTTTTCTTGTTCGAACGGGGGCTCGCGACGAAGAGGCGTCTGAGGCCGGTGTGTCGCATTTCCTGGAGCACATGATGTTCAAGGGGACGCCGCGTCGCACGTGGCGTGAGATCACGATCGACTTCGATCGGATGGGAAGCACGTACAACGCGTACACGAGCGAAGACCGGACGATGTTCTACGGGTGGGTGCCCAAGGCGGCGATCGGTCGGCAGCTCGAGCTGTTGGCGGATATGCTGCGATCGACACTTCCTGCGGGTGAGTTCGACACGGAGAAGAACGTCATCCTGGAAGAGATCGCGATGGCCAAGGACAACCTGGAACATGTGGCGTTCGATTTCCTTCAGGAGAAGGTTTTTGCGGGTCATCCGCTGGCCTGGCCGATTCTGGGATATGAAGAGACGGTGTCAGCGCTGACGCGTGACACGATGATGGCGTACTTCGAGCGGCGGTACGCGCCGGACAATCTGTATCTGGTTGTTGCGGGGAACGTCGATCCGAAAGCCATCATCGGGCTCGCGGAAGAACAGTGCGGTTCGTGGAAGGCGTCTGGTACGGCGTGCGATCGCGTGCCGCCGACGTTGCGCGTCGGGAAGGATGTTGAACATGTCGATCGTTTTCAGCAGCAGTTCGTCGCGCTGACTTTTCCCTCGGTCAGCGCGTGCGACGCGCGCGCGGAAACGGCGGATGCGGCGGCGTCGATCCTGGGCGGTGAGAATTCGCGGTTGTTTTGGAACATCGTTCAGCAGGGGATTGCGCCTCGGGCCGGGGCGTATCATCTGGACTATACGGATTGTGGGGCGATGCTGTTGTACGGCGCATGCCAGCCGGAGAGCACGGAGATGCTGCTGGACGCGATCCGGAGTGAAGCGGATCGTATTTGCAGAGAGCCCGTTCAGGCGGACGAGGTGGCGCGGGTGAAGAACCGGCGCCGCACGTCGCTAGCGATCGAGGGCGAGACGCCGTATTACCGGCTGACGCAGTTGATGGATGATCTGGAGTATCTTGGCGCGCCTCGAACCGTTGAACAGATGTTGGCTGATGTCGAAGCGGTCTCGGTGGACTCGATCCATGCGTACTTCGCCTCCTTTCCGGTGAACGTTGCAGGACATCTGACGTGCGTGGGTCCGCGAACGGAGGTTGAGGTTGCGAAATAGTTCCGTTTTCAGCAGGGTGGGTGGCGTTCTTGCGGAGCGTGTCGGCCAAGAGGGAGTGGTCCGCACAGCGGACCCTACATCTTGGGCAAGTGGGATCATGGAAGGCTCGTACCCGATGGACTACCCCCCTGAATCCCCCCTTGGTAAGGGGGGAGCGGGAGGAGGAAGTGGTCCGCACAGCGGACCCTACGTTTTGCGTCGGTGGTCTGCACAGCGGACCCTACATCTTGGGCAAGTGGGATCATGGAAGGCTCGTACCCGATGGACTACCCCCCTGAATCCCCCCTTGGTAAGGGGGGAGCGGGAGGAGGAAGTGGTCCGCACAGCGGGCGCTACGTTGACGTTCCGCAGAGCGGACCCCACGTCCTGCATCCCCCTCGGTAAGTGGGGAGCGTGAAGAAGAGGAGGTCCACACGGCGGACCGTACGTTGTTGGTGAGGGGGAAGGCAGGATTTATGACTAGCACACCCCTGGAAGTGCAGGTGATCTATAGCGCGGGTTCGCGAGGGCGGAAACGGCGTGGTCGCGTCGTACATACTCGGCGGGTGGGCGGTTTCGGTCTTGTTCTACTCGGTCTTTTGAATCTCGCCGCGGCGGGTGGGCTCTACTACTGGACGTGGTGGAAGGTGGACAAGGAGATCTACCTGAAGCTCATGATGTATACGCCGATCAAGGGCCTGGATGCGAATGTCTCGTCGGGGTTCCTGGTCCCGAAGGGTACGAAGGGCAAGGCGACCGGAAATACTCCGGTGAAGGTACCCGCGACAAGGGCCGTCAAGGCACCGGCGCCCGCGGCTGCGGAGTCCGTTGCTGCCAGGTATCAAGGGGATACTGCGCAGGTTGTCATGGGTGCGACGTCGTACTCGTGGCTGGCGCTGGCGTCGGTTGCGATGTGTTCATTGGCAGCATCGGCGGGCGCGGCGTTTGGACGGCGTGGCGGATCTCGGTGGCGACTCGTCGCTGGGCTGCTCGCACTGGGTTTTGCGGCGGGATTGGGATGGCTGGGTTACCAAACCTGGATGGAATACGGCGGTGCGTATCCACCTCGGTATTTTCGTTTTGGCATGGGGGCGGTGGTTGGGATTGCGCTGCTTCTGGGGATGGGGATCGTGCGGCGCGTGAGGCGCTGGACGTTACTTGCCGGTCTGGCGATCATTCTGTCCGCTGCGGGTAGTGTGGTGGCGATCTACCTGGGGCAGCAGTGCGGCGCGTACACGGCTGCGTACGTCACGCCGAAGTTCCTGGGGACGGTTTTCGGAATTCAGTCGGCGTGGGGCTGGGTTCTTCTGCCGGTCGCGTGGCGCATGTCGCGCGATTGAAGCGGTTGACGGCTCGGTTGAGCGCGGTAGGTTGCGCATATCATGGATGTGCACGAAGCCATCGCGACACGCAGGAGCGTTCGGGCGTATTCCTCTCGGGCAATTCCCAGCGAAGCGAGGAATCGCTTGCGCGAGGCATTGCGCCGGGCGCCTTCCGCCTGCAACCTTCAGCCGTGGCATTTCATTTTCGTTGAGTCGGTTGGGCTGCGCCGCATGCTCGGCCGGCTGGCCAACGATCAAGCCTTCATCGCGGAAGCTCCGGTTATCGTTGCGGCGTGCGCGCTTCCGGATCTCGCCTACAAGAGCATGGGCGGGTATGGGAACAGTGCCGAGATCGACGTGGCGATCGCGCTGGATCATCTGACGTTGGCCGCCTGTGCGGAAGGGCTGGGTACGTGCTGGATCGGTGCGTTCAACGAAGGCGGTGTGAACGAGCTGCTGGGCGTGCCGGACAGCGGGAAAGTCGTTGCGATGACACCGCTGGGGTATCCTGCGTCGGAGGAGCTGATTCACAGTTTGGCGGAAGGAGATCGGCGCGGGGAGGACGAGATCTTCAGTCTGGATCGGTACGGAAATCGGTTGAAGTGATTGGGCCGGTGTGTTCGGTCGATTTTGTTTTCGATATCTGGTGGTGTTGTAGAGAGTGGTGGGGTCGGCGTAGCACGATGCAGCCTACGGGCCTTGGGCTAGAGAGGTTGGTCCGCACAGCGGCCCCTACGTGCTTGACAGTCCACGAGTCACGGGCAAACGAGTTTGCCCATGCCACCCAGAAACGCGACAGCATGCCCGCGCCTTCGGCTTGGGCATGGCACCCGACATTTGGCGACCGACGTATGGAGGCTGAGCGTTGAAGGAACTTGTTGCGGTACTGGTTTTCGGTTTGTTGTTGTCGTGTCGTGCGGGTGGGACTCGCGCGGGCGTCGAGCTTGGTACCGACGATGTGTCGGCGGGCGCATCAGGAACGGATACGTCGACGCGTGTGGTGCTGCTCGGAACGGGCACGCCCAACGCCGAGCCGGATCGGGCGGGTTCGTCGCTGGCGGTTGTGGTGAACGGACAGGCGTATCTGGTCGATTGCGGGCCGGGCGTGGTTCGGCGCGCTGTGGCTGCGTCGGGCAATGGTATCGACGCACTCTCCGTCGAGAAGCTCACGCGCGTGTTCATCACGCACCTGCACTCTGACCACACGCTGGGGTACCCCGATCTGATCTTCACGCCGTGGGTGTTGGAGCGGCGCGAGCCGCTCGAGGCGTACGGCCCTGCAGGTCTGGCGAAGATGACGGATCACATTCTGGCGGCGTATCGAGAGGATATCGACGTCCGCGTAGATGGAGCGGAGCCTGCGAACGCGGACGGATACAAGGTCAACGTTCACGAGGTCGGTGCGGGCGTGGTGTATGAGGATGCCAACGTTCGCGTCACCGCGTTCCCCGTTCGACATGGGGATTGGCGGCAGGCGTTCGGGTACCGGTTCGAGGCGGCTGACCGAACGGTTGTCGTCTCGGGGGATACGTCACCGTGTGCGAGTCTTGTTCTTCACGCCAAGGGTTGCGACGTTCTGGTTCATGAGGTGTATTCGCAGGCCGGGTTTGAGCGACGCATGCCCGTCTGGCAGCGCTACCACTCGGCGGCGCACACGTCGACCGTCGAGCTGGCCAAGATCGCCCGGCAGGTGCAGCCGGGCTTGCTGGTCTTGACGCATCAACTGCTTTGGGGGGCAACGCCGGAGCAGATGCTGGCTGAGATCGGCGAGTCGTATGACGGCGAGGTGCGGTATGGTCGGGATCTGGACGTTTACTGAGCCGGCGCCACGTCGTGTCCGTGTTTCAGTGATTGAGAACACCCTTTCTTTGCTCTTGCCGTAGTCGGGCAACGCGTCCAGCGGTGCCCTCATTTCGTTACTAGACAATCCAAGGTATCTGTCACAGATTTCCCGCTCGCGCGTTTGTGGGGTGTGGGAGCGGTGAGGCATGCGGAATCTGACGCGAGATTTCGGCGTGCATTCGACCAGTTTGTGGCGTCGCTTCGCCAGTCGAGGGCTCGTTGAGTAGCGGAACGTTCGCGCGGGCTGAAGCCCGCGGCTCGGGGGTTTTGGGATCGGCTCCACCGTCCGCGGCTCGGGGAGTAAAAGACAAGCACCGACTACAAAGAGGTGGCCATGTCGGCGGTGACAGCTCATCATACGGTGGTCAAAGACGTGGAGATGACCTTGCAGCGTCGCCCGAGTGAAGCCGTGAACCGTTGCCGCGAAGACCGGATCGCGCCGATTGTGGTCGACTTCGAGCGCCAGTATCGCGAGGTACACCGTTATCTGGTTCATCGCGTTTTTGATGCCGAACTGGCCGATGAGCTGGCGGCTGAGACTTTCTACAAAGCGGCAACCGCTGAGGGTCTGCCGACGGGCGAGGATCGTTTGCGGGCGTGGTTGCTTCGCGTCGCAACGAACCTGGCGACCACGCACTATCGAAAGAAGCGTCTGCACAGGCTGCTGCTTGGTGTGTTCGCGAAGGGGTCGGCCGGATCTTCCACGCAAGGTTCTTCGGGAGACCGCGGCGTGGATGATCGCGCCCTTCGCGTTCGGGCTGCGGTTGCGGCGCTGCGTCCGAAGGTTCAAGCGGTTGTCGTTCTGCGCTATTACAGCCGGTTGTCCGTCGAGGAGATCTCCACCGTGTTGGGCTGCCGGTCAGCGGCTGTGCGTGCCCGACTGAGCCGAGGCGTGAAGGAGCTGCGCCGGCGGCTGGGTTTTGACCAAGTGGACTGAAACACGTCGCGTACGTGAGGAAGGCGTTCAACGATGAATCCAGAAGACTCCGGAATTCGAGATGCGTTGTCGGCGGCGGAAGTGGATGTACTTCCGTCGGCTGGTCGAATGGAAGAAGTCCGCGGCCGTATGTTGGCGATGTCGCGGTCGGGGGTAGAGCGGGCGCGAAGCGGACGTCGAGTCCGGGCTGCGGCTGCGCTGATGCTCGGGGTCTGCGGTGTGATGCTGGGGACGACCGAAGCGGGGCGCAATCTGATCCGGTGGGCGTTCACGCCCGTCACGGAGCAGCATTCGGTCTCGGTCACAACGTCGGACGGTCGGCCGTGGACGCGCACGGGAAGTGCGGCTCCCTATTCCCCTGAAGAAAAGCAGTTGGCGGCCGACCAGTTCGAGGAGGTCTCCCGGATGAGCGCGGCCGGGCTCGGCGAGCTGACGAGTCTGTATGAGGTTCCGGGGCAGACGATCTACATGATCCGGTACGAGCTGCAGGATGGATCGCCCATGCTGGTCGGGTCCAGCGAGTTGACCGAGAAGCAGGCGGCCAACATGGCGATCGACGAGTTGATGGCGCTTCGTGATTCGGGTGGCGGCGCGGTGATCGCGCAGGGTGAAGGCCCGCTCGGGCTTGGTCTGTATACGATTCGTTACGAACTCTCGGATCGGACGGTGGACCTGGAGACGTGGTATCCGCCGAGTACACGCGAGGAGCGTGAGGCCATCTTCGCGGAGACACGGCGGCTGAAGGAGTCGCTGCGGTTCACGGTCGATCAGGCGTCGGTGAGCCCGGAAGATCCTGAAGGAAGGGTGTTCGGTACGCTGCGGTATACGTTGGCCGACGGACGGTCGGTCGGGATCATTGAGGAAGTTCCCGAGGGGGCGCTGTCGGAGGACGGTACGCACGTGACGGTTCCTGATTCGGGCGATGAGAAGCCGCAGGGCCAGGATGGCGCCGAGTGGAAAGCGCCGGACGGTGGCGTATATACCATGAGCGGTATGGGTGACGACGCCAGTGCGGAAGAGAAGCGGGCGATTGTCGACGAGTTCAAAGAGGTGTACCAGCTCAAACAGGCTGGGGAAGGACAATTGGTGGGCCTGCTGGAGGGGCCGGGGCTTTTTGGTGAGCGGACCCATGTGACCTACAGGGTGGAGTATATGCTTGGCGGCGGAAAGAGCCTCACGATGGGGGAGGGTGATCTGAGTGTCAAGCAGATGGAGAATATGCGGATCGAAGAGCTGTTCCGGCTTCGCGATTCGGGTGCGGGTGAGGTGGTGTCTGAGTCGGAATCTCGGATGGGGCTTGGACGGTTTACGATTCGGTTCACTTTGTCCAGCGGTGAGGCGGTGGAACTGGAAACGTCGTATCCGCCCAGCACGGCTCAGGAGCGTGAGGTGATCTTTGATGAAACCCGCGGATTGAAATCGGAGCGGCGTTTCTCCGTGGAGGATGCTCAGGTTGGGTCCGGGGCGGGTGTATGGGGGCATCTGATCTACACGCTGTCGGATGGGCGGCGGGTCGGCCACTACGAACAGGTTCCCAGTGATGTGGTGTCGAACGACGGGCGTCGCATTGTGATTCCATCAACGGGGGAGTGGTTTGAGATCGATCGATCGCGCGACTGACGTCATTTCTTGTGACGATCCGGGATTCTGAGTTCCTGGCGGGTGATTTCGGTCACCCGCTTGTTTTATGGTCCCGGGGCTTTCTTGCACCGGGCACTCATTTTGCGTATCATACGCGCTCTTCATCGATGCGGTCGGTCTAGCGTGTTCTTCGCGTCATTCGGGGCATTACGATGAGCAGTTCCGAGGTTCTTCGCTGGTGGGTGGGCGGGGGCATCACGCTTCTTGTCGCGGTGGTTCCGGTGCACGGTCAAGCGGCCGGGCCGGACGGTGGCGATCCGGTACTTGATCCGAGGGTCGTTGCGAGCGGGCATGATGGTCGGCGTGCGCCTGCCGTCGACCGGCGGGTGGGGCGGTTGGTTGCGCCGGTTGTCTACGTTCGAGAAGACGCCGGTGACGTCGTGGGCTCGACGTTGGTGACGCCGCCCGTCGTCGTGTACAGCGAGCAGAGCCAGCGCACGGGCGCGGCGGCGAGCGTAACGGGACTCGCGGCCGACGTTTACAGGACGTTGGACAACGAACCGTTGACGTACAGCGTGTTTGTCAATCTGAGCCCGAGTACAGGGCTGGTGTTTCCCGGCGCGATGGTCGCGGACAACATGGGCCTTAGCAACGGCTTTGTTCCGGGTGTCCATGAGATCAGTTCGTACGATCTTCTCGTCTTCCGGAGTTCGCTCGATCCGCAGCCGGGCATGGCGGATTTTCACGTCGAGTTGTGGGACGGTGATCCGCTGTGCATGTATGAGACCCCGGGGGGCGGATACGCATGCGCGCCCATTCCAGGATCCGAAGCGGACTTCGTCGACGTGCCCGCCAACACGATCATGACGGCTCGCGCGGTGCTACCGCCCGGCGTGACGGCGCCGAACGATCGCGTCTGGATGGTTCTGAGCGGATCACAGACGGTCAACCCTTCGCCGTGCCGGTTGGGGTGGGATATTTCGTACGGCCGTCCGTTTGTCGGTCGTACCCACGGATTGGACGTTGTCGCGGGCCAATTCGATCACAGCGGCGAGGGAAGCTGCTGCGGCGACGGGTCGGCCTGCGATGTGTCCGGAGGGCTGACGTGCCCGGAGGACGCCCAGGGAGAGCGGGGCTTGTGCTCGGACGGCGACGCCGAGTCATTCTACGCCTGGTCGATCCGTGGGAGTCTGTGCGACAGGAATGGAGGGTCGGGGAACTGCTCGAACCTTGTGGCGTCGATCCAGACGCCGGCGCGGTACGCGGTGTCGCTCTTGCCCACCGGGAACGACGCCGCGGGAAACCTCGACGCGGGGGCGAGTATTGAGGGCCACCACATCACACTTGCACGAGCCGGTACGTCCGTCTTCGTCGAGATCCGCATCGACGATTGGGACCCGGACGACGCCGGCACGAGGCTAAAGGCGTGGGAGGTGGATATCGATTCGACCGGATACGCCAGCGGAACGGAAGGCGTGTTGTCTCCGAAACTCGTGGCCTGCAGCGCTGATGACGACTGTCGCGCCGTGTTCGGTGGTTTCTGTGAGCAGAGCGGCGCCGCTTGCGTTATGGACGCGGATTGTCCGTTGAATCCGACCGAGCAGTGCAGCGGATCGACGTGCAACTTCCCGGCGGTGGTGGGCGGATACTGTCAGCCGGGTTTCATTCTTGATGGCCGGGAGGACTACGTTTTCCATTCTTCCGGCTTTGATCTCCGCGCTGTCGACACCGACGACCTGGACTATCGCTTTGCGAGTTCGGATTCTGACGGAGCCGGTGCCGCCGATCCGGAGCCTTTTCCCGACGAGGGGGTGTACGCGGGAACGCTCGTACTTGATGTGCCCGTCGATGCCAAAGGTACGTTCACCGTCGGGATGCTTCCGGTCCCGCACACGATTCTCAAGAGTGCTGCAGCGGTTTTCCTGTTGCCGATCGGTTTGCAGCCGGTCGAGATCACCGTTCAGACAGGGCGTTGCTGCTATCAGGATTGGGGAGGCGCCACGTGTGTAGATGAGGTGACGCAGACCGGTTGTGATTCGTTTGGTCCTTTGAGTCTGTTTACGCCCGGGGCAGCCTGTGGCGCGGTGACCCTTACGTGCGACTGTAACGATAACGGCGTCGGAGATGATGAGGACATTCTCACCGGAACCAGCGGCGACTGCAACGACAACCTCATTCCGGACGAGTGCGAACCGGAGTGCACGGGCAACAGCATTCCGGATGAGTGTGATCTCGCTTCCGGAACCAGCCAGGATTGCAGCGGGAACGGTGTTCCCGACGAATGCGAGCCAGACTGCAACGGTAATGGATCGGCGGACGACTGTGACGTCGTCAACGGGACGAGCGACGACTGCAACGAGAGCCACGTTCCCGACGAATGCGAGCCTCCCCAGCCGGACTGCAACGCCAACGGCGTCGCCGATGGTTGTGATGTTCGCGATCACACGAGTGAGGACTGTGATGGGGATCTGGTTCCGGACGAGTGCGAACTGGCATTCGACTGTAACGAGAACGGCACCGCCGACGGTTGTGACATCGCATCGGGCGCGAGCGCCGACTGCAACGGGAACGGTCTTCCGGACGAGTGCGACATCGCGCTGGGCGTCGTGGGCGACTGCAACGGCGACGGCGTTCCGGATGACTGCGATCCGGACTGCAACGCGAACGGTCGATCCGATGCGTGTGACATCGTTGCTGGTGGCAGCGGCGACTGTAACGGAAACAAGATCCCCGACGAATGCGACCTAGGTGGTGGGAGCAGTCAGGACTGCAATTTCAACTTCGCTCCGGATGAGTGCGATATTGCCGGCGGCAGCAGCAGTGACTGCAATGGCAACGGTCATCCGGACGAATGCGAAATGGGTGCGCTGTTTTCGGCCATGTCGGGACCGCTGTCTCCGATCGGTTACGGGTCGCCTCAGCAGTTCACGATCGTCAACGCGCCTGCAGCCCGAGATTTCGTACGAATGTACTTCGACGCGGTGGCGGACCTGGACCTTACGTCCGAGTGGATCGCAGTTGGCATCAACGGATCGCGGGTTGCGACGGTCTTCGATTTCTCCGGTCGTGAATGCCCGGCGGTGCCGGAGACGGATTGGATCAGCCTTTATCCTGACGTTTTCAACAGCCTCGTGTCCGGCGGCGATGCGGTGATCACGTTGACCCCCAGCAGCAGCGTCTCTGAATTCCTGTGCCAGGGAACCTCCTACATCCGGGTCAGGGTCGAGTACACCGCTAGCGGAGCGGACTGCAATCAGAACGACGTTCTGGACGTCTGTGAGCCCGACTGCAACGGGAACGGCGTGCCCAATGCGTGCGAAATCGCAGACGGCACTGCCCTCGACGCCGATGGTAACGGTGTTCCGGACGCGTGTGAGTGTCCGCCGGGTGCGCCGTCGCCCGAGGTGCCTGCGGTTGAGAAGAATCGATACCTGTCTTTCGTTCCCGGGAATTTCGGTCAGAACACCGCGCTGCGTATCACGTGCAACGAGATGCCCGCGCCGTTCGCGGGCCTCAGGGGTGTGGTCATGTGGGTGGGTCCGCCACATTCCGTCAGCGAACTCGGTGGGGCGGCGGACGCGACACCACCGACGTTCACGGCTGCGACGCTTCAGTGTCGTCCTCATTTCATGGATTGGGGCAGTATCGAGCCGCTGCACGTATACCACCGGAATATCATTCCCGGTGCTCACTACACGTTCCAGGTCGTCGACGTCGGATGTGACCTCGCGGATGAGGGCAGCTTCTCGCCGTCGCTTGGCGTGGCCACAGGTCGCTGGGGTGATCTTGTGGGACCGTATGTGGCCGGGGCGTGGGGAAAACCGGACGGTGTCGTGAGTGTGGTCTTTGATGCGGTGGCATTGATCGACGCGTTCAAGAGCATCGGCGATGCTCCCCACAAGTCCAGGGCCGACCTGAGCCCAGAGACGCCCGATCGGTTGATCACGGTCTACGACTTAACGAAAGTGCTGTTCTCGTTCTCCGGGTGGTCCTATCCGTTTACGGTAGATCCGTCCCCGTGTGTTCCGTGAAGTTGGTGATGTATAGCCGTCTCAAGGCTCGAGACGGTCCGGTTCCCGGATGGCGCGATCTGTTCCGAGGAGGGTTCCGGTTGTCCGTGCGACGTCCACCCGGTCGATTTCATAGGCGGCGGGTCGCGCGGCGGCTTCGAGGACCTCGGTGCCGGTTCGCAGCCCGACCTCGAAGTGGCATCGCATTGTGATCCCGGCGACAGGGGAGTCGTTTGAGATCGATCGATCGCGCGACTGACGTCATTTCTTGCGACGATACGGGATTCTGAGTTCCTGGCGGGTGAATTCGGTCACCCGCTTCTTCGTGGGGATGTGTTTTTCTTGCACCGAGGGCTCATTTTGCGTATGCTACGAACTCTTCATCGTTGCGGATGGTGTTGCGTGTTCTTCGCGTAGTTCGGGGGCGATACGATGAGCAGGTCCAGGCTTCTTCGCTGGTGGGTGAGCGGGGGCATCACGCTTTCGGCCACGGTGGTCTGCGTTCATGGGCAGACTGCGCCGGTTCCGTACGATCGCGAGGAGGCCGGTGACGTCGTTGGATCGACGTTGGTGACACCGCCCGTCATCGTGTACAGCCGGCAGAGCCAGGGCAACGGCGCCGTGGCGAGCGTTGCGGGTCTCGAGGCCGATGTCTACAGGACGTTGGACAACGAGCCGGGAACGTACGGCGTGTTCATCAATCTGAGCCCGAGTACAGGGCTGGTGTTTCCCGGCGCGATGGTTGCGGACAACATGGGCCTTGGCAACGGCTTTGTTGCAGGTGTGCATGAGATCAGTTCGTACGATCTTCTCGTCTTCCGGAGCTCGCTCGATCCGCAGCCGGGGCCGGCGGACTTTCACGTCGAGCTGTGGGACGGCGATCCGCTATGTATGTTCGAGACGCCCGGCGGCGGGTACGCGTGCGGGCCGATTCCGGGAACCGAAGCGGACTTTGTAAACGTGCCCGCCAACACGACCATGACGGCGCGCGCGATTCTTGGGCCCGGCGTGATGGCACCGCACGATCATGTGTGGATGGTGCTGAGCGGATCGGAGACGGCAAACCCGTCGCCGTGTAGCCTGGGATGGGACATTTCGTACGACCTTCCGGTTGTCGGAAGTACGAACGGCTTGGACGTCATTGAGCGGCAATCTGATGAAGGCGGTGTGGGAAGTTGCTGCGGCGACGGCTCCGCGTGTGATGTGTCCGGCGGACAGACGTGTCCGGATGACGATTCCGGGCAGCAGGGGTTTTGCTCGGATGGTGACGCAGAGTCTCTCGCTGCCTGGACGATCAGCGGCAGCCGGTGCGACTCGTACGGAGGTGCCGGTTACTGCTCGAATCTTGTGGCGTCGATCCAGACGCCGGCGCAGTATGGCATATCGCTTCTGCCCACGGGGAACGATGTTGCGGGCAACCTCGACGAGGGAGCGAGCATCGAGGGTCATCACATCACACTCCTGCGAGGTGGTACATCGGTCTTCGTGGAGATCCGCATTGACGATTGGGACCCGGGTGATCTCGGTACACAGCTCAAAGCGTGGCTGGTGACGATCAATTCGGCGGGGTACACCAGTGGCCTTGAGGGCGCACTGTCTCCGAAGCTCGTGGCCTGCAGCACGGATGAGGACTGTCGAACGGCCTATGGTGGCTTCTGTGAGTGGACCGGCACCGCGTGCGTGGTTGATGCGGATTGCCCGAATGCCCCGCTGGAGCCGTGCGGCGGTTCGACGTGCGACTTCCCGGAGGCGGGCGGGGGATACTGTCAACCGGGTTTCATCCTTGTAGGCAGGTCCGACTATGTCTTTCAACCTGCCATTGGCGATCTTCCTCACGTTGATACTGCGTGGCTCGACTATTGGTTTGCGAGTGCCGTAACGTCCAGCGGCCTGGATCCGCCGAGCCCTTTCCCCGCTGACGGGCTGTATGCGGGGACGCTGGTACTCGATGTGCCGCCGGGCGCCAGGGGGACGTTTACGGTGGACATGAAACCATTGTGGGACACCCTTCTCAAGAGCATGATGGGCAATGTTCTTGTTCCGCTGGGATTGAGGCCGGTTGAGATCACCGTCGAGACCGGACAGTGCTGCTACCATCTTGATGGGGCGGACCATTGTGTGGATGGCGTGACGGTAGACGATTGTGAGGCTCTTGGCGCGTCGAGCAAGTACATTCCGGGTGCGACGTGTGGGATAGCGCCGTACACGTGCGACTGCAACGACAACGGCGTCGCAGACGACGACGATGTCATTGCCGGAACGAGCCCCGACTGTAACACAAATACGATACCCGACGAATGCGAGGCGGACTGCAACGCTAACGCATCGCCGGACGACTGTGACATCCTCGACGGGACGAGCGCCGACTGTAACGCGAATCAGGTTCCCGACGACTGCGAACCGGCGCAGATCGACTGCAACTACAACGGGATCGCCGATGGGTGCGATCTTCGCGATCTGACGAGTGCAGACTGTGACGGGAATGGCGTTCCGGACGAATGCGAACCCGACTGCGACGGGGACGGCGCGATCAACGCGTGCGAGATCGCTGATGGCACGACCATCGACGCGGACGGTAACGGTGTTCCGGACGAGTGCGAGTGTCCGCCGGCTGTGCCGTTGCCCGACGTGCCTGCGGTTGAAAAGAACCGGTATCTATCCTTCGTTCCCGGCAATTTCGGGCAGGAGACGGCGCTTCGCGTGACGTTAACGAGCATGCCCGTGCCATTTGATGCGTTGAGCGGCATGATTCTGTGGGTCGGTCCGCCGCATGAGGTCAGCGAGCTTGGCGGGGTGGCGGACGCATTACCACCGACGTTTACGGCGGCGACGCTTCAATGCGGTTCTTACTTCATGGACTGGGGCGGTATCGGTGCCCTACATGTTTATCACCAGAATATCATTCCGGGTGCCCTCTACACGATCCAGGCCGTCGACGTCGGATGCGATCTTGCCAACGAAGGCAGTTTCTCGCCGACGCTTGGCGTAACGACCGGTCGGTGGGGCGATCTTGTGGGGCCTTACTCGGAGGGCGCCTGGGGGCCGCCGGACGGTGTCGTGAGTGTGGCGTTCGATGCGGTGGCGTTGATCGACGCGTTCAGGAGCATGGGCGATGCGCCGCACAAGTCCTCCGCCGACCTGAGCCCGGAGACGCCCGATCGGTTGATCACGGTTTCCGATCTGACGAAAGTCCTGTTCGCGTTCTCCGGATGGACTTATCCATTTCCGGTTGACGCTTCGCCGTGCGGTCCGTAGCACTGCCGATCCGTAGCCATTTCACGGCTCGAGGCGGGTGGGTTCCCAGATGACGTGGTCCTTTCCGAGCAGTGTCCCGGTCGCGAGGGCGATGTTCACCTGGGCGATTTCATAGGCGGCGATCGCACGGATTCGGCGAGACTGGGCATCGGCGAGTCGCGCGGCGGCTTCGAGGACCTCGGTACTGGTTCGCAGGCCGACCTCGAACTGGCGACGTTCCGCCTCAAACGTGCGATCGGCGAGTGCCACTTCTTGTCCGGCCGCCAGAATGCGCTGCCAGTTCTGCGCGAGTTGATCGAGCGCGTCGTAGACTTCCTGTCGGATCGTCAGCTCACGTTGTTCTCTTGTTGCGAGTCGCTGGATACGCTGCAATCGTGCGCGTCGCAGGCGGGCCTTGGCGCGGTGGTTGCCGAGAGGGAACTCGGCGGTCAGACCGAAGGAGTAGTCGACGAACGAAGTGCTGCCGGTCTCGCGAACGGCGTCATTGAAGGTGTACCCCAGTCCGCTGGTGGAGAAGGAGGAGTCGAGCGTGAGTAAGGGCAGCGTTGCGTTTCGCTCGACATCCACCGCGCTGGCGTCCATGGCCAATTGCAGTTCCAGCTCGAGCAGTTCCATGCGGTTCTGGACGGCGAAGTCGGCCAGCGCGTCGCCGTCGAGGTGGAGCCCGACGGGTTGAGGTTCAGTCACCGGAACGATGGCGGTCGAGGTGTGCAGAGCGAGATCATCGCGATTGAGGATCCGCTTGAGGTCGCGCTGCCTCCGACGGACTTCGGTATCGGCGATGATGATGGCTTCACGTCGTCGGGCGAGCCCTGACTCGGCTCGGAGAATCTCGATCTGTGGTGCCGCCCCGGCGTCGACGCGGCGGTTCGCTTCGTCGAGCTGTCGCAGCGCGAGCTCGTATTGCCTGCGGCGGACGTCGAGTTCCCGCCGTGCGGCGTCGAGCAGCCAATACGCGTAGTCCGTATTCGCCAGGATCTGGATCGCCTCGAGCTTGGTTCGTGCGTCCGCGATATCCTTCGAGTACTTGGCTACACGAATCGCGTGCGTGCTGGTGCGAACACCGCCGCCACGGAGTAGCGGTTGGCGGAAGGAGACTTCCAGCGCACCGGTATGAACGGGGTCGATGATCTGCGGGCCGCCCTCGTCGCCTTGCCGGGGCGTTGTGCGATCATCGAACTTTCCCGTGGTGAACGCCACATCAACGGAACCGCCCGTGCGCAGTGGGATGCGAAGACCGGCTTCATAGTTGTTGCGTTGGCGTGTTGTTGGAGAGCCGTCGACGATCGTCGAGTCGTTGTCGCTGCGCTGAACGCTCGCCGAACCGAACAGTAGCGGTTCGAAGAACGCCTGTTCTTCGGCGATGAGTTCTTCAGCGATGGAGGGGCTGAGCAGTTCGACCTTGAGATCGAGGTTTCCGGCCAGCGCGGCGGCACGCGCCTGAGGCAGTGCCAGATCTATGGAATCGGCGGGCTCGGAGTCTTCAGCGTCCTGTTGCGGAAGCTCGGCCGTCGCCTGTTCCACGGAGACGGGTGTCGAAACGGAAAGATCAGCCAGGGAAACGGTCTCGATTTCGTGAAGCGGGGTGACATGCGCCGTGGACGAACTTGCCGGGCGGTAGACGGTGTAGTCGTCGCGACGGAGCATGTCCGTACACGAGGTCAGAAGGAGCATCGCGCCGAACGCAATGGAGCCGTTTTCCCGGCGGCGTCGCTGCGTCGCGGTGTTGTTGGACTGCATCAGTAGCCTCTTCGAGTTGTCATGTTCTTTCCCGACGCTTTCGTCTGCGACGCCTCACTCGTCTCTCAATGCGACCACCGGATTGACACGTGTTGCCCGGCGGGCGGGAAGGTAGCTCGCCAGTAGCGCCACCCCCAGAAGTAGGAGCGAGACCTCAATCAATGTCATCGGATCGGAGGCCGACACACCGAACGTCAAGGAGTGAAGCAGGCGTCCCAGAAGCAGTGCCAGGACAATCCCGGCCGCCTCGCCGAGCAGCGTGACACCGACAGCTTGCCGCAGGACCAGGCGCAGCACCTGACCCGTGCGCGCACCCATGGCCATGCGTATGCCGATCTCGTGTCCTCGCTGACTGACGGAGTAGGATATCACGCCATAGAGCCCGACGGATGCGAGCAGGAGTGCGACGATCGCGAAGACCGAGAACATAGCGGCCACGACGCCCCAGACGCCGATGTCGTCGAACACGAGTTCATCCATTGATCGAACGCGATAGAGTGCCTGCTGGGGATCGACTTTCCACACGGCGCTTTGCACCGCCGGGATCGCGGCGGTCGGGTCGCCGGCGGTTCGTACGACGATCGACATGGATTTTACCGGGTGCCGGGCGAACGGTCTGTACGTTTCGAGACGCGAGCCACCGCGCAATCCTCGCTGTTTGACGTTACCCACGACGCCGACCACGGTTCGCCACGGCGCGTTACTGACGTAGCCGCCGGTCTTGATTCGCCGCCCGATGGGGTCCTTGTCCGGCCAGAACCGCCGCGCCGTTGCCTCGCTGACGATGACGACGGGGCGACCGTCCATGTTGTCGTGCTGGGTGAAATCTCGTCCGTCGAGAATCGGGATTCCCATCGTCTCGAAGTAACCGGGCGTGACGGTGACCTTGCCCAGGAAGATCCCGCTCTGGGGGTCGGGGGCCGAGAATTCTTCAACCGTAATGTGTTCCCACGTGTCGAGCTGATCGAGCGGAATCGAGGATACCGCGGCCGCACGTGGAATCGCTGGATCGGTGCGAATCGCTTCGGCGACTTGTCCAAAGTACGAGACACGCTTGGCCGGCGTGTCGTAGGTGCCGAAGGGTAGATCGACCCTCATGGTGAGGAGGTGTTTCGGGTTGAAGCCGGGATCGACACCTCTGAGGTGTATGAAGCTCTTGATCATCAGGCCCGCACAGACCACGAGCGCGAGCGCCAGGGCAACTTGGCTGGCGACCAGAAGGTCACGTCCACGCCGCGCATTCCGATCCGCGGAGGCGGAACGAGTCGAGGCCTTCAATGTGCTGGCAAGATTGAGGGCCGAACTTCGAATGGCGGGGACCAACCCGAAGATAACGGCGGCGAGCAGCGAGAGCAGGACCGTGAAGATCAAAGCGGATTGATCCACCGAGATTTCATGGACCCGTGGAAGGGTATCGGGCAGCACGGCGACGAGCGCGTCGATGCCCCAGATGGCCAGCAGTATGCCGAGCCCGCCGCCGATCATGGCGAGCACAAGACACTCGGCGAGGATCTGACGGAGGATTCGCCACCCACTGGCGCCGAGTGCCGAGCGAACGGCGAATTCCTTTTGTCGCGCCTGCCCTCTGGCCAGAAGTAGATTCGCGACGTTTGCACACGCGATGAGTAGCACAAAGACGACGGCCGCGCCGAGGGGAAAGAGAATCGGTTTCGCTGCGTCGCCGATCATCGCATCGTGAAGGGCAACGACGTTGACCGTGCAATTCCTGTTCGTGACGGGATGGAGTGCTGCGAGTCTAGACCCGACGCTCTCCATTTCGGCCTTGGCCCGAGCAACGCCGACCCCGGGTCTCAATCTGGCCAGCGCGCGATAGGAACGATTCCCTCGATGAGAGACGGTCTCGTCGAAGGCGAATGGCGCCCAAAGGTCGAAGCGATCCCAGGCGGGGCTGAATCGCCCCCAGCTTCTCTCGAACCGTCGAGGCAGCACCGCGAGAACCGTGTAGGACTCGCCATCGAGATGGATGGCGCGTCCGATGATGTCGAGGTCGCCGCCGAATCGCTGTCGCCAGAAGCTCTCTGCGAGGAGCGCGACGCGACCGCGGCCTGGCTGATCTTCCGCTTCCGTGTACAGTCGCCCTAGCAGAGGCTCGACGCCCAGCAACGGAAGCAGACCGGCGGATGCGTGGACAGCCGTTACACGCTCCGGCCGGTCGCCCCCGGTCAAGTTGTAGCCGGCGGATCGACAGATCCCCATGCCGGCGAAGCTCCGAGATTGTGCCTCCCAGTCGACAAAGTCGTTGGCGGAGACATTGAAGCGGTCCCAGGTGGCGTCGGGGCTGCCCGTCAGCAGTGTCGGGTTGGAGGAGTAGAGACAGACGAGTTCGTTTGCGTCAGTGTATCCGTAGGGTCTGATCAGCAGCGAGTTGATGATGCTGAACATGGCGCTGTTGGCACCGATCCCGAGCGCCAGCGTGCCAATCGCGATCGCGGCGAAACCGGGGCTCTTGAACAGCGTCCGAAGCCCGAAGTTGATGTCCTGAAAGAGGGAGTTCATGGCGACCTGTTACTCTCGTCTGAGCGCCAACATCGGGTCGACCTTGGCTGCGCGATGAGCCGGGGCGAAACAGGCGAGCGCAGCCGTGACGACGAGAGCCAGTGAAATCCCCACAAATGTCGATGGGTCCACCGGAGTGATGCCGTAGAGTAAACTCGTGAGTACGCGGGTGACGCCTGCGGCGACGAGGATGCCGACGCACACGCCGATCCCCGTCAACGACAACCCTTGTCGCAGGACGAGCTGAATGACGTCGAGTCGCTTGGCGCCCAGCGCCATGCGTACGCCGATTTCATGGGTACGCTGGCCGACGGTGTGAGAGAGCGTGGCGTAGAGACCGATCATGGCGAGGACGAACGCGACGAGCGCATAGGTACTCAGGGCGATGGTAGCAAAGCGTCGCTGCGCCACGGTTTCCGAAAGGAACTGCTCGAGCGTCTTGAAGCTGCGCGGAGCGATATCAGGCGTCATTGAGGCCAGCTCACGCCGGATCATCTTCGTTACGCTCGCTGGAGGGGCTTCGGTTCGGACGGCGAACGTCATGAGCCGCCACGTCTGCTGGCGGAACGGGACATACATGTAAGGCTCAGGTTGATCCACGATGGACTCGCGGTTGTCTGCGACGATTCCGACGATCTCAAAGACGTCCGGGTCTCGTTCGTCGAGGCGCTCGGAGATACGCAGACGCTGCCCGATGGCGTCTCCGTTTGGCCAGTATCGACGAGACATCTTCTCGTTGATGACCATCACACCGGGGCTGTTGCGCGTATCGTGCGGGGTGAAGGTCCGCCCGTCCAGCAGCGGGATGCCCAGAGTGTGGAAGTAGTTGGGGCTGATGGAACCATAAAGAGCCGTCTGATCGCCGGGTTCCGCGACGGGATGACCCTGAACCGCGAAGCCCAGACCGATCCCCGATTCGGTGAGCGGCAACACGACGTTCGCACAGGCCGAAACGACTTCCGGAAGAGTCTCGACGCGCTCGCGCACTTGTTCGAAGAGCTCTGTTCGTTGAACGGCGGTCGCATGTGTTCGTGGGATCGAGAACTCGAACGTGAGTAGGTTGTTCGGCTCGAAGCCCGGCTCGACGCTCATCAGCCTGTGGAAACTTCGCATCAGCAACGTCGCGCCGATGAGCAGCACGAGTGAGAGTGCGACTTCGCCGACAATCAAAGCGTTCCGCAGACGGGTGCGCGTTGCGCTCGCCATGGCGCGCGAGCACTCCTTCAGCGGTTCGGCAAGGTTGACGCGTGTTGCTTGTATCGCCGGGGCGAGGCCGAATGCCAAACTTGTCAACAGAGACAGCGCGAACGCGAACCCGAAGACTCGAGCGTCGATCGCAATCCCACCGCCGCGGGGAAGATCTGCGGGCATCAGCGCGACCACGGCATCGAGGCTCCACAGCGCCATGACGATACCGAGCAGTCCGCCGAGCACGCCGACCAAGGCGCTCTCCGTGAGGAGCTGACGTATCAGTCGAACGCGACCGCCGCCGACTGCCGCCCGGACGGCAAATTCTCGTCCGCGGCCTGCACACTGTGTGAGCAGGAGGTTCGCGATGTTCGCGCATGCGATCAGCAGCACCAGCGCGACAGCCCCGAAAAGCATCATGAGCGCGGGACGAACGGCCCCGACAACCTGCTCATGGAGCGGGACGAGTCCAACGCCGCGGTCGGCGTTGCTCTTTGGATAATCCAGTTCAAGGCGCTGTGCGATCGTGGAGAGGTCGGAGGAGGCTTGCTGGAGGGTGACGTCGGGTTTCATCCTTGCCACGACTCGGAAGGTGTGGGCGCCGCGGCTTCCCAGAAACAGTTCGTCGACCAGCGCCGTGGGTGTCCAGACTTCCGCTTGACCGATCACGACGGGGAAGCGAAATCCGGGCGGCAGAACGCCGACAATGCGAAAGGGCTCTCCGTTGAGCGTCAGGGTCCCGTCGAGCACGTCGGGATCGCCGCCGAAACGGCGCTGCCACAGTCCATCCGCGATCACGGCGACTTTCTCGGCACCGACGCGATCCTCTTCCGGAAGAAACGTCCGGCCGAGCGCGGGGCTGACGCGTAACAGTGGAAAGAACTCGGCGGAGACGCGAGCGCCGTTGATTCGCTCGGGTTGGTCGGCTCCCGTGACGGTGAAGCTCTTGGACCGAATGGCGGCCATGCCGTCGAAGAACCGGCTATCGTTTCGCCAGTCCTCGAAATTGGGATAAGACACCAATCCGCGAGCCTCTTCCTGCGTCTCGAGCGTTTCCTTGACCATGACCAGTTGATCAGGCTCCTCGAAAGGCAATGGTCTGAGGAGAACGGAGTGGATGACGCTGAACATGGCCGTGTTCGCGCCGATTCCGATGGCCATCGTGAGAATGATGACGGCGGTAAAACCGGGGCGGGACGTCACCATGCGGACTGCGTATCGAAGATCTTGAAGAATGGAATTCATCGTGTCACTCATGTCTCAGGGCGACCATCGGATCGACCTTGGTCGCTCGACGCGCGGGAACATAACAGGAGAGCACTGCAACAGACGCTATCAGGAGCGAGACGCCGACCATCGTCCCGGGGTCGTTGGGCGTGACTTCGAACAACTGTCGTGACAACAGGCGGGACGTTGCTGCGGAAATCCCGAGCCCGATGGCCACGCCGGCAACGGTGAGCACCAGCCCCTGCCGCAGCACAAGTTGCAGCACGCGCCCTCGCTGAGCGCCCAAGGCCATGCGCACACCGATCTCCTGGGTGCGCTGGAGGACCGAGTAGGACATGACGCCGTAGATGCCCACGACAGCCAGCACAAGCGCCTGAACAGCGAAGACCGTCAGCAGAATGGCGTTGAAGCGGCGCCGCGCGATCGACGTCGACATGACCTGTCCCATGGAGCGAATGTTCGACACGGGCTGCTCGCGGTCGACGTCGAGTATGACATGGCGAACGGTACTGCTGTAGGCGAGAGGATCGCCGCCGGTTCGAACCACCCAGCACGTCGGAAGCACGTTCGCAACGAATGCGGTCACCCCGTCGGGTGCTTGCGCCGCCGGTGAAAAAATGGTGGGCGTGGCCGGTCGATCGAGAGCGATCTCGCGAACATCACCGACGACGCCGACGATTCGATCGGGCGGGGCGTCGGACCCGGGATCGTTGGACATCAGTACCTGACCCACGGGGTCCTGACCCGGAAAGTACTTTCGCGCCAGGGCGTCGTTGATCAGGATGACCGGCGCGGAATCGGCGGTGTCATGCTCGCTGAACACGCGGCCGCGAAGGAGCGGAATGCCCATCACGCGGAAGTAATTCGGCGAGATCAGCCGCCATTGGGCGCGCCCTCGCGTTGGTTCGCCCTGGGCATCGGTCGATCCCGCGACGTTGAAGATGTTCATGAGCCCATGCTCGAGGGGGAGTGTCGAGATTGTCGCCGCCGCCTCGATGCCCGGCGTGGCTTCAAGCCGTTCCACAACGCGGTTGCCAAGCTGCGTGAATTTCGCGGTCGTAAAGTCCTGAACGCCGGCGAACGACATCTTCATCGTGAGGACCTTGTCGTACTCGTAACCCGGGTCCAGACGCGTGACGCGACGGAAACTGTCCAGCAGCAACGCCGCTCCCGTCAGCAAAACCAGAGCCAACGCGATCTCGCTGACGACCAGGATGCTTCGGACGCGCCGCCGGTGCGTTCCACCACCGGCGCGAGCGGTATCACCCTTCAAGGACTGATGGAGGTCGACCATCGTGGCCTGAAGTGCCGGAAAGAGCCCGAACAGGATCACGCTCAAGACGGTCACCGCCAGCGTGAACACCAGTACCGTCGGGTCTACCTGAATGGTCTCGAGGCGCGGAAGGTTGCTCGGCTTGAACAAGAGAAGAAGATCCATGCCCCAGTGGCACAACAGCAACCCGATCACGCCGCCCAACGCGGCCAGAACCGCGCTCTCGGTGAGCAACTGCCGGACGATGCGGAAACGCCCGGCGCCGAGCGTTGCACGGAGCGCGATCTCACGCCGTCTCCCTGTCGACCGGGCGAGTAGAAGGCTGGCGACATTGGCGCAGGCAATGAGCAGCACCAATCCGACCGCGCCAAGCAGAACGAAGAGCGCCGGTCGAACTCGTCCGACGACCTGATCGAGGTGCGGACGGACGAAGATCCGTTCGCGCCCGGCCACGGTATCGGGAAACTCGGCGCGCAAGCGCTCGCACACGCCATCCATATCCGCCTGCGCGGCGTCGCGCGTGATTCCCGGCAGCAGCCTCGCAATCGTGTAGTAGACCGCGGATCGGTCCTGCGCTTCGAACGTGAGTGTCAGCGGCGTCCAGATGTCCGCGTGCGTGTTGAAATCAAAGCCTGGTTCCATCACGCCGACCAGGGTCCGGTCGACCCCACTCAACCGGAGCACGCGCCCGATGATCGAGGCGTCTTCGCCGAATCGGCGCCGCCAGAGGCCGTCGCTGATGATCGCGACCTTCGCGGCGCCCTCCACGCCATCCGCCTCTGTGAACGTGCGCCCCAGCTGCGCCCGCGCACTGAGTACTTCGAAGAACGACGAGGAGACGCGAATGCTCGCGATGCGCTCCGGAACGTCGCCGTCCACGAGGTTGATTCCGCCGCCCTGCCCGTCGTAGCTGGCCATCTGCATGAAGGATCGGTTGTTGTCCTTCCAGAAGAGAAACTGTGACGCGGAGACCGCGTCGGAGCGACCGATCGGCATCTCGCGCCCGAGCTGCATGAGTCGATCCGAATCGGCGTAGGGCAGAGGTTCCAGAAGAACGGTGTTTACGACGCTGAAGATGGCACTGTTGGCGCCTATGCCCACAGCCAGTGTCAACACGATGACGGCGGTGAATCCCGGTTGCGAGGCGAGCGTCCGCAGCGCGTAGCGAACATCCTGCCACAAGGCTGTCATGCCTGCGTCTCCGTGCTCTCGTCCACGATGCGGCCGTCGAAGAGATGGACGGTGTGATCGGCGTGGCGAGCGTAGCGGTCGTCGTGTGTGACCATGCAGATCGTCGCACCGGCGCGATGCAGGTCGCGAAGAAGCTCCATGACGGCTTCGCCGTTGTGGGAATCCAGGTTACCCGTCGGCTCGTCCGCGAGCAGTATGGCCGGGTCGCCCACCAGCGCCCGAGCCACCGCGACGCGCTGCTGCTGACCGCCGGACAACTGGGCGGGAAAGTGTTTCATTCGATGAGCCATACCCACCTTCTCCAACGCTTCCTGAGAACGCTTCTTGCGATCGGCACCGGGCATGCCTCGATAGGTCAGCGGAAGTTCGACGTTCTCGAAGACATCGAGATCGCCGATCAGGTTGAAGCTCTGAAAGATGAATCCCACCTGGCGATTGCGAATGCGGGCTCTTTGGGGCGCGGAGAGGTCGGCCACCGGTTGGTCGGCCAACGTGTAGTGGCCGCCTGTGGGAGAATCGAGCAGGCCCAGAATCGACAGCAGCGTCGACTTTCCGCAGCCCGACGGCCCCGCGATCGAAACGTAGTCGCCCTTCTGAATGTCGAGGTGAACGTCATTGAGCGCATGGGTTTCCACCTCATCGGTGTAGAACACCTTGCTGACACCTTCGAGGCGAATCAGGACACCGTTGGCCGTCTTTGTTTCGTCTTGGTTCATCGGACCACTCTCACTCTGGTTTTCAGTCGATGTCGCCTGCATGTCGTGTCTATCCACCATCCCGTTGGACGTTTCTACCTCAATCGAATTCGATCGTACTCATCCCAGCGCGACATCTCCGACACGATGATTCGATCGCCGAGATCAAGTCCTCGGACGATTTCGATCGTGTTGACGGAAGTCCGGCCGAACTCGACCTGAACCCGTGTCGCGCTCGATTCATCCTCAGACAGCTTGAAGAGTCCGACGGTGCTGTGCGCCTGACCGTACGACGGGCGGCTGACGTAAAGAACATCTTGCAGGCGTTCGATCTCGATCGTCCCGGTGACGGTTAGATCAGGGCGCGCGCCGCGGGGTAACGGTTCCTCCATGGTGACGTCCACCGCGACGGTTCCTTCGGTAACCGCGGGATCGATCCGCGCGACACTCCCGGTGACGATGCCGTTTCTGGTGTCGATGGAAGCGATCTGCCCCGGTTGGACGTCGCGCGCCTGCGTTTCCGGAATCTTCACGACGGCCTTGAGATTCTTCGGATCGGTCACCTTGGCGAGAATCTTGTCGGGCGGGACCCGTTCGCCAACCTCGACTTTCATCTGCTCCAGCACACCATCGGTCCCGGCGCGAACGCGAAGGGCTTCGACCTGCTCGCGCTTCAAGGTGTGAAGAGCCCTGGCCTGCTCGACCCTTGCACGCTGGGCGGCCATTCGTGCTTCCTGCGATGCACCGCGGATGTCGAGACGCTTCCTCTCGATCTCGCTGAGCTTCGCGAGTTCTCTGACCCTGGCCTGGGCGAGCTTGAGGTTGCGCTGAGAGATCAGCCCATTGTCGTACAGCTCTCTGTCGACCTCTTCGCGGAGTAAGGCCTCGTTGTAGTCGGCCTCTACTCTTGCGACCGACGCCTGCAGTTCGAGGAGTTCATTGCGAAGGCTGACCTCGAGCGACGTGAGTTCCGCCTCGGCCGAGGTCTGCCGCCACTGGGCGTCGACGGCTTCGAGTTCAAGCTGTGGATTGCTCAGTTCCAGGAGAATGGTGTCCGCCGCCACCGGCGTACCGGGAAACACGAGAATGCGCTCGACGCGACCGGCGGTTCCGGCGGGTATCCACCAGGTGCGCACGGGAACCAGGCTCCCCGTGCCGCGGACCTGTCGAACCATCGATCCGCGCTCCACGGCCCCGACGATGCCCGTAAATTCGACCGACGGTGCGGCGGGCTCGAGCCGCGATAGCCCCGCCGTGATGACGGCCACCGCCGCCAGACCCAAGACCCCGAAGATCCCCCTGCGAATCTTGCGACGGCGGGCAATGTTGGAGCGGGGTATATCCATGGCGTTTCTCTGTCGCCCCTTATTCGCAAGTCGCGCGCCATGACTCGTCATCGTGACACGAATCCGCAAAGAATGCCGTTAGCGTGTCACCGAACGCGATGAGAGTGTTCGAAGCGTGAGACCGAACAGGGCTTCGCCAGCCGACGAATGGTATGAGGGGTCCCTCTGTGTCCGCTTGTGGAATCGCCGTTCCCGAAACCGAACACGAGCACGCTCGCTTCGCTCCCGTGCCTACCGGAGCATGGCCTCAGTCAAGTCGGTAGAGACAGACACGCCCGACATCCCCGCCCGTCTGTTCGATTATCGATGGCGAGTCGCCCACCGTGCGCTTCTGCGATCTGTCGGCTCAAAGCGAGCCCAATCCCGGAGCCGTCGGACTTCGTCGTGAAGAAAGGCACGAACAGGTTCTGCTTGTTCGATAGTCCCGGACCGTCATCCTCCACCCACACATCGAGCCACCGACTCGGCGTACTCGGATGGGTCGCCTTTCCACGGTCTGACACGGTCCAGCCGACGCGAACCCCTCCCTCGGTCTCGAGCGCCGCGTCGACCGCGTTGCGAACCAGGTTGATGAGCAGTTGATCCAACTGATCGCCGTCGGCTTGGACGGTGACGGCGGGGCCACTGGTCACGCCGACGGGCATGCGGGTCTCCAGTTCCGCGACGCGACGAACCCACTCGCACACCTCGACGGACCTGACGCGTGGTTTGGGAAGCCGTGTAACCTGGGTATAGGCGGTCATGAACCGGTTGAGTGCCTTGGACCGATCCCGTATGACCTCGAGACCTTCCTGGGCATCGCTCTGCCAATCTGCCGGACGCGGTTCTCTCGCCAGGAGGTTCGCCAGGCTCGCGGCCAGCGAGTCAATCGGGGCCAGCGAGTTGTTGATCTCGTGCCGCAACACCTGAATCAGCCGCTGCCACGCGAGGCGTTCTTCTTCGCGGAGCGTCTGTGTGAGATCAGAGAGCACAAGGAGCTGGTGGGGGAGTCCTCGCTCGCGAAATGCACTCCGGCGGACTTCCCATCGAGCGGATCCGCCGGGAAAGACAACGTCCATGATTCGCGTTGGGTCACCTGCCAGGCACTCGTCGAGCCCAAGCGCTGAGGCGCTTCGACCGAGCAACCGCTGAACGGGTAGGCCCAGCAATCGCCGGCCACGTTGGTTGACCAGTCGAAGATTCTGGTCGGCGTCGAAGGTGAACACGGCTACATCGATCTCGGCCATGACCTTGCGAAGTAGAGCGGTGGCCTCCATCGCGCCGAGGCGCTGCTCGCGGAGCGTGGCGCCGAGTTCGTTGACTTCAAGAAGAACCTCGCCCAGGGCGTCTTCGCTGCCGGCGCCGCGCGCACGCAAGGAGAAGTCCTCTTCTCGGAGGGCGGCGAGCATGTTCGAGATCGTCCGCAGAGGATAGGAGACGCGTTGTTGGAGGATCATGGCGCAGATGAGCCAGCCTCCCGCGATGAAGATCGTGAGCGTCCACTGGAGCTTCGGCGTGAAATCGCCGGTCCATAGAAGCACCAGCGCGATGATCGTCCCTGGGAGACCTGCCAGAGCAGCCACCATCGTGACGCGCCGAACGTAACTCAGCCGCCGAGGTGAGCTGGTACCGCGGCTCGGCTTTGCGGTTGCGTCCCACTGCCACTGGGTCTTGGTCATGGAATCATAGACTACGGAGCACAATCCCAATCGAAGCGACAGGGTGTCAGTGCTCTCGCGCCAGGCCGTGTTTTTCCATTCGTCGGTAGAGCCCACTTCGGCTCAGCCCGAGATCCTCGGCGGATTTTTTCACATTGCCGCCATGGCGTGCGAGTGCCTTTTGAATCAGATAGACCTCCACCTCCTCCACGGTCATGTCTTCCATCCGCCGCGTGGATTCGGAGACGGGACGCAAGGCGAGATCGTCCACGCGGATCACGTCGTCGCGTGCCATCAGCACCGATCGCTCCACGACGTGGTCCAGCTCACGTACGTTGCCCGGCCACGGATAACCGAGCAGCGCCTCCGTGGCGGCCGTGTCGAACCGGGCAACGTCCTTTCGATAGCGAATCTTGTGGTTGCTGAGGAAATGAAGCGCCAAGATGGGAATGTCGTCTCGCCGATCGCGAAGCGCTGGCAGCGCGACCTCGACGGTATTGAGGCGATACAACAGGTCCTGTCGCAGGCGCCGTTCTTCGACTTCGCTGTAGACGTCGGCGTTCGTGGCGGAAATCACGCGCGCGTCAGACTGCTGTGTTCGCGACGAACCCACGCGTTCATACTCGCCGGTCTCCAGGACGCGAAGCAGCTTGGGCTGGAGATTCAGCGGGATGTTCGCGATTTCATCGAGGAAGAGCGTTCCGCCGGACGCCATCTCAAACCGGCCTACGCGGTCGGTCTTGGCGTCGGTAAACGCGCCCTTCACGTGCCCGAACAGCTCGCTCTCGAACACGCCTTCCGAGAGTCCGGGTACGTTGACCGTTACCATGGCCTTGTCCGACCGAGGGGAGGACGCGTGAAGCTCCCGCGCGATCACGCTCTTTCCCGTGCCGTTCTCGCCGGTGATCAGCACGTTCGCTTGTGAGGCCGCCACGTTGGCGATCAGACGCAGCACCGGCTGCATCGCCTTCGACTCCGCGATCAGGCGCGGTCGATCCACATCCTGGAGCAGTCGGTTCTCCGCTTCGAGTCGTTCTCCCCGGCGCAGTGCGCTGCCAAGCTCAGCCTGCGTTCGGAGAATCGTCAAAAGACGCTCGTTCTGCCACGGTTTCTCGACGAAGTCGCGCGCGCCGCGACGCATGGCTTCCACGGCGACCTCGATGCTCCCGTAAGCCGTCATCACCACGACAGGCAGCGCACCGTCGAGCTCTCGGACGCGCGGAAGAAGCTCGAGCCCTTCCTGTCCGGACGTCGTATCGCGGGCGTAGTTGAGGTCCATGAGAAGAACGTCGAACTCGCGCTCGGCCAGCTCGGTCAACACCGCCGCGGGTGATCGAACCTCGCAGGTCTCGAAGCCCTCCGGTTTGAGGAGCAGGCGGAGGGCCTTGAGTACGTCGCCCTGATCATCCGCGATGAGCACACGAGCCGTCACAGGATCTCCCTGGTCGTTCGAGCGTGACCGGTCCTAACCGCACGGAATCGGAGGACGAAGGTCCGTCGTCAACGACGGTTCCTACGAACTGCGATCGGGGGGGAGCATACCAGGATGTCAGACGATGTGCGATGATCCGCCTGGCGGCTGCCAATGCACAGAGCGGTGTCTCAGGTCAGGATTTGCCGAGTCGATACGCCACGACGCGGTTGCCCATGAACGTCGGGATGATCAACAGGTTCTCGTTCTTGATGAACTCGAAGTCGGCGCAGTTCCAGCCCGTCGGCGTGAGATCGAGAATCTCGACGACCTTTCCGGATGGCGACACGCGATAGACCTGCCCCTCCCAGTGCGAGACCAGGTAGTTCCCGTCGTTGTCCACGCGGATGCCGTCAATCACGCCGGCCCCGAACGATGTTACGACGCGGGTGTGTCCCGTCGCCAGGTCGACCCGCTTGAGTAGTCCATCGCCGGTGCTGCCCGCGAAGATGTCACCGTCATGAAGAAACAGCCCATTGGTTCGGTGGAGGTCGTCGCCTGTCTTCCACACCTCGGCTTTGCCGTCTTGAAAGGCGAAGATGTCCGATGCCGAAAGCGAGCGACTCGTGTTCGATGCAAAGACGGTTCCGGAATCGTCAATCACCAGGTCGTTGACGAACTGGGCGCCTGGCATTGAATGTCGACCCGTGACCTTGCCTGTTGGGATGTCAATCGCGACGAGGTTGCCGCGAAAGCCCTCCACAACGTAGAGCGTGTCCCCGTGGATCCCCATGCCGCAGGGTCCATCCAAACCGGTGACCCACTTCAACTCTTCGATCTGCCCGTCCGTCTTGACGCGGGAAATGAAACCCCGACCGGCGTGACTCGCCTCCACCCGATCGAAGCTGCTGACGTAAAGTACGTCGCGCTCGGCGTCGTATAGAACCGACTCAGGGATCTTGAAGTCAGCCGGCGTCTCCCAGACCTTCGTCAGCAGCTCATACTGTTTGTCCGGCGGCTTTAGCGCGAGGTGCGTCCGCGCCATAAAGCCCCATCCGCCGAATGAATCGGTCACCATCAGGAAGATCTCGTTCAGCCCTTTCCGCAAGGGAAGGAACACCGTGTCGAACAGCCCGACCACGCCGACATAGGATGGATCGCGGCTGCGATACCCACTCTGTCCGGAGAACACGGGCTTGCCGTTCAGAAAGACGGTCACGTCGTCGCTGTATCCCAGCGAAAGCCTTACCTCGCGCGGCTTCGACGCGTGTACCCGCGTCCGCGCTAGAACCGTGTGAGGCTCGGCGCTGCCCGCCTTGACGTATCGCGATAGGTTGACCAGGCCGTTCGCTTCGGCCTGCACCGTCTTCCACTCCGCGTAGTAGACCTGAAAGAATGTCGGGTACTTCGTTCGGTCGATCTGGCTGGCTGGAATGGGCTTCGAAATGCTCCATTCCATGATCGTACCCTTCGCGGTCACCGCTTTCGGGGCCGTGGAAAACGAGAGCTTGTCCGTCGATTCGTAACGGAAGTTCGAGAAGTAGGCCGTCCGGTTCTCAGGGCCCATCAAACCGATCGCGCCCTTGCTGACGCCGTGTTTGAGGTCGTGAATCACAAGAGCGGGCTTTGGGGCATCATTCAGAAACACCCGCGCTTGCGATCCACGTATCTCGATCTTCAACCGGGTCCACTCACCGAGGGGAATCTCGGCGCCCGCAGTAAAGCCTTCGCCGTGATAGAGCTGCCATCCCGCGACGCCGTTGAAGACCGGCGCATACTGGATGGCATCGGGATACAGACCCGCACGATGAGGGCGCAAATACACCCGCTCATACATACCCTCGGACTGATGGCGAAACACGAATCCCGGATACGATCGCCGCCCGTCCACCGCGACGTCGACCTCGATCACGCCGTCCAAGAACTCGACATCCTTGACGACCGCCGTGCCCACTAGAGATCGCCGCCCGAGATGGTCGACGACCTGCGCATCCGCAAGCTCCCAGCGACCGGAATCGAAGCCGACGGCCGTCGGGGCTGCCCCGGCGGAAGAACAGATGGACAGGGCGGCGGCTACGAAGAGCACGCACGCGATTCGAACGGTGTGCATATGATGTTCCCTGCGGGACGTTGCTCGTATTCGGCGACCGAAAGCCTTATGGATCAAAGCTCTTCCGGGATCCCGTAACGCTTCTTGGCCTCGGGCGTGAATTCCCAGAGAACGTTGACGATGACCCATTTTCCGTCGATCTTCGACATGTGCATGTAATCGATCCAGTCGTGCATCTCGAGCTTAACGTTGGCCGCGTTGCCGAACACATCGAGAATCGTGACATCGGTTCGACGCTTCTCCGTCGGCGTGCGCGTTCCACCGCCTTTTCGCACCGCCTGAACCAATCCCATCGCGCTGAGGTGATCGATCTTGCCCTTCTTGGTGCGAGGGTCGGGGAACAAGGCTCGCTTCGCCAGATCCGGGTGCAACGCTCGCTCCATCCGATCGGCGTCACCCTCATACCAGCCCTGACCGTAGTCCAAGGCGGTCTTCTTGATGGCCTCCTTATCCGCCAGCGTGCTGTCGGTCCCCGACGACGTCCACATCGCCAGGGGGAGTACGGCCAAAAGTGCGATTCTCAACATGGGTGATTCTCCTTTGGCTGTCTGACTGAAGATTCCGCTGCCCGGGGTCGCGCATTCAACGTGATAACTCGACCGCAGGCAGCAACAGCGAGTCTACGACTTCATCAGGTCCGCAGGAAGATTAGGTCTGTAAATAGGTGTCGCAAAACGGTAATCGCTTGTCTCAGCAGCGCCATGGCTACTCGACGCTGTCCGATCCGGTTCCACAAGATCCGCGAGCGCCGGGCTCGAGAAGCGCGTTGACTTCCGCGTAGCTGATCGAGTCGCGCGTCAAGAGATCATACGTACCCGCGCCGAGAAGTTCCTTCGAGATACGGCGGAGCAGCGCCAGCGTCGCACGCATCGGACGTGGTCCAAAGCTCACGCGTGCGACACCGATCTCTTTCAGTTCACTCAGCGGCGCGGTGTGCGCGCCGGCGATGATGTTCACCGGGGCATCGATCTCACGGACCAGGTGGGCAATCGTAGCTTTGTCGAGCGCGCCGACGTCGGGGACGAAGATGCAGTCGGCCCCGGCCTCCACGTAGGCATGGGCGCGCTCGACCGCGTTGCGGAAGCAGACCGCAGCCGAAGGCTCCGAGATAATGTACGCGTCGGTGCGAGCATTGACGACGAGGGGAACTCCCGCCGCGGAAGTCCACTCTCGGATCGCCACGATTCGTTCCACGTGCAGCGACCGATCGACCAGCGGACGCGCCGGGTCGCCCGTCCCGTCTTCGAGATTCAGCCCGACCGCACCGCAATCCCACACGGCCTTCGCCGACGCTGCAACACCCGCCGGCGTCGTCGCATACCCGGCCTCCAGGTCGGCACTGACCGGAACCTTCACGTGGAGCGCCATTCGACCCACCAGGTCCAGATTCTCCGCCAGACTCATGCGCTCGCCGTCGGCATAGCCCAGTACCGCCGCAACGCCTGCGCTCGTCGTGCCGATCGCCCGAAAACCTTCACGCTCGAAGATCTTCGCGGAGATCACGTCCCACGCGTTGGGCAGGACGAGCATCGGCGGCGCCCGGTGCATCGCCAGGAACGATTCCGCTCGTTGACGCCGATCCAACGCCGTAGCCTCCTCGTATCCGTCGATCGTAAGTCGCCTAGCCTCCGCCGCACGGAGCGGGCTTGACAGCCTTCGCCTGCGACGCGGACTTCGCCTTCATGCCGCTTCCGCAAGGGGCGCGCTTCACCGAACTCGACACCGAGATTGTCGACGTTTCCTTCACCTGCTCCGCCACATCGTCGGGCAGGTCGAATCGATCCGACGCCAGCATGACGTTATGCGCGACGTGCTTCGTGGTAAAGAGGATCTCCCGCTTGCTACCGCATTGCTCCGTAACCTGTTTTCTCGAATGCGGAAGCAATACGCCGTCGACCCGTTTGTAGTCAGCCAGATAAATGTCGGTCGGCGTGGGCGGCATGTGCGACGACAGCCGCGTTTTGCTCACCATCACCAGCAGCTTCGTCTCTCGGTCGTAATAGTGCGTTTCGGTCGCGCCTTCCTTCGGCGTGAGAATCACCTCATAGCAGGACTTGCCCTCGACCTCCACAACATCCACGCACTCAACCTTCTTGTAGAACCGGCGCCAATGAACCTGTCGATCAAACGCTGAATCGTGCAGCGCTGCCGCGAGTGCATCACCCGATTCGACCAGCACGCCCGTCATCGGCGACTTGTACCACGATACGCGGCCGTCACAACCTTGCTCGACCGTTCCCATCTCTTCCATCTCGATATGGATATAACGCTTGTTCGGCCGTGCGGCGTAGTACGCCTGCGTGCCCTTGAGTCCCATCCCGACAAACTCGTGATGACCCTTGCTCACACGATTCCGGATCTTCTCGAACGCGGTCTTCCCACCCGACGCCGCGACAAAATCGTCGATCACGCTTCCTCCGTCCGGCAATGGAAGATCCGCTCCCCACGAATCGTTCTGCGCGCCACCGATCCCCAATGCGAATGCCGACACAAGCATCAGGATAGCCGAACACGGGAATCCCGATCGAGCCGGAGCGGACCCACGATCATTGTTCATTTGATGTTCTCCAACGAGTTTTCCTCTAAGTAACGGCCGAATAGCACGGCAATCGCCATGCGAATCAGCCGTCACCGCTTGCCCGCATGCTTCTCCTTCGCCCCCAGATCCAACGCGACGATCTGGCTGCGATCCCTGGCATAGAGCGTCTTCCCGATCAGCGACGGTGGCGTCCACGACACCGAGTCGAAGAGCTGCGTGCTCGAAAGGATCTCGAACCCGCTCGGCGATGCCTTGACCAACGCGAGCTTGCCCGAATCGTCGAGCAAGACGAGTTTCCCATCCGCAACAACGGCGTTGGTGCTTCCGAACCCTCGCTGCTTGCGAATGATTTTTCCGCTGTTGATGTCGATCACCGCAAGGAGGGGATTCGATCCACCGCTCGATGTGTAGACGTAATCGCCGATGCGATTCGACGTCCAGTGATACACCTTGATCTTTCGATTCAGCCAGACTTCCTTCACCTTCGTCTTGCCGTCACGCTGCGACAGCTTCAGCACGCGTGTTCCACCCACGCCCTTGGTCGCCGCCCACAGCAAATTGTCTTTTCCCCAAACCGCCGGCGTGCAATTCGTCCGGCAGAAGTTCACGACCTGATGACTCCACAGGTGCGAGCCGTCTTTCGGGTTGATTCCGACGACTTCGTCCGTCGTGAAGAAGACGAGTTGGTCCTGACCATCCACGTTGATGAGCACCGGCGGGGCGTAGCTGATGTCATAACCCTTGCTCTTCCACACCGGTTCTCCATCCGCCGGGTCGAGCGCCACGACGCCATTCTTCTCACCGCCCACCAGCACGATTACCGTCTTACCGTATGCGATCGGGCTGTTCGAGTATCCGTAGTACTGAGCACTTGCGTCGAAGTCCTCGACCAGGTCGCCCGACCACAACACCTCGCCCGAGTCAGCCTTGAGACAGTGCATGATCCCCGTGAATCCGATCGTGATCACTCGATCCCCAAGCAGCAGCGGCGTCGCAGATGGCCCTTGCCCAAACTCAGTCGTCTGGCCTTCGTAAGAAGGTGCTCCGCACCGGTGCGCCCAGACCGTCTCACCGTCATCGGCCTTCCTAGCCACGATGATCTCGTCATTCCCCTCGCGATAGGTCGTGTAGATCCGCGCTGAGTCACCGACGATCGACGAATACCCGTCACCGAGCGGCTGGCGCCACAGCATCGTTGGGCCCTCATCAGGCCAGCGATCCGCCAACCCGCTCACGGCTGAGGTGAAGTCTCGATTCGGCCCACCCCATTGCGGCCAGCCGTTCGCCTGAGGCACCTCCGCAACGCCCGACTCGCTCGTCAAACCCATCGCACCGATCAACAAAACGCACGATAATGCCCGGTACCTGCGGTTCGCACCTCTCAACGTTAATCTCCTTGACCCGAACCGAAAACTCAGCGACCGATCCGACTATCCGGCCTTTCCGGCCCGCTTTCGCCCATCGCCGCAGATGTTGCTGCGACACACCTGCCGCTCCTGGAACGCCGTCAGCAGTGAAGACATCGCATCGATGACAGCCTCACGACTTTCCGACGGAACGTTACGAAGCACAGCCTCGTACTCCTTCAGCAACTCATCGCGAATCTGCGTAATCAGTGCCGTTCCCTTCGCCGAAATCTGTACCCGGCACACGCGTCGATCCGCGGCGTCCGCCACACGTGCAGCCAGCTCCTCCGCAACCAACTGATCGACCACCCGCGTCATCGTGCTGATCTCGAGATAGAGTCGCCCCGCAAGCTCGCCCATCGACATCGGCCCGTGTTGAATCAGCGCATCAAGCGTGTAACACTGCGACACCGAGAGCCCAAAGCAGCAGATCTCGCCCCGATCGCGAAACTGATACCCGCGAACCAGATCGCAGAATACGTGATAAAGACGCTCAGATTGCGCCCGCAACGACGAAGCCATACTACCTCCTTACAATAGTTGTACTCTACAAATATACGGCATCTTCGCCGCCCAGGCAAAGCTGTTCTTCGTAAGGACCTGTCAGAACGCCTACCCCGACTCGGATACGAGCTGCGATGTCTCTCTGTCGCCGTCTGGCAAACGTCCCGCCCGCTGGGAGGGATCGAGGGAGGGCGGTCTCTTTCGATGACAGCTCATCTGGTGTCGCACCGGTTTTCAATCGGTGAGCTGCATCTCGCCGGTGCCACGGCCAAGCGCCGGGTGCCATGCCCCTCTTTGGTGCCATGCCCAAGCGCCGGGTGCCATGGCCAAGCGAAGCGCCGCCATGCTCCTCTTTGGTGCCATGCCCAAGCCCAGGGC
>JAJDDV010000160.1 GCA_029260135.1 Phycisphaerae bacterium | reverse complement strand
TCTTCGAGGTGGTACTCGATCATCAGGACGTCCGCCCACGTTATGGCCAGGGCGGCGGCCGCTGTCGTCTTGCCGGAGAATCCGATGGCGCGCACGCTGCCTTCATCACGCATGGACTGAAGGGTTGCGGCGACGTCGGTTTCTTCCAGGATCGCGACGTCGCTGCCGTGCGCGTGGACGAACACGATGTCGATTCGATCGGTTCGCAGTCGGCGCAGGCTTCGCTGGATGCCGGCGCGTATCGCGGACGCCGTGAAGTCGTACATCGATCGTCCTTCGGTGAACGTCTCACCGACTTTGGTTCCGAGAATGACGTCCTCGCGACGATGTCCGATGGCGCGGCCGATGCGTTCCTCACTGACGCCGTAGGCGGGCGCGGTGTCGATGTAGTTGATGCCGAGATCGAGCACGGTGTTTAACAGGTCGGTTGCGGTGCGCTCATCAGGGAGATCGTACTGCGAGGGGTATTTGATCCCCTCGTTTCGACCGATCTTGAACGCGCCGAAGCCTATTGGTGTCAGTTGCAGGCCGGTTTTTCCCAGCGGTCGGCGATCCACGTTTGCTCCATCTCCCAAGGGGGTCGTGCGGTGACGGGCCTTGGCCAGTCGCTCAGCATGTCGAATGGAAAGGGCGCAACGCCAGGCGGCGGTCTGAGCGATTCGGCGATTCTCTCGGCCAGCCGAGGTGCCAGCGCGAGCTTGGTTGGCCAGGCGGTTATGATGTTGGCGTCCCGTTGCACCTGGACGTCGCTGGGCCGCTTGCGATCGGACGTGGCGGCCTCGGCGCGGTCGACGCGATAGGTCGCCCACTCGAGTCCCGAGAAGGTCATGCGGGGGATCACCGCAGCGAGTTCCCTGCGGGCCAGTTCGATCAGCTCGGTCCCACCCATGTTGACGCCGTCTTCGGCGACCTTTCCGCCGAGCTGCCAGACGGTTCGTCCGTGGTCGTCTGACGCGGAAGTGACCGTCATCCGCGGCGTCATGGCGGCGTCGATGCAGTGGCCGTTGAGCGTTTTCAGACCACCGCGGACCATGACCATGTGGAGTGGGCGCGTCTGCATGGCATGGGGTGGCAATCCCAGCGACGTTCGTAGCGTTTCGTTCCCGCTGCCCGCTGTGAGCACGATATCGCGAGGTCGAAGGTCGATCGCTTCATTCAAGTCTGCATGTGCCATTCGGACGCCGACGGCGTTGCCGTCACCCTCCCGTTCCCAGTCGATGCTCTTGGCCGCATCGATCTGCAGGATGCGATCTCGGTGTCCCGCTGCCAGTCCGTCGATCAGTGAACCGGGATCGATCACCTGCTCGTCGAGCCGGAAGACGTCGCCTGGGCAACCGTGCAAGGGCTGGGGCCATTGATCGCGAGGAAGTCGAACCGGTCTGACGCGAAGGCTGAGGCGGGCGCCAATTTCGCCGGCGCGAGCGCGGAGTCGGGCGGTGCGCCAAGTGTGACAGCAGTTGGCACGGATGGTTACGTCGCTCAGGTCGGGCCTTCCGCGCCCTCGGAGACGATCGCGCCAGATGGCGGGCATGTCGCGAATTTGATCCGCGGCGGAGGTGAAGACGCCCTGGAGGGTGTACTTCAATCCGCCGTGAATGATCCCCTGGCATGCGATGGTTTGACCGTGACCGAGGCTATTCGCTTCGAGCAGAAGCGCGGAGTATCCGCGTTCGACAAGATGATCGAGCGTCCACAAACCTGCCACGCCGCCGCCGAAAATGACCACGTCCGGTCTGAGCGTTTTCACCCGTTTACCACCACCAGAGCAATCCGGGAACGGGGCGGAGGGGGGACTGCATCTTTCCGTTGTACTCTCTGACGAGTTCGCTGAGCTTGAAGTTGAAGTCGGCGTGGTCAAAGTCGAGGGGGAGCATGACCACGAACTTTTGACCCGCCTTGGTTTCTCTTCGTGGGCCGGGCATGATCCGTCGTTCGCCGGTGTGGCCGACGATCACCGTGCCGAAGGAATCCAGCAGGGTGGTCAGTGCGGCAATGACCCCGATGGCGTCGTCGGTGATGACGTCAAATCCGAAGAGTTCCGCCTGAAAGCCATCCGGGACGGTTGGCTCATTCATGGCCTGAAAAACGACGCCGCACCCGCTGGCCTTCTTGAGCTCGTCCTTCTCTCGGTCCATCCGTTTGATGTCGTCGGGGGCGGCGGTGATGCTCATGAAGACGACGGCTTTCTCGCCGAACTTGTCGGCGATATCTTTGTCTATATTGCCACCGCGCCTGGAGACGAACTTCGCTCCGAGTCTGAGCAACCCGGGCATGTCTGGGCCGATGAGCCACAGTGCCGCGTGTCGATATTGGGGTGTTTCGGATGCCATAGGGCCAGCTTGGCGAACCTCCAAAGGGCCTTTCCGTCGAGATCGCCCGCGATTATAGCTGCGCCCCATAAAAAACTACAAGCGACCCGTTGGGGGTTGCCGCGGAATGGGCTCCAGGGTTGTTTCTGTACGAACAAACGCGGGTTTGGTACAATCGCGATCGGTTTTGACGGGTCCAAAGAGACATGCCCGTCGGTGAAGTTTCTGCCGTATCGGACTCGTTGGAACGGGACCGCCGTGGCTTCGGGAGAGTCGACCACGCCTATGAAGAGCGCTATGATGCAGGAGGCAACACAGTTCTGCGTCGGATTGTCGAATGAGAAGGGCGCGCTCGCGAGGCTTTGCGGGCTGCTTCGGGAGGCGAATGTCAACATCGAGGCGCTGTTCGTCTCCGACGACGAAGACGGCGTTTGGGTGAATATGGTTGCGACACCGCCGGAGGAAGCGGATCAAGCTCTGCGCTCGGGTGGATATCGCTTTGTTCCCGAGACCGTGTTGGTGGTTCAGGCCCAGAGCCGCCCCGGCGGGCTGGAGCGCATCGCCGCGGAGCTGTCTGAGGCGGGGGTCAACATTCAGTATGTGTACGGGAGTGGATCGCTGGGCTCGGCGTTCATGCTGGTCCTGAGCGTCGACGACAGCATGCGGGCGGGCGAGGTTTTGGCCGCGGTTCCTCAATCACCCTGATCCGCCGTAGGGGGATCCCTTAGAAAAGCGAATAGGAGATGGCGGTGGCGACAGTACGAAGAGGAATGACATCCGCAATGTGTGTGATGTTCGGGCTTGTCTGGATGACTCCGGCATGGGGGTACCAGTTGGGATTTCCGACGACGTCGGACTATTCGTGGACGGTGGAAACGTACCTCGAAAAGGGGCTGCCGCCGGTGGATCGGGTTTGGACCGTGGGGGATTTCCGCAAGGGGCAGGAAGTCCTTGAAGCCGCCTGCGTTTTCAGCGCGAAACACCTTCCGCGATTCAAGTCGAAGCACTCGGGCCCCGTGTTTGCGAGGTTCATTTCGGAAGAGAATCTTGCCCCGGCGTTGGACGAATCGATCGACCTCGAGCTACGGATTTCGACGGCGATGGGGGTGTTCGGGGCGATGCACAAGCTTCTGCCTCTCTACGTCAGGCCGCAGTCCAAGGGGGAGCGTTACGACGAGGAGCGCGTGGAGATTTCATCACTGCGGCTCAAGGTTGTGCGTGTGATTCTGAAACTCAAGCAATCCGAACTGGATCGACTTGCGGAGGCCGATCCTGGAAGACCGGAGATGGAGGCGAAGTTGGATCAGTTGAAGGGGGCACTTTCGCGTATCGTGATCAATTCGCTCCGGGATCTGGAGCCTGATCGGCGATTTCGAAAGCAAGCGTGCATCACGATGGCCGGATACTTCAACGAGATCGTTCCGGGTGTCTACTCCCGGCTGCCCGAGCGATTCCAGAAGGATATCGCCGGTCGAGTTCGCACGCTGGCGCGTTCTTACCCCGGTTCGGAGACCGCCAGGATTCTCGACGAGTTGGCCGCGAAGCTGCCGTAGGTTTGTCGTCACGCGTGTTGGTGATGGTGGGGTCTGGCCTTGGTAGCCCTTGTTTCGGTCTCGTTCCGGGCCGCGCTATGTGTCGGTCGGCTGCGGGCGGTGTCTGAGCACGCACCCTGGAGGTGCGGGGTCGGTGTGGCTTCGTTGGTCCTGCTCTGATCACATCTGAGCCCCTTCCCCACTTCTACGGCCTCCGGAATGTTGCACCGGACGTACTTCAAGGGACGAGCGTGAGGATCCTTGGAAGGATCCGGACACGCGATGGGTGAGTCCGGCTTCCGGTCAACGGTCATGCTCCCGCCGTGTTGAGGGCGGCGGCGATGAGGTCGACGGCTTGGCCGGGTGTGTCAGCGTGTGTCAGTTGTCGCTTGTTTCGGAACTTGTCGAAATCGGAACCGAGATCGAAGCCGAGCAGTACGACGTGCTTGTTGTGTTTGAGGGCGAGGACGACTTCGGCGAGGGTGCCGAGTGCACCGGGGCAGGCGACGACGATATCCGAGCTGAGGACGTTGAAGAGATTGCGCCCGTCTCCGGTTCCGGTGAGGATGGCGACGTCGAGATCGGGTGATGCCTTTGCTCGGGTCGTGTCGGGGAGGATTCCGATGACGATTCCGCCGGCGGATTTGGCGCCCGCGGCGGAGGCGGCCATCACGCCGGAGTTTCGGCCGCCGTTGAGCAGGATCCAGCCATGTTGAGCGATCAACGTTCCAAGCTCGTGGGCCATTTCCGTGACGGTGGGTGTCGCCTTGGAGCCGCCCATGACGCCGATGACGGGGGTACGCATTTGCACGCTCCTTGAGAGAGTGATTGTGTTGTCTGGATTGTAACGGCAGGGTTGGGGGAGGGCGAACCGGTCCAACCACCCGACGAGGTGCGACGATCTCGCGGCATCGCGCGGGCTCACGAGGTGTCGAGTTTTGGTATAGCTCGCGGTCCAAGAGCGCTGCTGACACAGTGGTGGCACGCGGTGGGGCGATCATCGAGCCCCCCAGGTTTGAAGGGGCTGGGCCAGCCGACCAAGTCGGGGTCTCAGTTCGCGCGGGCTGAAGCCCGCGGCTCAGGGTGCGGTTTGGTGGGGGACGTGTCAGCGAGTGGATTTAGCGAGCTTGAGCTGGACCTGCGCGCGCTGGATGGCGTTTGAACGGGCGGTGTATGACTCGTCGTCGGTGATCTTCATGGCGCGGGCCTCGACGAGCGCGCCTTGTGCGGCGTTGGCGTCGACTTCGTCGGGCTTGCGCGCCTGTTCGGTGAGGATCGTCAGATGATTGTCCGACACCTGCGCGAAACCCTTGTCGACAAAGAACAGGTGCTCGTCTTGCGGTGTATCGACGCGCATGGTTCCGATGCCCAGCTTGCAGACGAGTGGCGAGCGTCGTGTCAGGACGCCCATTTCGCCGTCGTGTGCGGGGAAGGCGACGAACTCAGCGTCACACTCGAGCACTTTCTGCTCGGGCGTGATGACGGTGCATTGGAAGGTTTTGGCCATTGGTTTTGAAGTCGTCAGTAATCAGTCGTCAGTCGTCAGTCGTCAGTCGTCAGTAATCAGTAATCAGTAATCAGTTGTCTTCCGTTCCGAGCGTTGACGCTTTTCGGTTGTTCTATTCCTTGGCCATTTTCTCGGCTTTTTCGGCTGCTTCTTCAATTGCGCCGACGTACATGAAGGCGCCTTCCGAGAGGTGGTCCCACTTTCCGTCGCAGAGTTCCTCGAAGGAGCGGATGGTGTCTTCCCGCGAGGTGTAGTTGCCCGAGAACCCGGTGAACTGCTCGGCGACGTAGAAGGGTTGCGAGAGGAATCGCTCGATCTTTCGCGCGCGGGAGACGACGAGCTTGTCCTCTTCACTGAGCTCGTCGACACCGAGGATGGCGATGATGTCCTGGAGGTCCTTGTATCGCTGGAGGTTCTGCTGGACGCGCCGGGCGACGGCGTAGTGGCGTTCGCCGATGAACTCCGGCGCGACGAGACGGCTGCTGGAAGCTAGCGGATCGACGGCGGGGTAGATGCCCTTTTCCGCGATGCTGCGTTCGAGGTTGACCGTACTGTCCAAGTGGGTGAAGGCGGTTGCGGGGGCGGGGTCGGTGTAGTCGTCGGCGGGGACATAGATGGCCTGGATGCTGGTTACGGCGCCGCGGCTGGTGGAGGTGATGCGTTCCTGGAGTTCACCCATCTCCGTTGCAAGCGTCGGTTGATAGCCGACGGCGGAGGGCATTCGGCCGAGCAGTGCGGAGACCTCGGACCCGGCCTGTGAGAATCGGAAGATGTTGTCGATGAAGAGCAGTGTGTCTGCGCCGGTCTGGTCGCGGAAGTACTCGGCCATGGTGAGGGCGGAGAGGGCCACTCGAAGTCTGGCTCCGGGTGGTTCGTTCATCTGTCCGAAGACCATGACGGTTTGGTCGAGGACGCACTTTCCGGTGTCGCCGATCTTGGCTTCCTGCATTTCGAGCCAGAGGTCGTTTCCTTCGCGTGTACGTTCGCCGACGCCGGCGAAGCAGGAGTATCCACTGTGGAAGCGGGCGAGTCTGGCGATCAGCTCTTGGATGATGACGGTTTTTCCGACGCCGGCCCCGCCGAACAGGCCGGCTTTTCCACCGCGAACGAGCGGGCAGAGCAGGTCGATGACCTTGATGCCGGTTTCGAAGAGCTCGGTTTTGGGGGTGAGGTCTTCGAGGTTGGGGGGTTCGTGATGGATGGGGCGGCGTTCTTTGATGTCGAGGTCGCTGAGACCGTCGATGGTGTCGCCGACGAGGTTGAAGACGCGGCCTAGTGTCTGCTCGCCGACGGGGACGGCGATGGGCTGTCCGGTATCGCGAATCTTAGTTCCGCGCTGCAGTCCGTTGGTCGCGCCGAGTGCGATCGCGCGAACGCGTCCTCCGCCGAGGTGCTGTGCGACTTCGCACCATAGCGTCTCGCGCGTGGTGAAGCCGCGAACGGGGCGTTCCACCTCGACCTCGAGTGCGTTGTAGAGTGCGGGGAGTTTGTCTTCGGTGAACTGCGCGTCAAGCGTTGAACCGATGACCTGAATCACGTTGCCGAAATTGCCGTCTTGGACCATTCTGTCTTCGCCCTGCGCGGCTTATGCCAGCGCGTTGGCGCCTCCCACAATATCAAGCAGTTCCAAAGTAATCTGCGTCTGCCGCGCGCGGTTGTATTTGCGCGTCAGCGACGTAATCATGTCCCCGGCTGCGTCCGTCGCAGCCTTCATCGCCACCATGCGACCGATCTGTTCGCTGACGGTTGCGTCGGTGAAACACTGGAAGAGTCGGATCCTCACTGCGGCCGGCAGCAATTCTCCGAGTAGTACGGCAGGCTCGGGTGAGAACTCGAACTCTCGGCGTGTTTCTGATTTTCCCCCTTGGGCGCCGAGCGATTCGCGAGCGAGCGGCAGCAACTGGACTATGGTTGGTCGCTGCTTGCCGACGGAGTGGAATTGCATGTAGGCGACGTTGACCGACGCGATTTCACCTCTGATGAACTGGTCCATCAGATTGTTGGCGATCGGCTCGACATCGTCGAAGCGCGGTTTGTCACCGATACCGGTGATTTGCTGTGCGACGCTCCGGCCGAGGAAGCGGAAGTATGCGTTTCCCTTTCTTCCGGCGACGTGGAGATCGGTCTCGACGCCGGCGGTGGCCTGTTGGTCGAGATGGGCGATGGTGGTACGGAGGACATTGGCGTTGTACCCCCCGCAGAGTCCACGGTTGCTGGTAATCGTGACGAGGGCCGAGCGTTTGACGTCGTCATGCGTTTGCATGAGCGGGTGTTCGACGGAGTCGCCGGCGCCGGATAGGTCGGCGACGAGTTCGCCGAGTTTTTCGGCGTAGGGCTTGGTGGCGGTGGCGCGGTTGAGCGCCGCCTGGAAACGCGCGGTGGCAATGAGTTGCATGGTCCGCGTGATCTTGCGGATGTTGCGAACTGATTTGCGGCGTTTTACGAGTACGCGTTTGTTGGCCATGGTTTCCGTCGCGTGTTGCGCGTTAGTTCCAGATGTCTTATCTTTGGGCCGCTCAACTCTGTTTGGTGAACTGTGCCTTGTAGTCCGTCACGATCTTCGTGAGTTTCGCGGCCAACTCCTCGGTGAGTGCTCCCTGGTCGCGGATTTCGTCGGTTATCTCCGGGAATTCGTCATGCACGTGGCGTAGAAGGGCCTTTTCGAAGTCGAGTACACCGTTTTCGGGAAGGTCGTCGAGGTGCCCCTGCGTACCGGCGAAAATGCTGACGACTTGGTCCTGAAGGTTGTAGGGGGCGTACTGCGGTTGCTTGAGGAGCTGGACCATTCGGGCGCCGCGGTCGAGCTGCCGCTGTGTGGCGGTGTCGAGTTCGGTGCCGAGCTGTGCAAAGGCTTCGAGTTCGCGGAAGGAGGCCAGATCGAGCCGCAGGGAGCCGGCGATCTTCTTCATGGCTTTGCGCTGTGCGTTACCCCCGACGCGCGAGACGCTGATGCCGACGTTGACGGCGGGTCGAACGCCGGCGAAGAAGAGGTCGGGTTCGAGGTAGATCTGCCCGTCGGTGATGGAAATCACGTTGGTCGGGATGTACGCGGAGACTTCACCTTCGAGCGTTTCGATAATGGGCAGCGCGGTCATGGACCCACCGCTGTCGGGATAGTGGTGAATGCGACAGTTGTTCTTGTCCGAAAGTGATTCGAGCCAAGCGTTTGCACGGTCGAGTCCGCCGGGTCGATGGTAATGACCGTCTTCGTTGTCGGCACGGTGCTCTGCCGGGGCTTTGAGCCCTTCGGGGTGTTTTCGTGCGATGGATCGGTCGCGGGAGTCTTCCGGTGTTTCCTTGGGGACAACGGCGTATTCGTCGGTCAGTTTGCAGCTACGTTCGAGCAGGCGAGAGTGGAGGTAGAAGACGTCTCCGGGGTAGGCTTCACGGCCGGGCGGTCGACGCAGGAGCAATGACAGCTGCCGGTATGCGTGGGCCTGCTTGGTCAGGTCGTCGTAGATGCAGAGGGTGTGGCGGCCTTCGTTGTACATGAAGTACTCGGCCATGGCGGCGCCGGCGTAGGGTGCGATGTATTGCAGCGGGGCGGGGTCGGAGGCGGAGGCGCTGACGACGATGGTGTAGTCCATGGCGCCGTGCTCGCGGAGCTTCTCGATGACGCCGGCGACGGTGGATTCCTTCTGTCCGACGGCCACGTAGACACAGACGACGTCGCCGCCCTTCTGGTTGATGATGGTGTCGATGGCGATCGCGGTCTTGCCCGTTTTTCGGTCACCGATGATAAGCTCTCGCTGTCCGCGGCCGATCGGGATCATGCTGTCGATGGCCTTGAGCCCAGTTTGGAGGGGCTGTGTGACGGGCTGGCGGGCGGCGATACCTGGCGCCTTGAACTCCAGCGGCCGGCGCTGGGGCGTTTCGATGACGCCGAGTCCGTCCTTGGGTCGTCCGAGCGGGTCGACGACGCGGCCGATGAGCTGGTCGCCTGCCGGGATGCTGAGGAGCTGTCCGGTCCTGCGGACTTCGTCGCCTTCCTTGATGCCGAGATAGTTTCCGAGCACGACGGCTCCGACGGAGTTGTCTTCGAGGTTGAAGACCTGTCCGATGGCTCCGTTTGCGAACTCGAGCTGTTCGTCGGCCATGGCATTGGTCAGGCCGTAGATGCGGGCGATACCGTCACCGACTTCAAGGACCTTGCCGACTTCGGCGACGTCGACCTCGCTACGGTACTGCCGAATCTCTTCGCTAATGACGGACGAGATTTCGTCTACTCTGAACTTCATGGGCGTATCTTCCGGCGTTGTTGGCAGGGGGACCGAGAAGGGCTCGCGGAATCCGTGATTCCGCCCTTCGATTTCCCGATGCCGCTTCGACTCTCTTCCCAACGATCACGCGGACCGTTGCCCGCGGCTGCGAATTCCTAATGGAGGGCGTCGCCCTCCCAATGCGAACGTCCACTGTGAATTTCTCGCGAGGCGCGATCGTGCAAAACTTCTGCGAGTCCGCTCAGCTTTGTTGCCACGCTGGCGTCGTACTTCTGGTCGCCGATGCGAAGGACGAGCCCGCCAATGAGCGCTTCGTCGACGGATTCGACGAGTTTGGGCTCCATTCCGGTCTGCTTGGCGGCGACGTCGCGGATCTGGTCTCGGAGTTCCTGCGTGAGGGGTGAGGCCGTCTCAACGAAGACCTCGACGCGTCCTTGGCGTTCTTCGCTTTCATGGCGATAGGCCTCTGCCACCGCCTTGATGATTTCGAGCCGACCCTTGCGATTGAGGATCTGGAGCGAGTCGACGAAGACATCGGAATAGCGTCCTCGAAAGAGCTTGTCGATGGTCTGGCGCCTTGCGTCGACATCGATGGTTGGGCTTTCGACGAAGTTTCGGAAGTCGTCGTCTTTGTCCATCTGGCTGGTGAAATCGCGCAGCTCATTGAGCAAGAATTCGACCTCGCCCTGGGCCTGTGCCAAGTCGATCATCGCATCGCTGTAGACGGTTGCGACGGCCAGGTTTTGATCAGAGGCGCCCGCCATTACTAGTTCTCGCTCCGTCCGTTGCCACCGATGCCGCCCAGCTCGGCGATCGACTCGGCGACGAGGCGTTCGTGATCGCTGGGGCTGAGCTCTTTCCGGATGATCCTCGACGCGGCGTCCGTGGCGATCTTGGCGCTGAGGCCATAGAGCTCCTTGACGGCGGTGTCGGTGGCGATGCCGATTTCGCGTTTGGCACGCTCGACGAGCGCTTCCGCCTGCGCTTTGGCGTCGGCCTCGATCTTCTGCTTGACGACGACGGCATCGCGCCGTCCTTCGTCGACGATGGCGGAGGCCTCTTCGCGCGCGGCGTGGAGCTTGTCGGAATACTTCTTGAGCGTTGCCTCGGCGGCCTGCCGGTCGGTCTTCGCCTGGTTGAGTGAATCGCGAATGAAGTCTTCGCGTTTCTGTAGTGCACCGAGGATGGGCCCCCAGGCGAATTTGCCGAGCAACACCAACACGACGATGAACGTCGCCAACGTCCAGATGATGTTGCCAAGGTCGCCTGTGAAGAGGGTCGTTTCCGACGCACCTTCGCCTGACGCCAGGACCGGAGATGCAGCGAGCAAGCACGCTGCTGCCGTCGTTCCGGCACTGGTCAATAGTCGCTGTGCATTCATCGTTTCGTCTGTCCCGTTACGTGCGATCGAGGCCTCGGTAGAGTCGGCGAATTCGCTACTTCGCAATCGATGCGAGGAAGCACCCGAGAACCGCAAAGAGGGTCGCACCCTCGATCATAGCCGCAGTAATGATCATCGCGGTACTGATGTTGCCTGCCGCCTCGGGCTGGCGTGCCATGGACTCGACGGCGCTTCCACCGACGCGTCCGATTCCGGCTGCGCCGCCCATGACGACGAGCCCGGCTCCGATGGCGCCACCGAGATTGGCGGCTGTCTTTCCGGGGAAGAAGCCGGTCGCTGGCGCTTTTGCGGCGTCTTCATCATGCGCCGGCTGCGCCATTGCGGGTGAGGCGACCATCAGCACAGTGCCCAGGGCCATCATGATCAATGCTACTCTGGCAAATCTCTTACTCATCATTCCTAGTTCCTTCAGTTACCGGGCTGTCATGTGGAATCTGACAACCAGAGTTTAGTCGCCGTCGCAGTCACGCCTCACGACCCGAGTGTTCCACACCTGTCCGGGCACGGCGATATATGATCCAATTCTCTACGCTTGTGCCGTCTCCGAAGCGTGTTCTTCATGCTCGTCACCGTGCTCGTGGTGGATGACAACCGCCTGGGCGATGAACAAGCAGGTCAGAAACGCGAAAATGAACGCTTGGAGAAACGCCACGAAGATCTCGAGGAAGTTGAACGCCACACTCACCAGGACGACGACGATGCCTATTCCGGTGGCGGGCCCCGCGCCCATCGCGGTATAGCTCAGCCCGATGAAGCTCAGAAGGACGGCGAGCAGTACGTGTCCGGCGACCATATTTGCGAAAAGGCGAACGGTCAGGGCAAAAATCTTGGCGATAAGCCCAATGATCTCGACCGGTACCAGTAGCGGTGCCAGCCACAAAGGGCCTGGGCAGAAGTGTGCGATATAGTGCATTCCGCCCAATCGCAGACCATTGATGACGACCATGAAGAGGGTACAGGTGGCCAGCGATCCTGTGACCCAGATGTTGCCCGTCGCGGATCCGCCGATGCCGTGGTGGGCTCCCGGGAAGATGCCGCGAACCAGCCCACGGGTGAGCGGTTCGAGCGGGAGCAGCCCAAGTAGGTTGATGAACAGAATATAGAAGAATGCGGTCCAGATATACGGAATGAAACGATCCGTGTGTTCGCCGAGAACCGGCCTCGCGACCGTGTCACGAAAGTAAGCGCAAATCGACTCGATGAAGTTGCCAAAGCCACGTGGCGTCAAATCACGCACATCGTCGCCGGACTGGCGGATTCTCGCGAACCGTGGAATCAGCAGTACGAGGAACAAGACGGCGATGATCTGCATGATGACGTGGTTTGAGAACAGCGTGATTTGTCCACCCGGTGTGAAAACGCTATCGCCAACGCCTATGTCTACGCGTTGATAGACCCACTGATAGACGTGGTCGAGTGGGCTGGCAGCCGCCAGCAGAGTCTGGTTCAGTTCAAGCATCGGATTCAACAGCCCGGTTCATCACGCGGATGGCAAATGCCGAGTCCACCAGGAGCATCAACAGGTAGCTGATGCCCACCCAAAGAACAAGCACGGTGCGTTCCAGCCAACCACTAAGTACGACCGGCGCGACCACCAAGATCACCGTCAGGAACCGCACCCCGGTCGATACGAGTATCGAAGAGGCTGCCTGGGACGGCTTTCCCGTTGCCGCAAGTGCTAGCGGAACGGCGCCGGCGCAACTTGCCAGCCAACTGATTCCGCAGCCGACCACAAGCGGCCACGCGGCGTCGCTGCCAGCCAGTCGCACGGTCGGAACATAACCGAGAGCGGCAACTACGGTTGCCGTAAGCAACGCCGTCGCCACGAATGTGGCGTATGACGCCCAGAAGCTTCCGCCTGCGCTACTCATGATTGCGGCGGCTGATCGTCGCCTTCCTGCTCATCCGTCTTCGACGGCTGAAACGCGGCCAGGGATTCGCGGATCAAGTTGTATGTACCGCCGATCAATCCGAGGACGGCGCCGATCACGACGCCCCAGGGTTCAGATTTATAGTGGCGATCGATCCACCAGCCGACGGCAGCAAAGCCTGCCACCGCCGCAGCGAACTCTATCCCGACTCCGGAGAATCGTACCCAATTCGGTCGATCCCGCTTTTTCACGGCCATCGGGGGATCCAACGGGCGGTCGTGGCCTCTCGGCCCAGGGGCCCGAAATCTCGGACAAATCCAACGCGTCTGCCGCGTTTTCTTTTCTCTCCGGTGAAGTCCGCCGCATCGAGAGAGGGCGGAGTTTAGCAATGCGTGAAAGGCGGTTCAAGGGCCTTGCCGATGCTAGTTTGGCGTTTTTGCTCTTTTCGTCAGCGGCGTTGCGGGGTCGGGGAGCATGTCACCGATTTGACGGGAATCCGCTGCCGCGCTAGTTTTCATCGGCCGAAACAGGCATGGATTTCGCAAGAATCGTGGAGTTTGGGTGTGGCAGGACATTTGGCGATCTTCGGGGCGACCGGGGCTGTCGGTCGTGAGGCGTGTGGGCTGCTCGGCGAGCGGGATGTGCGGGTCGGGGAGGTTTCGCTTCTGGCGTCGGCACGTGGGGCGGGGAGCGTCATTGAGGTTTTGGGGCGGTCCGTCGAGGTCAAGGAGGTCGACGACGGGAGCTTCGAGGGAGTCGATTACGTGATCTTCAGTGCCGGGGGTGAACGGAGCAAGCACTGGGCTCCAGTGGCGAAGGCGGCAGGGGCGGTGGTGATCGATAATTCGTCGGCGTTCCGGATGGATCCGAGAGTCCCGCTCGTGGTGCCGGAGATCAATCCGGGCGATCTGAAGGGGCACGAGGGGATTATCGCCAATCCGAACTGCTCGACGATCATGATGAATATGGCGGTGTGGCCGCTTCATCGGGTGAAGCGGGTGCGGCGGATCGTGGTGAGCACCTATCAGTCGGTCAGCGGGGCGGGTGCGGCGGCCATGGAGGAGCTTCGTTCGCAGACCGAAGCGGTTCTGGCAGGGGAGGCAGCGGAGCCGAAGGTGTTCCCGCATCCGGTCGCATTCAACCTGTTTTCTCACAATACACCGATCGATGCCGAGGGGTACAACACCGAAGAACGCAAGATGGTCGAGGAGACGCGAAAGATCTTCCATGAGCCGTCGCTGGCGGTGACGGCGACATGTATCCGCGTTCCGGTAATGCGGGCTCATAGCGAGTCGATCAACCTGACGTTTGAGGAGCCGATCACACCGGGCGAGGTTCGTGAGGTGCTCTCGCAGGCGTCTGGGGTGGAGATTGTGGATGACGTCGAGGGGGGGCGGTTTCCGATGCCGCTGGAGGCTTCGGGTAAGGATGACGTTCTGGTCGGTCGGATTCGGCAGGATATCAGTCAGCCGGACGGGCGAGGGATCGAGCTTTTTGTGTGCGGCGATCAGCTTCGGAAGGGGGCGGCGCTCAACGCCGTTCAGATTATGGAGGCGTTGGCGAAGATCGTCTGATTGGCGTTTGGAGTCGGTTGTGACAGATGTGCCGGATGAGCCGTCGCAAGTCGATCACCGATGGCCTGCGTTGCCCGACCCTACGACGGGGGTGCCGCGACGGAGGCCGGAATCGACGCCGACTCGTGCATCGCTCATGGGCCGTGTGCTGTGTCCGACGTGCCATTCGCTCGATCAATCGCGGATTCACCGGACTCCGTTGAATGTCGTTCGAGCCTTCGTTGTCGGCGTTCTGCACGTCTTTGGGTTACCGGCTTTTTGGACCCGTCTGATCAGAGAGTGTCTAGTGTGCGGCGCTATCTTTCGACCCAAGGCGATGATCGAGGATCCGTGCTGCTGGAGGTGTGGATGTGACATTCGTGCCTTGGCGGAGCCGCGGTGTCCGGAGTGCGGCACGTGGTTTCCGGAGATCCTCACACAGAATCCACCGCGGTTTCACGACATCGGGTGAGCGCGGTGAGGGGGCCGATCGCTCCTTCGTGGGGTGGTTTTGGTCGCGAAATGTGTGGTGGATTCGGCTCTGCTTGACCCCCATTGTCGGCCCGGTCATACTCGCGCGAGCCTCTTTTCCAGATGTAACCGTATGTCCGCACGGAAGGTCGAGCTACTTATTCTTGATGTCGACGGTGTTCTCACCGATGGTCGCGTGACGCTTGGCGCTCAGTCGCAGGGCGAGAAGGCGTTCTACGTTCAGGATGGCTGCGCGATCAAGTTGTGGCAGCGCTGCGGCGGTAAGGTGGCGATTCTCTCAGGTCGCGACGAGGATTCGATTCGGAAGCGAGCCGCTGAACTGGGCATTGCGTGCGTGCATACGGGCGTGACGGACAAACGTCGTGGGTACGCGTCGCTCCTGGAAGAGTTCCAGTTGACGGACGAACAGGTCGGTTATGTCGGTGATGATCTTCCGGATCTGGGTCCGCTGGAGCGCTGCGGGTATGCCGTCGCTGTAGCCAATGCCGTTGCCCCTGTGAAGCGGGCGGCTGCGTTTGTGACGGGTCGGCGGGGCGGTGACGGGGCGGTGGCAGAAGTCGTCGAAGTGCTGTTGCGCCTGCAGGGCAAGTGGAGCGGGGCACTGCTCTCAGAAGCATGAACACGGGCAAGTACATCTCCATTATGAAGCGCCGCGCACGAGGTTCGAGCCTGGTTCGAACGCTCGTCGTCTCGTCGGCGACGCTCACGATCCTCATCGTCTGCTTCTCGATCTACACGGCGACGCAGCGAGATTCTAGAGTGGACGATCGATCTCGCAGTACCGCTCCTGCGTCGGCTCGCGGTGAATCGGTGCCGACTGCGGAAGAGATCGAGCAGGTCCCGGCTGTTGCCACAGGTAATGCGACGATCGGTCCCGGGCAGAAGATCCAGATGACATTCTACCCGCGGTCGGGAAGCCGCGCGCGCATCGAGCTGACGGTTGACAGTTGGACGCCGGTGGCGGGCGCCGCCAACGAGTTTCTGCTGGCGAGGCCTGCGGTTCGAATGCGAACCGACGACGGTCACGGAGTCAGCGTTTCTTCAGATCGAGGCGTGCTCGAGGCGGAGCGAAAGACGGGGACGGGCCTGGATCCGCGACGAGGCCGCCTCAGCGGCAGTGTTGTGATTCTGTATGATCGCTTGACGGAAGCGGAGAGGGCGAAGCTACCGGAAGAAGCGCGCAAGCAACTCGATCCCGCCGACCTGGTTCGAATCGAGACGGATCGTCTGGAATTCGATCTCGAGTACGGCAAGGTGTTGGTGCCCGGTCAGCTGCGGCTTACCGCGAGTGATGTCGAGTTCGAGACGTCGGAACTCGAGATTCGTTTCAACGACGCGCAGAACCGCGTTGAGCAGCTACGGATCAACGGCGGGGGGCGCATCGCTCTGCGCGGATTCGGTGGCGGGATGGGCATGTCGCTTCCTGCGATCGGCGGTCAAGAGGGCTCGCGGGTCTCTTTGGTCGAATGGATTCGCGCCACGATTCAGTCGAAGGTGGCTTCGCAAGAAGCGGCGACCGACGTTGAAGCACCGGTAGAGTCGCCCGGCGAGCCGGCGATCACGGAGACCGCGGATGGGACTCCTGTCTTTCGCCTTCAGAAGGACGAGCAGACCACGGACGACAAGCCTCCGATTCGCTATTACGCGCGGTTTGAGGGGGCGGTCGATGTGCGCCAGCGGGACGGTGAGGCTGTTCGTTCGCAGTTGACCGCTGAGGTTGTGGAAATCGTGCGGTCTCTTTCCGACAAGGAACGGGATGCGGTGGCTTCGTCCGCGCAGACCACGCCGGGTGAGGGCTCGCCGCAGGGCGGGGCGCAGACATCAAAGGAACAGGTCGATGTTGTCTGGACCGACCGGTTGTTTGTGGAGGCCTGTGATCCGCAAGATCCGCGTTGTGAAACGCTGGCTCGCTCGGTGGTGAAGGCGTCGGGTTCGCCTGCGCAAATCAAGTTCCCCCAGGGTCATGCGAGCTGCCAGGATTTGAGCTTCGAGCCGGACGGTTCGCGGATCTGGCTGCGCGGAACGGTCTCGGAGCCCGCTGTGGTCGACTTTGCGCAGCAAGGGCTCATCCGGGGGCGGGTGATTTATACCGAGCGCCGGGAGGATGAACTGCAGGTGACCGTAACGGGTCCGGGGGTTTTGACTCGCGATCGGCTTGCGTCATCCGGAGATGAGAAGCGCTCCCATGTCGAGTTTGCCGACAGTCTCGAGGCCTCGGGGCGGTACGTGGAGCGCACACGGTTTCAGTTGTCGAGCGGGACCCTGGTCACGCGCGAGCATCGCGTTCTGGATCAAGCGAAGTTCGTGGGCGACGTGAGGTTGCGTGAGGAGGATACGGGGCTCAGTGCTGACGAGGTCGATCTGAGTTTCGGCGATCTGGTCGGCGATCGGCAGTCGATTCGTCGCGTGGTAGGGGATGGTCACGTCGTTCTGTCGCAGGGCGACGATCATGTGTGGTGTCGCCACGTTGATATCGAGCTTGGTGTCGCGTCGAGCGGGCGGACGGTTCCGAAGAAAGCGACGGCGACCGGCGATGTGCTGGCGCGGCAGGGGACGCGGACGATTCAGGCGAGGGATCAGCTAGCGGTTGATTTCGGAATGTTCGCGCAACCCGTTGAGCCGTTTGACGAGACCAAGGCCCGTCGCCTGGCGATCGCTTCGGGGGTTGATCCTTCCACGGTCGATTGGGAGGCGCGCCGGCGCGATCATGCGCGTGTCAAGCGCATGGAGCCCGGCGTTGGGCGGTTCCGGGCGGATGGAGCCGTGACGATTGTCGATCCGTCCGACGACTTGAACCTGACGGCGGAAGATGTTGAATGTGCTCTCGTCGACGGTCGCCGGATCAAGACAGCGGTGATTCGTGGTGTCGAGAGACATCCAGCGACGGTGGCGCTCGACACGTTGTCGGTCACCGGTCAGGAGGTCTTGCTCGATGTACCTCAGCAGAAAGTGGAGGTTCCCGGTCCCGGGCGATTGACGCTTCTTTCGAAGAAGGATCTTGACGGGCAAAAACTTGATGCACCGATTCCGATCGCGATCTCGTGGAAGGCGTGGATGAAATACCGGGGTGAGGAGAACCGCTCTGTGTTCGTCGGCGAGGTTCACGCGACGAGTCGAACCACGACGACGTTTGACTGTGATCGACTTCAGATCGACTTTGTCGACGTTCCGCGCCATCAGGAGGCGGAGGCGTCGAACTGGGATTGGTGGGTATTCGAGGGTCTCGCGAATCGAATCGCAGGACGCTCGGATCGTGGAACGCGGGATCGGTTCTCGAAAGAGCCGGCATCGATTCTGGCGACGGACCAGGTGAGGGTGTTGACGTCGGAATTCGATCCAGCGTCCGGGGCGTTGATCAGCCGGTCGAGCATTACGGGGCCTAAGCTCTCGGTGAATCTCCGCTCCGAGGCGTCGAAGTTGTTGATCGAAGGGCCCGGGACGCTGTTGCTGGAGGATCAGACGTTCCAGGGTTCGGATGCGGGTTCGACGGATTCCGCGGGTGGTGGGTTGTTCGGTGTCGAAGGGGAGTCGGGCCCGTCCAACACGTTGATCGAGTGGCGAGACTCGATGTGGTACGACTTCTCCCTTGGTCAGACGCGTTTTTCGGGCGAGGTGCGCCTGACGTATGTCAGCGGCGATGAACTGTTGCGACGCAGAGAGGTTCCGGGATTGACGACGCAAGAGGTGGGTCCTGGAAGGACGACGTTTCTCGCGTGTGAGGAGCTTACGGTCGATTTTCTGCGCGGCGGCGAACGAACGGGTCGGTCGAGTGATCGTCGGATCGGGGGGCTCCGTTCCGACCGGCTCAAGCAGTTCGAGGCGAAGTACGGTGTTGCTCTCCAGGACTCCGGGGAGGGTCTGAACCTGACGGCACATCGCATCGTATTCTGGAAGGATAGTGGTTTGCTGGGTGTCTACGGAACGGCGTCGCGCAAGGCGCGCATCCTCAAGAAGAGGACGGGGCAACTACCGCACCAAGTGTCCGTCAAGCGTCTTTTCTATCACTGGCGAACGGGCGAAATGGAAGTCTCGCAGCCAGTGCTACAGGTTCCCTGAACTCCTTGTGCCATTTCGGTGGCGCTGGGCCTGTCCGTTTGGTTTTTTCTGCATCTCGCGCTTGCCTCGTCGTCTACCGCCGGAATAATCGTACGACGATGTAAGAACACGTCATCGACGTTGGTGGGACAAACACATACGACGTCACGCAGCGGAGGTTTGACGTCACGAAACGGGGTCACTGGTTTTGCAACGTATCCGATCGACGGCGCTGTGTACGCCGCGCCACTTCACTGCGCGGAGCGTGCGGAGGATCATCGGTCGGCGAAGGAACTGCAGCGGATACTTCCGCTGCGAGTGCGTGTTGTTTCTCCGCCCGCGCCTTGGGTGACGGTGGGCGGGTGCTTTCCGTAGGGGGACGGTGGGGAAAGATGGGGCGGAGGGGGCCGCACCTGGACGGCCGGTGGGGAAATGTCCGGTCGTCCAGGTTGCTTCGGCGCGTTCGTTTACCATCCCTAAGAAGGGGTCGATCACGCGTCCCGGGCTCAACGATGCTCTGCATAATCGATGGGTAACGGAGCGGGAGGGATTCGAACCCTCGGTACGGATTTACCGCACACCGCATTTCCAGTGCGGCCCCTTCAGCCACTCGGACACCGCTCCATGAGACGCGACGCGAGCCCGCCTCCGCAGGCCAGATCAACCGTGGTTGCGAAAGTGACGGTGAGCCGTCAGGGCGTTTTGTCGCTATCGGTTGCTTTCATATCATCGACGACGCCGGACCACAAGTCTTCGAACTCCTCGAGGAGATCCTCAAAGGCCGCTCTCGCTGTCGAAGGTCGGCCCAGCGGGCCTGTGCCGGCGGCGGATCAGCGACTTGACTTGACCGAGGTGGACTGTGTCATGGCGTCAATGAAGAAGAAGGCGTCGCGGACGTTCCCCCAATCGGCACGCATTGGAGCCTAAGAGGACCCTGCTCCCCAGACGATCACGTCGAAACGTTTGCGCTGATGGCGAAACTTGATGCGTCGTGTCTTGGCGAGGAACGCGGCGCCGTCGCCGTGCATGGCTTCGCCGAGCAAGACCATGCGGGCGTCGCCGATGGCTTTACCGATGGGAATGAGGCCGGTGAAGTCGTCGTCGGGGGGTCGATACGCTTGACCTTGATGACGTTGGCTTGCAGCCAGGCGGTCTTGTCGTCCGGAGGGGTGGCGAAGGCTCCCGCTGCAAGCGTAAGTAGGATGCACACGCTGCGCCCGGCGCGGGAGGACCATCGGGCCGGACTACGGTCGATCATTGCGTTTTCCGATTTACGCTGGGACGGCTCTTGCGGCGCCTTAGGTACGAAGGTCGAACGGTCCGCAATACGGCGTTGCATCCGGTCTGTGGGGTTGTTCCGCATTGCGGTGCAGTCGCGTCAGATCATCCGATCGGCGGGATTTCTTCGAGGCGTTTTGCGTGCTCGATACACTCGTCCGCCATTTCGCGCAGGAACGGTTTGAGTTCGTTGTCCGCCGAGAGTTCGAAGAGGCAGTCGTAAAATCGGCCGGTGAGTCGTTCGGATGCGATGATCATCTCGAGCGCTCGCTGGGATGATGTCCGATCCGTGACATCGAGCATTCGCGGGCCGACGATGACCAGCTCCTTGTCTCCGGCGGAAAGCACAAAATCGCTCCCCGGGAAGTGCTTCTGCATCAGTTTTTGCAGCTGCATGTGATGGCCTTGCTCCTCGTCGGCCATGTCGGCGAAGACCTTCTGATGGGGCGGCGAGGTGGTCTTTCCCGCCAACGTCCGGTATCGGTAGGCTGCGACGGATTCACCGTACCCGGCGACCGCCAGGGCCTTTTCCGTCAGCAGTTCGGCGACTTTGGCCTTGTAGTCATCACTCATGTGCGGCGTTGTACCATATCGAAAAGCCGGACGCACGCGCCGCGCCGAATCTGCTTGACCCTGTGCTGTGGCCGAGTCTATACTGCCCGTGTGTTCACTGTCATGCTACGACACCTGCGACGCAGCCGGTGGCTCGTGCTTCTGGGCGTCGGACTGTACGTTGAAGGCTGCAGCGCCTGGACGGATTGGCTTCGTACGGGGTCGCCGCATCGTGGGGGCGCCGGCGCGACCGCGGCTGACGTGGGTCTGTCGTCGAAGTCGGGCGCAGCGGATCCAGCGGCTCGTACGCGTGTGGTTCGCCTGGCGTTTGATGTGGTTCGGGTCGATCTTCCTTTCGATGATCAACAGCATTCGCGCAAGATCTGGAATCACGTGGATGAGCTTCGTGTGGATGCGGAACTTGTTGCACGTTTGGCCCGGAACGGCATCCGCGCGGGTGCGGCGTCATCGGACGCGTGGCCGGCCATCCAGGCGGTTGTTGAATTAGCGTTGGCGGATGTCCGACGGGACCGGTTGATCCCTGTTCCCGGTTCGGCGCTGGCGATCCAGATGGGTGTGATTTCCGAAGATGAGACGGTCTTCAACTACGCACCGAACGGCGGATTAACGGGCAAGACGTTCCCGGCGGGTGAGAAGATTCTTACATTGGACTACGTCTTTCACCCTGAACTCGGTGGCGGTTGCGATCTTGAGATCGGCCTGGAGATTCGGCGCGATCTCGGCGAACTAACGTGGGAGAATCGCGGCGGTGTGATCCGGCAGGTTCCCGCGTTGGATCGTCATGTTTTCGCTTCGCTTCGCTCCGGGTTAAAACTGAATTCCGGTGAGTTCCTTGTTATCGGCTTGGGTGAGCATGTACGTAACGACTATCTCGTCGGTAGCCGTTTCCTGAGTTCGAGGCGTTCCGGGCGCCGGTACGAGACGCTACTTTGCGTGACGCCCCGGTCTTTCTCGGCGTCGGGCACCGAGCGATAAGTGGGGTAGGGTCGAGGCGCGGATCGCCATGCACGAACTCGGCAGTGGTCCCTTCTTTCGGTATCTGTGCCAGCACCTTGGCGTTGCGTTGATCGCCACGGATTTGGATCTCAACATCTCTGTTTGGAACGCGGCTGCGGCGCGGACGTTCGGTGCCGGGGCGGAGCGAATGATCGGCACACCGCTCACTCAGATTCTCCCGCAGGATCGACGAGAGGCTGCCGAGCGCATGGTGCGGCGCGCCATTGCGACGGGAGAGACGATTCAACTTGAGTTTGAACACCGTGACCAACGGGGCGGTCAGCGCGAGTTGGCGGGGACGATTTCGGCGGTGGTCTCGGAGTCGGGGGAGCGAGTGGGTGCCGCGATTTGCGTCCGCGACATCACGCGGCGCATGGCGTTGCAGGATGAGCTGCACGAGAACCGGAAGATGGCGTCACTCGGTGAGATGGCAGGCGCGATCGCGCACCATTTCAACAACATTCTCGGGGGAGCGATTACCAGCATCGATTACGCCAACGCAAGCGATGATCTTGTGCTGAAGGGTCGCGTGTTGGAGCACATCGGGCATGCACTTCAACGGGCTACGACGTTGGTGAACGGCTTGCTGGCGTTCTCGGCCGGTGACCATCGCACAGAGGAAACCGGGGACCTTGCGGATGTACTGGATCGCTTCTGTGAGGAAACGATTCGGCGAGTTGAAGGGACGGGGATCGCGTTTCGCGTAACAATGTCCGATCTTCCTCCCGCCCAGTTTCCGCGCGGGCCGCTGTCGACGATTCTCAGGAACATCGCGCAAAACGCGATCGAGGCTATGCCCGATGACGGAGACCTGGAGGTCGTTGTGGCGTTCGACGATGAGACCGTGACGATACTGATTTCTGATACGGGCTGCGGGCTCGATGAAGCGGTGCAGTCGCGGATCTTTGAGCCCTTTTGGAGTACGAAGGGCGTTTTGACGGCGAAGTCGGGTGAGGCGCTCGGGCTTGGGCTGGCGGTAGCCCACGGACTGGTGCATATGCTGGGCGGCTCGATCAGCGTCAAGTCTGAGATTGGCGCGGGGAGCTGCTTCCGAGTGCGGTTGCCGCGCCGGGATGGACCATGATCAGCCGCCGTCGCTGCAGGGACTAGCATTCTGGCCTGCGAGGAAGAGCGACAGAATTGGCAGGGAAAGACGGTGATCGTATCGTCGGGGCGCGGTGGGTTGACGCCGCCACGGTAACGTTAGTATGGTCAGTGGCCGGTGGATTCGGTTCCAGGAGTTTGGTCCGACGCCGGCTGGCCGGGGGCGATTGGGTTCGACCGGGCGAGACGAAGGACGTGTTGCGTGTCGAGGTTGTCAGGAGGCCTCGTAAAACACCTGGCGAAACACTACATGGCAACTCTTCATTTGCCATGGCTGCCTAGAAATAGGTAGCCCGCTGAACAGGAGACGCCCGCTATCCTGGGACGCGACGATTAGCGGGCTAGCCCGCTCGTGATGCCTGGCAACGAGCGAGCGAAGCAAACGTCGGGCTGGGTGCGACGGGAGCCTGTCGATCGGCGCTCGTCAAACCGAGACCTAAACGATCGAATACACACGTAGACGCACGCCCGGAGCCGTCGCGGGACGGGGGTTCGATTCCCCCCGCCTCCAATCCTCGGAATCGTCGTAAGTGCTTGTGGTGGAAGCACTTACGATGGTTTCGTCGGTTAACTGATGGTCCGGTAAAACGGCCATTTGCGGACACTTTACACCCCTTCCGGAAACCTCTTCC
>JAJDDV010000159.1 GCA_029260135.1 Phycisphaerae bacterium | reverse complement strand
CCCGACAGACGGACCGCCTGTGAAAAAGGCGCCGCCCCATCGGGCGACGCCGGCTCTTCCGTTCCCTTAGAGGCGCCGCACACGCTCACGCGCCAGGAAGACATCTCTACTCGATCAGAATCGAGCGAATCACCTTATCCTTCGGACAGGGGCCGATGATGTCACCGTGCGCCAGATGAGACGGAACACTGGAGGTGCTCACGGTGATTGAATTGGCATTGAGCGGATCGCCGGACGGGTTGTGACAGATCGTGATCTTGCTCGTTCCGCAGTTTCCCTTCCCACCGGGTCCGCTGTCGCTGTCGATACCGCTGTCGCTGTCGATGCTGTCCGCACTGTCCCCGCTGTCGTCGCTGTCGTCGCTGTCGCCGCTCGCGCTGTCGTCGCTGTCATCGCGATCGCCGCGTGCAAAGAATCCGCAATCGCCCAGCGTCGCACCCTTCGCCAAATAGGACGGAACGGCAGCGGCCACCACCTTGATCGTGTGGAAGCTGTCGCTGTCCGCGGCGCTTCTGCTCTCGCTGTCTGCCTCGCGGCAGAGTTCGCTGTCGTCGCTGTCATCCCCCACGAGCGGGTTCTGGCTGTCGTCGCTGTCGTCGCAGTCTCCCGCGGGATTGCACATGATCACATATCCCTCTTCGATCATGGTCGTGCAACTCGTTTCGACGTACGACTGGTCGGGCGCTGCGGCCGTCGCCCGTGCCATGACGTCCGTCGCACTGCTACCGAGCAGAACGCCAAACAGAAGCGACGCTTGTCCGTTCGGTGAGTCCTCCGTCATACGGACCTGGATCCGAACCGCATCGATCTGATTTGGCAGACCGCCGGCGGTAAAGTTGTACGTGTGGGTCAGCGCATCGTAGCTGGACCGACCAAACACGATGTCCGACGCTCCGAGCTTCAACGACCGACCTCGAACGAAGTTGCGTGCGACCACGTCCATCGCCACGCGTATCGCCTCGCTCTCGACGGTCGGACCGAACGCCCCCTCACCCATGATACTGGCCGCCGCCAATGCGGCCGCATCCGCGGCGTTCTGCAGCTCGGCCTTGGTGTTGTACATGGTCCCCACGTCAACGGAGAGCGCAGCCATTCCGAAGACGACAGGTATGAGAAGGAAAACGAATACGGCGGTCGCCGCGCGACGTTGGTGGTGTTTCACAAAGCGTTTGGACATTGCATCGCTCCTCTCAATACAGGCTGTGGCCTATACATCCAAGCAAACCTACCGCAGGTCTACTTGGGCAGCGCGACACTCCGCCCGGTTCGAGCGGACCCAACGCTTTGCGTCCCACCCTCACGAGTGGTTTGCCCTGACGTCCCTGTGGTGAACGTACAATTCACAAATTGACCAAGCCAAAAAAAAGAAGAAACGACGTTTCTCCATCACGAGCGCCACGGACCGATAGCCTCTGCTGCTGACAGGCAACGCCGACCCACCGTCCCCCCTCGACCCTGCCGGCCGATAACCGGAAAGAACAAAAAAAGACGCGCCTTCCGACGACGACTTGCGCAAGCGGTGTCCATCTGACGTGAAACCGCGCCGTCCGTCAGGACTCGCGGTACCCCTCTACGATCCCGTTCATCACAACCGACTGCGGGAGCCGTTCAACGCGTACCACCTTCAAGCCGGCAGCTTCAACCGCCCCGGCCATCTCACGCATCGTGAGGTTCGCCTTGTCCACCAGGTGCAAACCGAACAGCGACGCCCGCAGGCCCCTACCCGACGCACCATCTTCCGGAAAATGATCCTGTACGATCACGCGCCCGCCCACGACCAACGCTTCACCGGCGCGGCGCAGAATGTCCACGACCATCGCCTCGGTTTCACCGCGAAGAAGATTCGACAACAAGACCGCATCCACCGGCCGCGGAAACGCCCCCCGCCGATAATCGTGACACACGACGCGGATGCGATTCTCCATTCCCGCCTCCGCGATGGCTCCGCGTGCCGAAGACATCGTCTTTTCCTGATCGAGAACCTCGACGTGAAGCTCTGGATACGCACGGCACAATGCGATCGCGTAAGGTCCCGTCGCCCCCCCCACATCGAGTAGCGTCCGACACCCACTCAGATCGACGGCATCCACAAGTGCATCGGCCTGCCCACCCGCGGCCGTATTGGCCATCGCATGGAGGAATCGCTCAAACCCCTCCGCCTCGTCCTCAAGCTCAGCAGGCAATCCAAGACGTTCACCGTAGGCGAACATCGAATCGATATAACTCGGCTGCGAGTTGTGCAGGACCGCATCTCCCTGATAGGCCGCAGCTCCCCGCACAAGCGTCCGATCCGCAAGACCACTGTTGACCCACCCGTCGGACCGCTCTTCCACCAGGCCCATCGCCCTCACGGCTCGAAGAAGGTGTTTGAGCAACGCCGCATCGACATTCACGACCCGGCCTAGATCCGCCGGTCCAAGCGGCCCGGCGCTCAGTGCATCGAACAACCCCAAGCGCAGCGCCGTTCGCAGCGCCGCCGTCGCTCGATACGCTTCGCTCCAGAACTGAACATCCGCGGCCTCGAGCGTGTTCTCGTGCAACAAACCCGGCACCACCGCCCCACCGCCGGAGACGTCGTCCAGAATCCGCGTCTCGATGCGTTCATAGTGCAGGTCAGCCGCTGCCAGCTCCGCGATACGATCGTGTTCGGTCTCCATCCACCGCTGAAGCGCCTCGCGCGATCGCCAGAAGAACATCAGATGAACGACGCCCTCGTCCGGCGATGCCTGTCCGCAGAATCCACCCAGGTATCCGGCCGCACCCCGCGTCTCACGATTCCAGATCGCCTGCGACGCGAGATACGCGTCCCAATGCCCTGGTTTCACATAGACCGTAATCTGCTTCGCAATCATGATCTTGCTCGCGCCAAGCTCTCGACCGCCAGCCAAGAGACCAACCCGGTTTGACCACCGTGTAATCATCCGCCCGAAACCTGTCAAACGAACACGCCGCAGACCGGGGGATGGAACTCCCTTGGCTCATTTCGGCACTGGAATCGTCAGTCTCGGTGGACAGCGCGTCCTAACGGACGCGGATCGGCATCACACTTCCAAGAATTGTGACTTTGCGCTTGTATCGCGCCTTCGCCGTTCGCTAGTATGGACTCTCAGTGTCTGTTCATCTTCGTGTTCGGGCTTCGCGGTGATGACACCTTCCACCCAGCGTAGCCGCATCTGTTTGGGATTGTGATCGTCCGTCGTCCTTTGCCGGCCGCGGAGAATCGGCTTCTCCGGCCCTTTCAGGGTCGAATGAAGGGTCGGAATCGCACGATCCGTGGGCGGCGCTTCGCTCTGCCCACGGCTATGGTCTTTCAGCATCTCAGGCTGACGTGCGGGTGCATCAGATCAGAACCGCGACGGTGATGGAGCGGGCAGATGCCGATCAGAACCGCGACAGTGATGGAGCGGGCAGATGCAGCGTTTTCGTGAAAGATCGGCAGGTCAGGGCGCAATACTTGGTGACGCGGACCGTGCGGGCGGAGTGACTGGCGGACAAGCCGCAATTGCCACCCGGCGCACATAACAGCATGCCCGCGCCTTGGGCTTGGGCATGGCACCCGGCGCACAGCGGACCCTCCGGACCGCTCACCGCGCCGTGGCACACAGCGGGGATGAACCCCGGCGAACTAGGAGAGGACCGATGAGAGCTGCACCGCATCGTCTGTTGGGCTTGGGCCTTGTTCTGATCGCGTCGCTCGGCGTGAAGCACGCACATGGCCAATGCCTGGACAACACCGACTGCGACGACGGTAATCTTTGCACGAACGACGTCTGCATCCCTACGGGTACGTGCGAGAACCCTCCGCTCGCGGACGGGACACTCTGCGCGGACGACGGCCTGTTCTGCAACGGACTCGAGAGCTGCACGGGCGGGTTCTGTGCGAGCGCCGGCGATCCGTGCGGCGGCGCAGCGTGCGACGAAATCTTCGACACGTGCGCTTGCCTCGTCGACGCCGACTGCGATGACGGTGCGTATTGCAGCGGCATGGAGACCTGCGCGGCCGGTACCTGCCTGAACGGGGCGCCGATTGACTGCTCCGCCCTTGACGACGTCTGTGCAAACGGCGTCTGCAACGAGCTTAGCGACGCGTGCATCAAACAACCGATCAACCAGGGACTGCCGTGTGACGACGCCGACGTCTGCACCGTCGCCGACGTCTGCAACGCCGGTTACTGCGTCGGAACGCGCACAGAAGGCTGCTGCGCGATCGACGCTCACTGCAACGACCACAACGACTGCACGCTCGATTCGTGCGTAGCCAACCTCTGCACGCACACGCCGCTCAACCCCGGCTCGCCGTGCGGTAGCGGGACCGCCACCGAATGCACCGACCCGGACGCCTGCGACGGTGCGGGGCTGTGCCAACCCAACGACATCGCCGACGGGGCGGCCTGCAGCGGAGCGCTGGATTGTCTGGCCGGGCAGTGCAGCCCGACGACGTTTACGCCTACGGTCCTGCCGGAGGGCAGCTTCGCGGGAAGCGTGCCGCACGCCGGGTCCTGCAACGGCTCGACTGGGATCGTCGTCGGTGTCGGCGTAGACAACCTCGACGTGGAGCACGCGGTGGCCTGGTCGTTCATTGACTCGGACGCAGACGGCGTACTCAACCCGCTGCCGGAGATGGGTGAGACCACCAGCGCCGCGATCGGTGTGAGCTGCGAGCAGACCACCGGTGAGTGCGTGGCTGTGGGGTCGATCGGCGCGGCGGGCGCCGAGCAGCCGGCCTATTGGTCACGTGACGATCTGACCGGCGATTGGACGGGCGCGGTGGCCTCCCTGCCGGCCGGTTTCACGGGCGGGCGGTTCGGGGGGGAGGTGCTGGGCGAGCTGGATATGGGCGGTATCGCCCGCGCCGGTGCGCGGGGCGGGGACGGGATGGGCGATGTAGCGCCACCCTTTATGGGTGGCGAAAGAAACACGCCGGGGATAAACCCCGGCGCTACGCAAACGTACCGTTCGTCCGACGGCACTGTAGCGCCACCCTTTATGGGTGGCGAGAACGCCGGGGAGGTGGCCCACGGCGCCGCGCTCGCCGGCGTGTGGACCAGCATCGGTACAGGAACCGCGCCCAGCGGCGACGCCAAGGCCCTCTACTGGCCCGACCTCACGCAGCCGCCGGTCGTCTTGCCGGAGCTGGTCATGGCGGCGGGGCGAGAGAGCGTCGCGGATGACGTGGACAACTGCCCACAGGACGCGAATGCCGACCAGCTTTGCACCCCCGGCGCACGTTTGATCACCGGGCGAGCAGAGGACGGCTTGGGGGTCCTTCAGCCCGTGGTGTGGCGCGAATCCGGCGCCGGCACCGGGAGTTTCGAGATGTTCACGCTGCCGCTGCCGCCGGGAGCCGTAGGCATGGTCCGGCTGGCAGACGTCAATCCTCCAGGCACGGGAGTCATGAACTCAATAAGCGAGTACGTACTGGACTATGTGATTCTAAACTCCTTCCGCGTAGCGGGCACGGTCGAGCTGGTGGACGGCTCAACACGGGGTGTGTCTTGGCGGATCATTGACTTGCTCGATCTTCCGGAGGCTGTCGACGCTCTGGTCCTGCCGCCGGCGCCGGGGTATGGGAGCAGCGTGGTTACGGGTTTCACGGACAGCGATCTCGACGGTATCGAAAGCCAGATTGGCACGTCGTATCCCACCGGGGGCGACCCGGTGACTGACGGCGTGGCCACGCGGTGGGTGGGGCGGTTCGATGATATTGGTGCGGTTCTCGACAAGATCGTGGACCTGAATGATCTTGCAGTCCTGCAGTCCAGCATACGTGTGTCGATTATCGTGCCCATCTCAGACGAAGGCCCGTGCAGCGGGTCCGGTGGAGAGGTGCTGGCCGGGTTGGAGGGCGGTGGCATGTTCATGAGCGTACTCGTGAATACGGGCGGATTGGCTCGGGCTAATGTAGCGCCACCCTTCATGGGTGGCGAAAGAACTGGGTTGACCGATGTAGCGCCACCCTTCATGGGTGGCGAAAGAACTGGGTTGACCGATGTAGCGCCACCCTTTATGGGTGGCGAAAGAACTGGGTTGACGGATGTAGCGCCACCCTTCATGGGTGGCGATTTCGCCAGGGATAAACCCCGGCGCTACGGGACGGAGGGTGTGGTTCCGCCGTCACCGCATGCGGGTTTGCTGGTACCGATCCCGAGAGCGGACATTCCGGCGGTGAGTGAGTGGGGCCTGGCTGCGTTTGCGTTGTTGATGCTCAGTGCGGGCTGCATCGTTGTCCGTCGCCGCCCCGTGCGAGCGTAGCCGGCGACACAGATCAGTACCGCGACAGCTATGGAGCCGGTCGCAGCCGATCAGTACCCCGACAGTCATGGAGCGGGCAGGCCACGTAACGCACATGGAGCCCGCTCGTTGACACTCGCGGTACTGATTGGGCGATGACGCTCGCTGGGTCGATGGCGGCAGCCAGGGTCCGGGCGAGCCACGCCCCTGAATCCCGACACGTTCACACACCCGGGCCAAATGGCCACGCACGATTTCCCTTGACAGCCTCCTTGCCCCGGTTATCGTACGGTCGAGTATGTGGTACATCCCAACCTAACGACAGGAGGTCTTACGGATGCGAAGGAACGCTCTGCTCGTCTCGGCCAGCCTTGTAATGATCAGCTCCATCAGCGGTTGCAGTCTCTTCAAGAAGGCGGAGACCACATCGCCGTCAGTCTCCGAAACCGACTGGTACAACCCGCCGGTGCAGCAACGAACCTTTCGCGCCGATCCCTACCCCGCGTACGGTTCGACCGTCGATGCGCAACCGGCCGCCGAGCCCGTCGCCGCACCGGACATGACGCTGGCATCCTCCAGCGGGCGATACCACACGGTCATCAAGAAGGACACCCTCTACAGCCTGGCGCGCACGTACTACGGCAACGCCAGCCGTTGGAAAGACATCTACGAAGCGAACGCCGCCACGATCTCCGACCCCAACCAGATTCGGATCGGTGATCGCCTGCTGATTCCATAACCCCGCGTACTCGGAACGACGAATGAGCGATAGCGAAACGAGACTTCGCCATTCGCCCAGCGACATTCGTCAGCGGTTCGCCGTCAAGCTCGACACGCCTGTTCAATTCCTGCGCGGCGTCGGCCCGCTTCGCGCACGCGAGTTCGAGAAGCTCGGTGTGATCACGGTGGCTGATCTGATCGAGCACTTCCCGTTCCGCCACGAGCTGCAACCCAAGTCCATCGCGATCGGCAAGCTCCGTCTCGACGAGACCGCGACCATCGTCGGAGAGCTCCGCCGCGTGCGGTCTCGCGGCATCCGCCACAAGCAGTCGATTAACGCCCATTGCGTCGACGGAACCGGCGAGTGTCGCGTCCGCTGGTTCAACTCGTCCTACCTCGCGGACAAGCTGCACGACGGACTCATCGTTCGACTGACGGGCAAGATCGACCAATACCGCGACATCGCGTCGATGACCAACCCGACGCTCGCGATCGTCGAAGACGGCGAAGATCCGTTCACCGACGACCTTGACCGCTACAGACCCGTCTACCCCGCCACCGCCGAGCTGCCCACTGCGCGCATTGCGAAGATCATCGACTCCTGCCTGGACGGCACGGTCGAATCCGTCATTGAGTTCCTGCCCGATGACATTCGCACTCGCCGCGAGCTCCCCCCCCGTCGCACGGCTCTGCTGCGCTTCCACAAGCCCACCAGTCCTGGTGACACGGCTGTGGCACGGCGACGATTCGCCTACGAAGAACTTCTGCTCTGCCAGATCGCCGTGCGCATCGCGCGACGCCGCATCGCCGACGGCCCCAAAGCGCAGCCCGTCGTCGTGACCGAGGAGATTGATCGGCGCATCCGAGCGAGGTTCCCGTTCGACCTCACGCCCGGACAAGACAAAGCCGTTGCGCAGATCTCTGCGGACCTCGCGCGAACCGTCCCCATGAACCGCATGCTGCAGGCCGACGTCGGCGCCGGAAAGACCGCCGTCTCCGTCTACGCCGCCCTGGCCACCATCGCCGCGGGAAAAGGGCCCAAAGGACGCCGTCAGGCCGCATTTCTCGCCCCCACCGAAGTCTTGGCCCAGCAACACGCCGAGAAGATCTCCCGGTATCTGGACGGCAGCAAAGTCAAATCCGGCTTCCTCGCGGGATCCACCACCAAGTCTCAGCGAGCCGCCCTTCTCGCCGACCTTGCCGAGGGTCGGCTCGATCTGATCGTCGGCACGCACGCAATTCTCGAGGACGATGTGCGGTTCGCCGACCTGGGACTCGTCATCATTGACGAGCAGCACAAGTTCGGCGTCGCCCAGCGAGCGAGCCTTCGCTCCAAAGGAACCGCACCCCACACACTCGTCCTCTCCGCGACACCGATTCCACGTACCCTGGCCATGACCGTTTTCGGAGACCTCGACGTCTCGACCATCGAAGGCGCTCCGCCCAGCCGTCAACCGATCGTCACCCGGCTCGTATCCGCACACCAACTCGACGACGCATGGGCCTTCGTCCGCTCACGCCTCGAGCGGAAAGAGCAGGCTTTCGTCGTCTACCCGCTTGTCGAAGAATCCGAAGCCCTCCCACTCAAGGCTGCAAGTGTGGAAGTTGATCGGCTGGCAAGCGGCGCGCTGAGCGGCTTTCAGGTCGGACTTCTCCACGGTCGTATGAAGCCCGCCGAGAAAGTCGACATGATGAATCAGTTCCGCGGCGGAGGCATCCACGCGCTCGTCTCGACAACCGTGATCGAAGTCGGCGTCGACGTTCCCAGCGCAACGATCATGGTGATCCAACACGCCGAGCGATACGGCCTCAGTCAGCTCCACCAGTTGCGAGGCCGAATCGGACGCGGCACCAAGAAGTCCTTTTGCCTGCTGCTGACCGACACGAACGCGCCGAGCGAAGCGACAGAGACACGCACGTCCTTCGAGCGGTTGAACATCCTCTGCGAAACATCGGACGGATTCCGGATCGCCGAGGAAGACCTGCGCCTTCGCGGACCCGGCGAGCTGCTCGGCACGCGGCAACATGGCCTGCCCACCTTCAAGGTCGCCAACCTCATCGACGACCTCGACTTGCTCCAGCAAGCGCGCGACGACGCCGCGACGATCATCCAAACGGATCCGAAGTTGTCCCAGCCATGCCACACCGCGCTCCGTGCCGCGCTGATCGCCGCGCACGGCCACAACATCAGGCTCTTCGACGTAGCCTAGCACATCCTCATCGGCCGGCTGATAACCAATAGGCGGCGTATCGGACCCATTCCGACGATTGAATACGCCCATGTCGCGTGATACCATCCTATGGTCGGGCACCGGACCGGAAACAGGGGTGCAAGAAGCAATCGAACTGGGTCTAGGCTGCGCGTTGCGCAAACACCGCGCGCCAAGGGGTTATCTGCACGATGATCAGGACGGGAACCTGTCTAACCATCTGCGCGTCGGCGACGCTGCTCTGCCTCGCCGGTGTCATCTGGGGCTTTTCATCCGGCGCGCCCGGCGCGCCGGGGTCGTCCGGCGGCCGCGTCGCCAACGGCCACAACTGTACCGGCTGCCATGAACCATTCCATGTAGGAACCGGTCGCGTCGAGTTGATCGGCGTGCCGCGGCGCTACCGCGCCAACGAGACCTACGACGTGACGGTTCGCGTCATCGCGCCGGATGAGGACGGCGCGAGCTTTGCCCTCAGCGCCGAAAACGACACCGGTTTCTCCGGATCACTTCTTCTTGTCCCGGACGATGTTCGAACCTGCCAAGGCGGCACCTCAGCCGGTGACTTGTGTACGATCGACGCCGACTGCCCATCCGGAACTTGTGCCGACGACAGTGCCACGAAGTTCACACCCGGCATTCCCGACTACGTCACGCACACGCACCCCGGCGCGCTGAAGTCCGTCATCGAATGGACGGCCAGTGGAGGGCAGTATGATTTTCGGGTGCGGTGGAAGGCGCCGGCCATCGATGACGGGCTCGTGACACTCTTTGTCGCCGCGAACGGCATCGTGTCGACCGATGACGTGATCGACGACTTCCAGGGATTCGACGATGTGCGTTATTACGCCGGCTATGAGGTCTCTCGGTACGGCATGACGGGTGACGGGGACGGGGACGGTGATATAGATTTGGCGGATATGGCGGCGTTCCAGCGGTGCATGAGTGACACGCTGTTGGCAGAGTGTGCATTTTTGGATGCCGACAATGACACGGTCGTGTCAGTTGTGGACTATTCGTTGCTGATCAACGATCCTGCGTTTTCGGACGTTCCGGCCGCGGTGCCCGCGGGGTTTGTGCTGGCGGATCCGGTGCGTGGCGGGCTGCTTTATGACAAGTGGTGGATGGTCAACCGGGCCGCAGCGCCGAGCGGAGATCATCCGCTCTACCCGGTGGCGGGTCTGAAGACGGGCAGTACAACGTTTCGCTGCAAAGAGTGCCACGGATGGGATTACAGGGGGGTCGACGGCGCGTACGGGTCGGGATCGCACTTCACGGGGATCGGCGGTGTGTTCGGGACGCAGCGGACGCCTCAGCGGGTGTTCGATCTGCTCACGAGCGGCGTCGTGGCCGGCGGCGGGCACGACATGGCAACGTACGGAATGACGGAGCGCGATCTCTGGGATGTGGTCAAGTTCGTGTTTGACGGTGTGGTCGACACCGATCTGTACATCGACGGAGCGGGGCAGTTCATCGGCAGCCAGATCGAGGGTCAGCTCGAGTATGACCAGCCACATTGCGTCACGTGTCACGGCGCCTTCGGCGACCATCTCGATTTCGATCCGGGAGCAGCTGAGGTCTTCCTCGGTACGGTGGCGAACGCGAATCCGTGGGAATTTTTGCACAAGACGCGGTTCGGACATCCGGGTAGCGCGATGCCGTCGACGGATCTGCTGAACTGGACGGTTCAGACTTCGGCGGATGTCGGTGTTCACGCGCAAACGATGCCACAGTAAGTCGCGGATTCCACCGGTTGAAAACGGTGCCACACCGGAGGTGCCCTGTGAATTGTTCGATCTTCACAAGGCGGCGGCAGTTGGACTCGGTGACGATGTCGGCGAAGCCACCTGCCCTACGTCTTCACGCCTCTTCCTTTGGCTAGACTCGGTACCTGCACACGGTAGGATGGTGCGGGTTCCACCGGTTGAAAACCGGTGCCACACCGTGCCGGGACAGTACCGCGCGGGTCGGGAGTTTCGGGAATGGAGTCCTTCGTTCGATGACGGCATCGTCGTTCGCTCATCTTCACGTTCATACGCATTACAGCCTTCTTGACGGCGCGACGCGCGTGGGGCCGTTGGTTGCACGTGCCAAGGCCCTCGACATGCCGGCGGTGGCGATCACTGATCACGGGAACATGTTCGGGGCGGTCGAGTTCTATACGGCGTGCCTGGACGCGGGCGTCAAGCCGATCATCGGGTGCGAAGCGTACCTGGCATCGGGCGACCGGCGGTCGAAGGACCGCACCGGACTAAAAGAGTCGTATCACCTTCTGCTGCTGGCGATGAATCTGGAGGGGTACCGGAACCTGATTCGGCTTTCGTCGCTCGGATACACGGAGGGGTTCTATCGCAAGCCGCGGATCGACAAGGAGATCCTGGCTGAGCTTTCCGGCGGTCTGCTCTGCACGAGTAGCTGCCTGAGCGGCGAGATTCCGACGGCGTTTCTCAACGAGAACCGAGCGGCAGCGGAGGAGCTGGCGAAGTCGTATCTGTCGATCTTCGGGCCTGATCGGTTCTTCATCGAGTTGCAGGATCATGGTTTGTCGCCGCAGAAAATCCTCAACCCCGAGCTGGCGGACATGGCGACGCGGCTGGGTGTGGCGACGATTGCGACGAACGACGTTCACTATCTCGAGCATGCGGACGTGGAAGCACACGACGTGCTTTGCTGCATCAACACGGGCAAGCTGCTGTCGGACGAGGACCGTTTCAAGTTCGACACGGACCAGTTCTACTTCAAGACGACGGAGGAGATGGTCGAGCGTTTCGCCGACTTCCCGGACGCGATCGCGAACACGTTGCACGTGGCGGACCTGTGCAATCTGGAGTTGGATCTGACGAAGCGCTACGCGCCGGTGTTTCAGGTTCCGGCGGAAGTGAAGGACAGTGACGATCAGCCACTCGACGATGCGGACTACCTCCGGCGCCTGGTTCATGAGGGGGCGGTCGAACGATACGGTGAAATCACGGCGGAGCTGCAGGAGCGGATCGATTACGAACTCGGCGTGATTATCAGCAAGGGGTTCGCGAGCTACTTCCTGATTGTGTGGGACTGCGTGAACTTCGCCCGGGCCAACAGCATCCCGGTGGGCGCACGGGGTAGCGGTTGCAGCTCGGTGGTTTCGTATTGCCTTCACATCAGCACGCCCGATCCGATCCGTTACGGGTTGTACTTCGAGCGGTTCATGGATCCGGATCGCGACGAGATGCCGGACATCGACCTGGACATCTGCCAAAACGGTCGTGGCCGACTATTGGAATACGTTCGCGAGAAGTACGGCCACGTGGCGCAGATCATCACGTTCGGAACGCTGAAGGCCAAGGCGGTCGTCAAGGACGTGTCCCGCGTGATGGGATTGGGGTTCGACGAGGCGAACAACCTGACGAAGATGATCCCGAACGATTTACATATGACGCTCGACAAGGCGCTCGAGCAGGAACCTGAACTCAAGAAGCGATTCAACGACGACGAAACGGTTCGGCGTATCATCGAGATCGGTCGGCGATTGGAGGGGGTCGTCCGCAATGCGGGCGTTCACGCGGCAGGTGTCGTAGTGGCGGATCAGCCACTGGTCAATTTCCTGCCGCTGTACAAGGCAGCCAATCAGGAAGGTCTGATTACACAGTTCGATGGACCGACGGTCGAGCGTGTCGGTCTGCTGAAGATGGACTTCCTGGGTTTGCGTACGCTGACGACGTTGGAACGAGCGCGTCAACTCGCGGAACGCAGTACGGGAACGAGGATCGACCTGGAGCACCTGGACCTGACGGATGCGAAGGTGTATTCGCTTTTTTCCCGCGGTGACACCAAGGGGATCTTCCAGTTCGAGTCGGGCGGGATGCGCGACGTGATCATGCGCATGCGGCCTAACCGCATTGAAGATCTGATCGCGGCGAACGCGCTGTATCGGCCGGGGCCGATGGCGTACATCCCGGATTATGTCGCGCGAAAGCACGGTCAGGACTGGACGACGCCGCACAAGATCATGACGGAGGTTCTCGACGAGACCTACGGGATCATGGTGTATCAGGAGCAGGTGTCGCGTCTGGTCAATCGTCTGGGCGGGATCGAGTTGAAGGCGGCGTTCCGGCTGGCGAAGGCGATCAGCAAGAAGAAGACGAAAACGATCGAGGCGATGCGCGAGCCGTTTCTGGACGGGTGTTTGCGGAACGGCGTCAAGCGAGGTACGGCGGAGCAGGTGTTCACCGACATTCTGAAGTTCGGTGGATACGCCTTCAACAAGGCGCATTCCACGGGTTACGCCCTTGTCGCGTTTCAGACCGCATGGATGAAGACGTATCACCCCGTCGAGTTCATGGCGGCGGTGATGACATTTGAAATGTCGAGCACGGACAAGGTGGCTGAGTATCGCGAGGAATGCCGGGTGATGGGGATCGACATTCATCCGCCGGACATGAACGGATCGGAGTTCGACTTCACGGTCGAGTCTGTTTCCGGGGGTGAGAACGCGGGTGCGATTCGGTTCGGGCTCGGTGCGATCAAGGGCGTGGGCAGCAAGGCCGTGTCGGTCATCGTCGAGGAGCGCGAGAACGAGGGACCTTACAAGAGCCTGTTCGACTTCTGCGAGCGTGTCGATTTGACGGCGGTGAATCGCGGAACGATGGAGGCGCTGATTTGCGCGGGGGCGTTCGATCGGACGGGCGCGATGCGAAAGGCCTTGGTTGACGCACTTGACGGTGCGATCGCGTCGGCCCAGTCGGCACAGCGAGATCGTCGAGCGGGCCAAATGGGGTTGTTCGGCGGTGAGGACTCGGCGGCGACGCTTGAGGAACCGACGCTCTCGACGGCGGAGTGGAGCGAGGCGGAGATGCTCGCAAACGAGAAGGCTGTTCTAGGTTTCTATATTACGCGTCATCCGCTGGCGTCACATGAGCGGTTGTTGGAGGCGTGTTCGACGGCGAGTACGGCCGATCTGGTGCAGCGGGAAGAGGGTAACGAGGTCATCGTCGGCGGTATGGTTTCGAGTGTCCGTACCGTTACCGCTAGGAACGGTCGCAACGCAGGGAAGCGTCTTGGCGTTGTGACGTTCGAGGATCTCAAGGGTCGGGTGGAGGCGGTCGTCTTCCCGGACGACTTCTCGCAATATCGCCCGCTGCTGAACCCGGACGCGTTGCTGTTCATTGAGGGCGCGGTCGACAAGAAGCGCGAGGAGCCTTCGATCCGCGTATCCCGCGTGGTGGAGGCTGACGCCGCGGTCGAAGCGTTTGCGGCTGCGTTATTGCTCGAGATCGAAGAAACGTCACCGCTCGACGACGTGGTGGCGGCGCTGCGCGCGAGTCGCGGTGTGAGTCGCGTTTATATCAACGTGTCAACGGCGGACGGACTGCTCGCGCAGATTGAATGTCATACGGGTTTGCGTGTTGCGTGCAGCCCCGTGCTTTTGGAGAAGCTGACGAGCCTGCTGGGTTCGTCGGCGGTTCGCGTGCTTGGGCCCACGAAGCGTGAGATGCCGATGGGTGTCAGCGTGGCGGCCGTTGGTTGATGGAGGATGCGTTGCCTTTGATGGATCGGCGTAATAGGTGTTTCAAAGCACCAAGCAGTAGGCGCATCAAGATGCCCCTACATCTTGGGCAGCAACCGTGGTCCGCACAGCGGACCCTACGCATTCGGATCGCGGCAGCGTACGTCAACATGCCCGCGCCTTGGGCTTGGGCATGGCACCCGGTTCGGGCATGGTCGGCGCGGCGGACCCTACGAGATGCGTCAGGTGGAACCGTCGGCGTTCCGTCCCCCACCCTTCGCCTTTGGCGAAGAATGGGGCACCCTCCCATCGAGATGCACCCTGCGTCTTGGGCGGCAATCATGGTCCGCACAGCGGACCCTCCGCGTTGGAGAGCAGTGCCACCCGGCAACCATGGTCCGTACAGCGGACCCTCCGCGCTGTCCGTCCCCTCACTTCTCGGCATGTGTTGCCGGGCCGAACTCGTCACCGCTGTTGGAGAGCCGTCATGAATTCGAAACCGTTACTAATGATCTTTGGGCTGCTGATGCTCGCCGCTTCCGGGTGTGTCAGCTACTCGACGATGCAGATGAAGCTGGATCAGGTTCGCGCGGAGCAGGAGGCGGCCCGCGAGGTGTGGATGGATCAGGTTCGGGCTGAACGGCGGGTGGCGGACGAGGTGTGGTCTGCACATCTTCACGAGCTTGTGGATCACATCACTTGCGTCGAGGAGGCGCTGGCGGTCACGGTGTATGAGCACGCGCTCGAACGTACTGAAGAGGATCGCGACCTGCTGGATCGGATTGCCGGTATTGAGTGGGCTGTCGCGAATGCCCTGGCGAAAGAAACGACGGCGAGGGCTACGGAGACGGCGAAAGTTCGACATGCGCTGGCGGCGATCGAGGAAGCGTGGGTGGCGTCGATTCGTGGCGAGTCGCTGGAGCGCGGCGCGGAGGATGATCGCCTTCAGGAAATCGTGATGGGCGTACAGCGGGACCTCGGAGAGCGGGTGACCAGCGGAATGGAGCAGGCGGCCGAGCGAGTAGGCGATCTGCGGGTCGCGCTGGAGACCGTCGAGCGAGATCTGGGAGAACGGGTGACCAGCGGGATGAGCCGGACAGCGGAACAGAACCAGGAACTCCAGCTCGCGCTGGCGACGGTTGAACGGGAGATGGCGGCACGGGTCGAGGGTGAGTCTCTGGTACGGAGTTCGGATCATCGGGAGTTCTTGGGTGCGCTCGCGGCTGTGGAGGATGAGCTCTTGGCGCGGATCGATGCGGAACGGGGCGCGCGGGCGGACGCCGTTGCGCTGGTTGCGGGGAATGTTGTGGAGTTTGAGCGGGCGCTGGCCGCACGGATCACAGCGGAGTCGCACGATCGCGCATGCGACGCGGATGAGCTACGGGGAACGGTTCGTGAGGTTGACGGGCGGTTGCGCGGCATGATCGGCGATGAGTCGCTCGCGCGATGTGAGGCGGAACGGAAAACGGAAGAGCGCCTGACGGAGGCCGGGAAGGCGATGACGCTTCTGTTGGATGAGGAAACTGACGCACGTGCAGCGGAGCTAGCCTGTTTGTGGGATGTGGTGGATGAACACCGTGGCGCGCTGCTCGCGCGTCTGGTGCGGGTCGAGGAGACGCTGACGCGAGCGGCGGAAGAGAGGGACGAGCGCGTGGCCGAGGATGTCAAGGCCGTGGCACCGTTTGCCGTGCATGAATTTCGTGCCATCCCTCGCGCGGTGGAAGGATGGACGGGCGCAGCGGATGAGGAATCGATTTCGGTGGAGCGAGCGGCGGAGGTGGCGACGGTGAACGTTGTGCAGCGCACGACAGAGCCTGGAAGCGATCGCGATGTGGTTGCACAGACCGTTCCCGCTGCGGCGGTTCCGGCGGCGTTGCGGCGCGAGCCTGTTGGGCCTGAGGTTGCGGCGGATCCGTGGCGGGCGTTCCTGCGGGAGTCGATGAAGGATGCTCCGAAGCGTGCGTTTGGCGCGTCGCCCAAGAGTGGGGATGAAGAGGCAATTCGCTCGCGGAAGGAGAGGGTCGCGAAGCCGTGAGGGGGAGGCGAAAAACGGTCCGCACAGCGGACCCTACAGGATGCAAGCGGAACAGTCGCTGCGCTACTTGGTACGGGTGAGGAAGCCGACGCTTGAGGCGAACATTTCTTCGGTGTCGGCGGGGGTTCGGTCTTCTTCTTCGGATTCGAGGTCGGTGAGGTTGGCGAGGCACATGGGGCAGGCGACGACGTCGAGGTGGAACTGGGTGTAGGATCGCCAGGGTTCGTCAAGGACGCCGAGGAGGTATGAGCCGAGGGTGCTCCGTTTGAGGCAGGTGAGACGTTGCTCTCTCCAGACGCGGGCGACGGTGATGTCGGCTTCGGACTCGTCGAGGCAGGAGAGGGCCTGTGTGTCGCGCTCGGCGAGGAACTTCTGTAGCTTCTGGATGGCTCGGAACTTCACGCCTGCGACGGCTTTCTGGTCTATCTCGAGGAGACCGGCGATGTCGAGGTTTCGGGTTCCGGCGTAGAAGGCCAGCTCGATGACCTGGAGGTCGTTGAAGGCACCGCGGTCTCTCATCTCTCGGATGAGCCTCTTGAGGATTTCGCCCAGGAGGGTCTCTTGCTGTTCGAGGGCTTCGGCACCGACGGCGTGTCCGCTGGGGGTCTCGGTGGTTCCCGGCATGATGTGGTCCCACCATCCTTCGGCGTCGGCGGGTTCGGAGAGGACGGTGGCTTTGCGCTGACGGAGGAGGTCGTAGAGTTTGTAGCGGAGGATGGTGAAGAGGTAGGTTTCGAGGGATCGTGAGGCGTCGTAGTGGGTGGCGGATTGTAGGAACCCGACGAAGGTTTCCTGGACGAGGTCTTCGGCGTCGGAGAGGGACGCGGTTCTGGCGCGTGCGAAGGCGAGGAGTCGTCCGGCGTAGCGATCGATGAGCTGTCGCCAGGCGGCTTCGTTGCCCTTTCGGATCTGGAGGATCAGATAATGGTCGGCGCCGGCTTCGGCGTCCATTTTCATTCCTTAACTGGTTCTTTTGCGTGGACTCTTCGTCTCATGCCCGCGCCTTCGGCTTGGGCATGGCACACAGCATGGCGGCGCTTCGCTTGGCCATGGCACCCGACGTCGTGACGGCATGCCCGCGCCTTGTGGTTGGGCATGGCGCCCGAGCTTGCTCACAGCACAACGACAGAAGGTGCATCGAGATGCACCCTACGCCTATCACAACAGGCCGTGCGACGATGACAGCTCCATGGTACGAGAAAGTGCGGCGCTGTGCTATGGGCTTACTTCAGGGCGGCTACGGTGGCGAACAGGACGCCGAACAGAATGACCGCGATGATTCGGAGGGGCCAGCTTAGCTGCCCTCGCGTTGCGCCGTCGAGGAGGAGGTATCCGATGCAGAGGAAGGATGCGATGACGAACGCTGGGAGCACCAACTTGATGATGCGTTTGACGCTTGGGCTTTGAATCTGTCGCATTCCGCGGTTGACGGAGCGTTCGACGCGTTGTTTGAAGCGTTTGGCCTTGGTGGCGGCGGAGGTGGGTTTGGGCTCGCGTGGTTTGGCGTGGGCTGTGATTCTGATTCCATCGTCGTGAGTGATGGTGGTTTCGCTTCCCGAGTCTTGGGCGATGGCGGCGGCGGTTTTGGCGGCTTCGATGGCGTGCTCAATGGTATCGTGGTCGAGCGCCGCGTGTTCAGGAGTAATTCGGTCTTGCTCATCGGCGACGTGGACGTCTACGGGAACGCTCACTTTCACCTGGGGCATGGGTGCTGGGAGTCCGTGGAACTGGACGAGGTGCGAGACGTCGGGTGGCCACATGTGCGAGCGCGTTCTTCCCTGAAACAAGACCAGGGCCGCCAGGGCGGCGAGTGCGGTGAGGAAACCGACGAAGATGATGGCGCGTCCGCCGCGTGCAAGTGATTTGCCGACGACGACGAGCGTGATAACGATGCCGCAGACGGCGCCGAAGAGTCCCCAGGTGACCGGCGTCATGATTGGACTCCGTCGCGAAGTTCAGATTGTGTTATAGCGTTTAGCAGCATCCGTCTTCTCGGTTTTGTTCCATGGCGGCGTGCAGGTCTGCCCTGGCCGGTGAATCGTAGTTCTGCAGGAACGGCTGGGGTGGCAGTCGTTTCTTGCGGCCGGTGAAGAGGATGAGGATCAGGAAGGCCAGAGAGCACATAACGAGCCCTGTGATGAGCCCGACACGACCTTCGTCGGCAAGGCAGGGAAAGGAGCCTTCTTTCCAGGAGCAATAAGAGCGGTGCCCCCACTCTCGGGCGATTCCTGTGATGGCTGCGCCGATGCCGGCCATCGACGTGGCGATCAGGAACGGGCGGATGGTCTCGCGCCAGAAGCCGTCTCGTTTGAGTGGGGTTGTTTTTCTGAGTGCGAAGATCACGAATGAGAAACAGGCTGTGCAGATGATGATTGAGCCGGTGACGTCATGATGATCGAAGTCTGTGGCGACGAGGGGGATCAGGAAAGTGACAATGGTCCCGCTCATCAATGCGAAGGCGATAAGTCCCCAGACCGCACGTGTGATGCCCCAGCGCTCGACCTGGTCTTGCAGGTGTGAGGCGGTCAGTGTGGGCACTGGTCCCATCGGGGCCGGGGCGGTTGCGGGGTGTGGCGGGTCCGGGTGGAACGGTTGAGCGCCGGGCGGTGGTTGGACGTCGTGGGGCTGGGCGTCGACGGCAGCAAGTTTGGATTTGGCTGGTGCTGCGGGTGCGGCGATGGACCACCAGGAGGTGGCCTGCAGTATCAGCGACGCGACGCCTGTCACTCCTGCGGCGATCCAGATGACTTCATCGGGGTCCTCGCCGACGATGGCTCCGGCGACTCCGGTGAAGAAGGCGCCGACGAATGCGGCCCAGATGGCTGCGCCGAAGCTGATTTCGCCGCGTGGATCGGCACCGTGTCGGCCTCCCTTTTCTCCGGCGTCAAAGAAGACCGCGCAGATCAACAGGCCCAAGTAAACGGCCGCACCTTCCTCGCCTCTGACGTCCAGCAAGGGCGCGGCGCCGATGGCCAGGAGCGGCGCGCAACAGCAGAGTTGAACGAGTCGCCTGGACCACTTGGGGCCGTGCTCGATACCGAACCATCCGACGGCTCGGCGGGAGAGTAGGACACCGCCCGACATGGCGACGGCGAGCATTCCAGCGGACGTACCGGCAACGTCGCCGCCGGTACTGCCGATCAGCACGCCGAGTCCGACGGCGAGTCCGATCGACAGCAGTCCGGTAAGCAGGATTCGTTTCTTTCTGTCGGCGGGCGCGAGCGGTGCCAGCGCCGGGCCTCCGGCCGCGGCGGCCTGGGGCGTCGGTGGTGGCGGCGGCGTCAGCGGGGCTCTACCTGGGTGCTTCGCGGCGAGCTTGGCCATCTTCTCGCTCATGCGGCGGGACACGCGATCCATTCGTTTGGCGAGCTTGGCGGGCAGCGGCGCGTCGCGATTAATCGGCTGGGCGTATGGTGGTTGCCAACCCGCGGCGGCGGCCTGTGCGGCTTGCTGTGCATCGCGGAGCATCGGATTGGGTGAGGGCATGGGCGAGTCGTGACGCCCCCCTCCGTGTACGGCGGCATCGAGGCTTTGCGGCCGGAATCCGGCCACGCTCTCGCGGATTTCATCGACGGCGAGCAGCTCCTCGACCATTTCGTCGACGGTTTGATAGCGGTCGTTGGGGTCCTTCTGCAGCGCCTTTCGGATTACGTGACCGAAGGGCTGGGGAAGGGTCTCGATCTCGGGTTGCGCGGTGAGGTGCTTCATGAGCACCTCGGCCATGGTCGATCCTTCGAAGGGGACCTTGCCGAGCAGCATTTCGTAGAGGATGACGCCGAGCGCGTAGATGTCGACGCCGCGTGAGTAGTTTCCGCTACCGATCTCGGGGGCCATGTAGTGTACGGTTCCGACGCTTGCCGTCTGTCCGCTATGGCGTGAGATGGAGATGAACTTGCTGAGGCCGTAATCGCCGATCTTCACATAGCCGTCGTCATAAAAGAGGTTTCCGGGTTTGAGATCGCGATGGACGATGCCCCGATCGTGGAGGTAGGCGAGCCCTTTGGCGATTTCGCGCACGAAGAAGGCCGCTTTCTGTGGCGCGAACCCGTTGGGTTCCGCCATCAGCACGTCGCGAAGCGAAGGGCCGGAGCAGTACTCCATGATGATGACGTATTCGCCGTCCGTGGTCTTCTTGACGTCGAAGATGGAAACGAGGTGCGGGCTCTTGAGGTTGATGCAGTGGCTGACGCCTCGGAGTTCGACCTGGGGATTGTCGCGCAAGTACTTGAGGGCGACCTCTCGACCGCCGTCGCTGATGGCGTAGTAGACTTCGCCGAATCCGCCTTTGCCGACCGCCCGCTGGATGGTGTATCCGTCGATCGGCCGGTCACCGTGTTTGAAAGTATATGCCATGACTAAACCGTCCCGCTCCCGGGTGTACGGACCTCCCACGGTTGCAGCGCGAGGCTTGCGCCGGCGATCTCGACCGGCTCGCCCAGTGCGAGCTGCACCGCTTCCGTATCTACATGTCCGTCGCTCTTCTGTCGTATCCACAGGGATCCGTTTCGCTCGAAGAGAACGAGCGACGGTCCGGCGTGCCGGCACCGAATGTGGGCCGAGGGGCCTGCACCGAGTGCGGCGTGCTGATGGAAGAGTACGACCCGCCGAACATCGTTGGGCATTTTCGTGGTGTCACTGAGGTCGAGCACGGCGGAGGGGCTCTTCCGGCTTGGCATTCGGAAGGTCATCTTGGCCTTTCGGCCGAGCACGATGCGGTCGCCGCTTTGCAGCAACTGGTGCGGCGTTCGGTGGCCGGCGACTTCGACCTCCTTGTCGGTAAAAAGGAAGAAGTCATCGTCGACGCGTGCGACGCTGGCGTGTCGCTCAGCGACGTCGCTGTAGAGCGGGATGTCGGCCGGTTTACTCGTGGCGGCGCGGCCCAGCGTGACGCGCTCGTTGCGGAGTATCAGGTAACTGCCGCCGCCGTCGACGAGTAGTAGCAACCGCTCGGGCAGTGAGGTATTTGATCGCGTCCGATAGGCGAGGGCAACGGTCTCATCGCCGACTGGCGTGCGGGGCGTTTTGTGCGCGGGGGCCGGAGCGTCGCCTCGGTCTTGCGCAGTGATTCGTTGCCCGCCATCTTTGGCCATGATTCGATCGATCCGATCGCCCAGTGGGCCTGAGCACAGTTCGGACTTGAGATCGTCGATTCGACGAAGCTGTTCGACGACCTCGGAGACCCACCCGGCCTTGGGGAGCAGACGGGCGAGGCTCATCGCGTGTCGGCGCGCATCGGTGTAATCCCCGACTTGAACGCTTCGGGCCATGTCCTGTGCGATGGCGAGCATGTTTCGCAGTTCGCGCTTGGCCGGCAGGGGATTCCCGAGATCGCCGAGGCAGTTGAGTTCGTCGGATGCGCGTGTCAGGCGACCTTCTTCGAGGGCGGCGCGAGCGTTCTCGAGCGCCTGGCTGCAGAGTCGCGATTCCATGCGCGTGACGCCTTCGTTGTGGGCGTCGAGGCTTTTGGCGCGGCGGAGTCTTTGCACGGCGGAGGCCATTTGTCCCGCGGATGCGAGTTGGTCGGCCTGTGCGAGGATTCGCTGGGCTTCGGCTGAACGATCGTCAGCTTTTCGTTTCAGTTCGTCGGCGGCGAGGTCACTCTCGCCCGCATCCTCGAGGATCTTTCGGCCTGCGACGATGGAACCCGCATCGATGCGCCGCTTGGCCTGGTCGATGCGACCGCGGCGGGATTGCTGACGGCGCTCTTGTTCTGCCGCGACCGTTCTGACGTTCTCGCGCAGTTCGGCGATGGATTCTTTCATGACGCCGCCGGTTTCGGCCCGGTCGAGGTCGATCAGGGCCTCGGTGAATCGGTCGGCGCGATAGTGGTTGCGGGCTCTTTCGATGAACTTTTCGGTCAATGCCGCCAGGACCGCTGCGCCGCGTCTGTGCTCGCGGATGTCCGGTGCGGTGGCCAGCCGATAGGCCTCATCGAGCCGTCCATCGCGGAGGGCATTCTCCGCGGCTTTGAGTCGGACGAATAACAACCGGCTGAGCATCATAGACTCCGATAACGCCTCGGGACCATTCCCGATGATACGCCACTGCTCCCTGGGCTCCAAACCGCCCTGGCGATATTGAAAACGCGGTTGGGCGACGCCCCATCTCGACCATGCACCGTTGGATTCGGCTGGGAGTGGTGTTTATTCGCAGTGGATCGGGTGGTTTCGGACCTTGCGGGCGCGGTTCTTGTTTCGGCATTGCGGCGCACTCTGGTATCATGGCGTTTGTGGCTCGGAGAGCAGCTTTGCGCGAGGAACTGCGGACTGCGGCAATCCGACGTTCGCGCTCGCAGCCAGACACGACTGCACCACCGTAGTGCTGCTGGCGATCCAAAAGGAGGGTGATTCTATGCGTCGTCTTGCGGGAACCTGTCTGGCCATGGTGGTCCTGTCGCCGGTGATGGGCGCCAAATCGTACGCCCAGCCATGCAACTTCACCGGCCCGTACGAAATGCAGAACTGGAGCAGCTCGGGGATCGCCGAGGGAACGGCCACGATCACGCCGAATTCGGGGCCGACGGAGTCCGCCAGCTTCGCTTACGACGTCTCTGGTCAGTTCGGTCCGATCAGCTTTCGGACCGCTACATTTAGCGCGACGGCGGCCGCCACCGGCACCATCAACTTCGACTGGGACTACACCTGGGTCCACACCGGGTCTTTGCCCGGCGCGCACCTCTCCGTGTTTGCCGAGAGCCCAACCGGCAGGACGACGATTGTCCTGGCGGATGAAACGGGGCCCGCCGGCGGATCTGCCACGATCGACGTGGAAGCAGGCCGGGCGTTTGGCTTCATCGTCGGTGGTTCGCGTGCTCAGTGGAGCGGCTCGATGCAAGGCACGGCAACCATCAGCCACCTATTCAACGCCGGTGACGACTGCAACGGCAACGCGGTGCCGGACAACTGCGACATCGCCGCCGGCACCAGCGACGATCTCAACGGAAATGGCGCGCCGGACGAATGTGAAACGGTCCACAATATTACACAGGGCACGACTGACTGGGCCATCCAGAGGGCCATCGACACGGCCGTCGGTGGTGACGTCATCGAGGTCGGCCCGAGGACGTACGTCGAGCAGATCAAACTGCTGGGCAAGGCGATCACGCTGCGCAGCACCGACGGGGCGGACGTCACCATCATCGACGGCGGCGCCGGCGGCAGCGTCATCACATGCAGCAACAGTGAAGGACCGGGCACGGTGATCGAGGGCTTCACCGTCACGAACGGAACGGGAACCGAGGTTGCGTGGGACACCCGTGGCGGCGGGATGTACAACCTCGGCAGCAGTCCCACGGTGACCAACTGTATTTTCCGCGGAAACTCGGCCATTCTCGGCGGCGGAATGTACAACGACGGCAGCAGTCCGGCGGTGACGAACTCTACCTTCAACGGGAATACGGCCACCGATCCGGCACGACAGGGCATAGGCGGCGGGATGTACAACGGCGCGCTGAGCAACCCGACGGTGACCAACTGCGTCTTCAGCGGCAACTCGGCCAACAACCGCGGTGGCGGGATGCACACCGTGTACGCGAGCTACCCCGTACTGATCAACTGCACGTTCAGCGGCAACTCGGCAGGCCATTGGGGCGGGGCGGTGTTCAGCGACGGCAGCCCGACGCTGACCAACTGCATTCTCTGGGGCAACACGGCGCCATCCGGCGGCCCCCAGGTCTACGGGTTGGTCACGATAGACTACAGTGACATCCAGGGCGGTTGGACGGGTACGAGGAATATTGACAGTAACCCGTTGTTTGTTCGTGATGCCGATGACGGCGGTAACGGATGGGGTGACGATCCCAATACTGCCGGCGTCGACGAGTCGGCCAACGACGACTACGGCGACCTGCACCTGCAGGATGGATCGCCCTGCATCAACGCGGGCGACAACTACGTTTTGCCGGACTATGTCACCACCGACATCGACGGTGAAGCGCGGATTCAACAATGCCGCGTCGACATCGGCGCCGACGAATCGCCTTACGCGGGGGCCGAGATGGACTGCAATGCGAATGACATCGTGGACGTATGCGACATCGCCGCCGGTACCAGCCAAGACTGCAACACGAATGACATCCCGGACGAATGCGACATCCAGGCCGGAACGAGCAGAGACTGTAACACGAATGGGATTCCCGACGAGTGTGAAGGCCTGCCCAGGGGCGTTATCTACGTTGACGATGACGCAACCGGCGACGCAAACACAGGGGCAACTTGGGTGGACGCCCTGCCCGATTTGAAGGACGCCATTGCCCGTGCCGCAGCAGCCAATGTAGCCGAAATCCACGTTGCCGGAGGGACATACACGCCGACAGAAACGCTTCCGGGAGCCCTGCAAACCGAGACTTTCACGCTGATTAACGGCGTGGCGATTCGCGGCGGCTATCGTGGGCTCGCCGCCGGCTGCGACCCGAACGATCGCGATCTCACGGCCTTTCCCACCGTCCTTAGCGGCGATCTCCGTGAGAACGACCTGCCGGCCCATTTCCCGGACGGTGTTGCCTACCGCGACAATACCTTTCACGTAGTCACCGCAAGCGGCACGGACGCGACGGCCGTGCTCGACGGCGTTACCATCGCCGGTGGAAGGGCCATACGCTTTGAGGACGATGACGGCCATGGCGGTGGCATGCTCAACGTCAACGGCAGCCCGACGCTGATCAACTGCACCTTTTTCGGGAACTCGGCTTCCGGTCACGGCGGCGGGATGTACAACGGGTTCGGGGGAAGCCCGACGCTGACTGGCTGTCTCTTTAGTGGGAACATGGCATCGATCGGCGGCGGAATGCTCAACTACGGCAGCAGTCCGGTGGTGACCGGCTGCACTTTTCGCGGCAATACGGCCAAGGCAGGGGGTGCGATGTCCGAGGAATGGGACAGCACCACACTCGTGACCAACAGCCTCTTCCACCGCAATTCGGCCGAGAGGCCAGACGACTCTGACGCGCGCGGCGGCGCGGTGGACCTTGGCTACTTCACCCGCCCGGTGTTTGTCAACTGCACGTTCAGCGGAAACTCGGCCGATAGGGGCGGGGCGGTGTTCCAGGGAGAAAACGCAAAGCTGTACAACTGCATCCTCTGGGGCAACACGGCGTCGGTCCGCGACCCCGAGATCTACGGCTCACCCAGGGTAAACTACAGTGCCGTCCAGGGCGGATGGCCTGGCACGGGCAACATCGGTGACCTGCCCGCGCATGCCCCGCTGTTCGTGGACGCGGACGGTCCGGACAATGTGTTCGGTACGGCCGACGACAACTTCCGCTTGTCGTCCGGATCGCCCTGCATCAACGCCGGCAACCCCGCCTTCGTGCCGACACCGGGGGAAACGGACCAGGACGGCCACGTGCGCGTTCGCTGCGGTCGCGTCGATATGGGCGCCTACGAGTTCGGCATCGGCGACCACGATTGCGACGAGGATGTCGACCTGACCGACTTCTCCCACTGGGAAGCCTGCATGATGGGCCCCGCAGGCGCGCCCTACGCAAGCGGCTGCGAGGCTTTCGACTTTGAGTACGACGGAGACGTGGACCTGTACGACGTCAGGCGATTCCAGCAGCGATTCGGCGGCGTGCCCTGATCGGCTTAGGGATCGACGTCTCGCCGTGGTGCAGCCCTTGATCGGCCGCGTGGCGAAGGGCTGGGACGACTCGACACGTCAGAGCGAACTCGACATCGTGAGACCGTTGGACTAAGAGATTTCGATGCCGTTCGGTAAAGACCAAATCCGCGACGTGAAGGTTCTGTCGGGGCGGGGCAAGCTGTTGCGGGTGCTTCCGCACAACGGCATCGTTGCGGAACTCGGTGTCGATGAGGGCAATTTCTCACGCCGGATCCTGGAGCTCACGGAGCCGAGGACGCTTCACCTGGTCGATTTGTGGGGGAGCGATCGGTTCAACCGTGAGAAGGAACGCCAGGTTCGGACGCGTTTTCAGGCGGAGATCGAAACGGGACAGGTCGTCGTTCATCAGGGAGATTCGCTCACGCATCTGGGCGGGTTCGACGACGGCTACCTCGACTGGGTCTACATCGACACCTCTCATCGGTATGAGCTGACACTTGCGGAACTCGAATTGAGCCGCATCAAGGTCAAGCCCGGTGGGATCATCGCCGGACACGACTTCTGCAAAGGGACGACGCCGCACGGGGACGAATATGGGGTCGTCCAGGCTGTGCACGCGTTCTGCCACGAACACGGCTGGGCGATGATCTACCTGACGCTCGAAGAGCATATGCACTGGAGCTTTGCGTTGCGGGAGCTTACGGGGGAGTCCGATGCTGCGTCGTCGGGATGAGCGTGTACCGGTAGCCGTCCCGTCACACCGAGAGTCCGGCCATCGGCGATGGACTTGCAGGGTTCAGGCTGGGCGAGGTGCATCAACCAGAGCCGCCCTGCATCGGCTGCCCGCTCCATCGCTGTCGCGGTTCTGGTCGGTTGTGCCCGCTGTTCGTTCCTTCATGTGGCGATGCAACCGTGGGCACCCATCCGAAAAACAGCTGTCGGCGTGTCTTGTCGCGATCGTCGCCGGCGATCATAATGTTCCGCCGCGTTCAAGATCTCATTGGTTGGCGTGAAACGAAGGAGCCATCGCCATGAGCGGCATCGTAGAATTGCTCGGAGCGGACGGGGAGAGCCTGTTCAACCATCGCTGTACGACGATCGACAAATCGACGTTGAATTTGCCGGGGCCTGACTTTGTGGATCGGGTCTATGCGCAGAGCGATCGGTCGGTGCCGGTCTTGCGGAATCTGCAGTCGATCTTTGATCACGGACGGCTGGGCGGGACGGGATATGTCTCGATTCTGCCGGTGGATCAGGGGATCGAGCACAGCGCCGGAGCGTCGTTCGCGCCGAACCCGATCTACTTCGACCCGGACAACATCGTCAAGCTGGCGATCGAGGGCGGGTGCAACGCCGTCGCTTCGACGCTGGGCGTGCTCGGGTCGGTGGCGAGGAAGTACGCCCACAAGATCCCCTTCCTGCTCAAGCTCAACCACAACGAACTGCTGACGTATCCGAACACGTTCGATCAGATCATGTTTGCTGATGTCCAACAGGCGGCGGACATGGGATGTGCGGCTGTCGGGGCGACGATCTACTTCGGGTCCGAGGAGTCGGGCCGGCAGATTCAGGAAGTCGGCGAGGCGTTTCAGATGGCGCACGAGCTCGGGATGGCCACGTTCCTGTGGTGCTACCTGCGCAACAGCGACTTCAAGAAGGACGGCAAGGACTACCATGTGTCGGCCGACCTGACGAATCAGGCCAACCACCTCGGCGTGACGCTCGAGGCGGACATCATCAAGCAGAAGCAGGCGGAGAACAACGGCGGGTTCACGGCCGTTAACTTCGGCAAGACGCACAAGGCGGTCTACAGCACGCTGACGTCGGAAAACCCGATCGACCTGACGCGTTACCAGGTGGCGGGTTGCTACATGGGTCGGATGGGGCTGATCAATTCGGGCGGCGCTTCAGGGCAGAACGACTTCGCCGATGCTGCCAAGACGGCTGTGATCAATAAGCGGGCGGGCGGCACGGGCCTGATCTCCGGTCGCAAGGCGTTCCAGCGTCCGATGGAAGAGGGCGTCAAGCTGCTGAACGTGATCCAGGACGTGTATCTGGATAAGGACGTTACGGTAGCGTAGGGCCTCGGATCCCTTGCGACAGGACCACTGAGCTGCCCCTCACAGACGCCGTCGGGCTCCGGCGGCGACTTTCGCATGCGCTGCGATCCCGAGTTGGTTCAGCCACAAGATATGGTGGCGTCCGTGCGCCTTCATGCACTCTCTGGTACACTCTGGCACAAGAACTAATAAAAACTAGAATATACTAGGATTAGTAATTGGCGCCCGGCTCGCCCTGGCTTATACTAATTCTAGTTGGTTTTAGTATTTACTAGTAGGCCGCAGAAGGCAGGGCAGAGAATGACGCTACCAAGGAAACCACCGAGCTTGTCCGCGGTCATGGACAAGATTCCGATTGAGAAATGGCCTGAGATTGTCGGACAATTTCGCGAGCCGACACATGGCGGAAAGTACCTCCACTGGAACGACGTTTGGAATCGCGGCGCGCCGCCGGGTCTGACGCACGAGGAGTGGTGGCTCGGGCTCAAGTGGAATCGGATGGCGCAGTACAAGACGATTCCGCTGATGGACACGCAAAGCGAAGGGTTCAAGTTTGGCGCTCCCGAGGAAGCCCAGCGTTTTCTTCACGACATCACGCAGCGGGCCAACGGAACGATGGGCGCCCCCGATCAGGTGACGAATGAGGAGACGCGTAGTCGCTACGTCGTTCGCAATCTGATGGAGGAGGGCATTGCGTCGAGCCTCATCGAAGGCGCTTCGACGACGCGCGAAAAGGCCAAGGAGATGCTTCGATCCGGGCGGAAGCCGAAAAGCGAAGGCGAACAGATGGTCTACAACAACTACATGGCGATGCAACACATCATCGATCTTGGTCCGGCGCCGCTCACACCTGATGTCGTCTACGAACTCCACGAGATTCTAACGCGGGATACGCTCAACGATCCGACCGCTGCCGGTCGTCTGAGACGGGAAGACGAGCCCGTGGAAGTTGTCGACCCCAAGGACAACGAGATTCTGCACACTCCGCCGCCCGCAGGGGAATTGCCGCAGCGGATGGATGCCATGTGTCGCTTTGCCAACGACGAGACACCGGAGGGCTTCGTCCATCCCGTCGTTCGGTCGATTCTCCTGCATTTCTGGCTCGCCTACGACCACCCGTTCAAGGACGGGAACGGGCGTTGCGCGCGTGCGTTGTTCTATTGGTCGATGCTGCAGCACAACTATTGGCTTTGTCAGTTCATCTCCATTTCCCAGATCATTCTCAAAGCGCCGACCCAGTACGCGCGCTCATTTCTCTACACGGAAACGGATGACAATGACCTGACGTATTTCCTGCTGCATCAATTACGTGTCGTGACTCAAGCCATCGATCAGCTCTATCAATACCTGGAGGAGAAGCTGAAGCAGCGTCGACAGATCGAAGCCCGGTTACGTGTCGGATCCATCTTCAATGAACGCCAGCTCGATCTGATCGGGCACGCACTGCGGCATCCCAACGCGCGGTATGACATCCGACAGCACCAGACAAACTTCGGCGTTGTGTACGAGACGGCCAGAACGGACCTACTGGGCTTGGCCGATAAGGGGCTCCTGCTCAAAGGCAAGGCCGGTAAGAGCTTCCATTTTAGCCCGGTCTCGGACATCGAAGGTGCGCTGGCGGCGTTGAAGCCGCCGAAGTAGACGGGGCGCATCTATGGTTGCGCTACCCGAACCGACAGGGATTTAGCCACACGGTGTCGAGTTAGGCTGACATGAGCATCGCAACCTGGATCACCGGTTTGTTCGATCGCGGTTTTGACCCGGAGACGGCGCGTCGATTGCCGCAGCTTGATGCCGTCGGGCAGAGCAGCATTCGCGGTCTTTATCTGGTTGGTGAGATTGCGGGCACGCCGCTGGTCAAGCTAGGGCTCAACGCCGGGGTGGAGGTGGTTGACCGGATTGTGGCCGAAGGGGGATTCTCGCGCGGGTTGGCGACTGCGATGCGAGACCCGCACCGCGAAGACTCGCGCAGGCTGAAGCCTGCGGCTCGGGGATTGGCGCCCGAGGATCTCACCGACACCGTGACCGAAACGGAAGCGTACGATGTGCTCATTGTCGGGGCGGGGAGCAGCGGTCTGGGCGCGGCGGATCGGTGCGATCAGCTCGGTCTTCGATACGTCGTGATCGAGCAGCAGCGCACGGCGCAGCTCATTCGCACGTTTACCAAGGGTAAGCCGCTCTTTGCCGAACCCGCGGACACACCGCTTACATCGAGGATGTGGTTTGAGGAGTGCACGAAGGAAGAGCTTCTGGGGCGGTGGGAGCAGCAGGTCGCTGAGCTGGGTCTCAACATTCGGGAACACGAGCAGGTCACCGAGATTCAGCGCCGATCGGACGGGGACCGGTTCGAGGTGACGACGGACAAGGGGCGGTACCGTGCTCATCGCGTGGTGTTGGCGATCGGGTTGGCTGGGAATCCTCGCAAGCTGCGCGTGCCGGGTGAGATTGAACAGGCGGCGAAGATCAGCCAGAACGTGGCGGATCCTGAGGAGTGGCAAGACGCGGATCTCTTCGTATTCGGTGCTGGGGATGTGGCCTGTGAGGCCGCGGTTGTGCTGGCGGATCGGGGCAATCGCGTCACGATGGCTGCCCCGGACGCTGAATTCACGTTCCCCAAGAAGCGCAACATCGACGCGGTGATGGAGCGCGTGCAAAGCGGCAGTATCCAGCTTCACCTTTCTCACAAGGCTTCGGCGATACGTGCGTCGGAGGTGGACATTGCGCATACGACGACCGGCGAGACAGCAACGGTACGGTACGATCATGTTTTCCGTTGTATCGGCGCCGAGCTTCCGCTGGGGTTCCTCCATCGAAACGGAATCAAGCTCGAGCGCACGTGGGATTTCAAGCGGTGGGCGAGCCTGGCGGCGGCGTTTCTGATCTGCTTCACGATCTACGGCGTCAAGAAGCCTGCCTGGCCGTTCGGTCCCGGCGACTGGCTGCAATCCTGGCCGGGGGCGATTTCAACGTATACGCCGTCGATCTTGGGGCAGGCGGTGATGATCGATCCGGTCTTCTGGTACGCCGCCCTGTACTCACTGGTCATGACGTTCTTCGGTATGAAAGCGTATCGGCGCTGGGGCGTCGCGTTCAACGATTCGTATCAGAAGAAGCGCTACATCTCGCTCATTGTCACGCAGTGGACGCTGGGGTTCATTATTCCGGCCGTCGTGATGTACTGGGTTCATCACAAGGTCGGCGACAACCTGTGGCTTGGGCGCGCGGGGAACTACTGGCATGCGTTCGGTTTCGAGTTGGCGTTCCCGCTGTATTTTTCGATGTTCTTCTACGATGTCGGGTTGTTCTATCTGGTCTGGGGATTGCTGGCGACGTTCTTGGTGATTCCGATCTTCAGCATCTTCCACGGCAAGCGGTATTGCACGTGGTTTTGCGGCTGCGGCGGGCTGGCGGAGACGCTTGGCGATCGTTGGCGACATCTATCCCCTAAGGGCCGGGTAAGCCGCCGGTGGGAGTGGATGAACACAGCCATCATGATCTGGGCGTTCGGTGCCGCGATCTTCGTGCTTGCGCGAATCGGACTGGGCGTGTATGCGGGCGGAGAGAGTTTCCACGCCAGTGGATGGCCAGCGCGGATGATCAACAGCTACGGCTGGGTGAGTGACTTCTGGCTTGCTGCTGTCGTTCCGGTATCGCTCTATCCGATTCTGGGCGGCAAGATCTGGTGTAGGTATTGGTGCCCGCTGGCCAAGTGGATGCAGCTTTGGAGCAAGTGGTTCGGTCGCTTGCGGATCGTCAGCAATGACAAGTGCATCACGTGTGGCGAGTGCAGCCGGTATTGCCAAGTCGGGATTGACGTGATGGGCTTTGCCAAGAACCAGCAGGCGTTTTCGAACAAGAACTCGAGCTGCATTCATTGCGGCATTTGCGTGACGGTCTGCCCGATGGACGTGCTGGCGTTTGATTCCAAGGGGGGCCGTGGCTTGGACGCGGTCCAACCTACTCGACAGTCGCCATGATGTCTGGTTGGCCAATCGGGCGAATCATGAGGGCGCTCTCACAACCACATCTGCAATCTGAATCCTAACGCAAGTAGACACCCCCACTGCCTTCTGCGCACAGTCTCCGGACGTCCGAGCAGCTGAGTCGCTTGGGATGCCGTACATTCTCCTTCTTGCACAAGAACGCTATCGTTCGTACACTCACGTAACATATGGATCTTGGAGACGCATGATGCTCACGCGCGAACGCATTCTGAACACGGTCCGCACATATCCTACGCCGAGTACTACAAACAGAGAAACTGTCTGTATTGGCGGAATAACGGCGGGCGGGGAATGGCGACGCCTGTATCCCATCCCACTCCGCTATCTTCCGGAGAATCAGCAGTTTCGAACCTGGGACGTGATTGAGGTCGACGTTCGCGCTTCGACGCGCGATGGGCGACCGGAAAGCCGCCGGCCCCACTTGCCAACACTCAAGCTCGTTGATCACCTCCACGACTGGGAAGCGAGGTGTGAATGGGTGAAGCGTACATCGTTCCAGTCGCTCCGCGCGCTCATCGATGCGGGAAGATCGCTCGGTCCTGTGACCATCACGAAGGTCATTGATCTTCTGGCACGAAAGGAGACGAGTGAATGGGACGCGACCCGCAGGGCGAAGCTCGACACTCTGATGCTGTACGATCAGCCGCTTCCGCTTGAGAAGATTCCGCTGCAGTTTCGTTTGATCTGGCACGACGGCGACGATGTACAGCATGACTCACTGGTCATATCCTGGGAGATGGCACAAACCTGGCGTAGGTATCGTAAGGCCTACGCAGACCCAGTTGGCGAGATGAGGACGAAGCTTCTCGGGGACTACTTTGGCACTAGCCGGAAACCGGAATTCTTCATGGGAAACCACTCGCAGCGCCGACATATCTTCATGGTCTGCGGTTGGTTTGTTCCTCCAAGAGGAGTCGCGGAGAATGAGTACCTCTGGTGACCGTTTGGCGGCTAGACGCGCCCAAGCCGCTCAAGCGCTGAGCGCGTTCGGGATTGATGGCACATGCAGCCAAGCCGATTCACTGCACCGCCCAGTGCGAGACGGCAACGGCACGAAAGTCTATACGATCGGTTACGAGCGCCGCGATGGCCAGGAACTCATTGATCGACTTCGTGACGCTGGCGTTGAGCTACTCGTGGACGTGCGCGAGCGACCCATGTCGCGAAAGGCAGACTTCCGAAAGGCCTCGCTCGAACAGCTCTGCAACTCGGTAGGGATATCATACGAGTCGTGGACTCGACTGGGATCCACCGAGCATCAGCGTGCGCGGCTCCGCGGAACGGGAGACATTTCCGAGTTTCGCCGCCGCTTCCGAGACTTTGCGCGTCGGAATCGGACAGATGCGCTGGACAGGCTGGCAAGCGTTGCCAAAGCAAAGACGATCGCTCTACTCTGCTATGAGCGGACTCATGAAGACTGCCACCGAAGCATAGTTGCAGACCTATTAGCAGACCGAACGAACGCAACAGTTTATGCCATCACCTGATCACGGACACGGCGTCGGGCACTGTGAGGACTGCGAATACGTCAATCCCTGGAAGCCGTCGATGACAGCCACGAAGTCCAACGTGCTGACGGTGCGATCCACGTCGCACAAGAAAATGTCGGCGGCGTAGATGGCCGGCGCGGTGGGCTGATGGCCGAAAGCCTCGACCACGGCGGTGAGGTCCAGCACCGTGACGGCACCGTCCGGCAGCGCCCACGACGCTCCGTCAAACGCACCGACCACATCACCGAGCACAGCCGTAGCTGCGGAGGACGCAACGGTCAGGCTGGCGGATCCAGGTGCCCCGCAATCCGCCTGCACCAGGTAGGACTGATTCGGAACGACATCCAAACCGGACACGAAGACCACCGCGCCCCACTGGGCCGGGGTGAGGTAGGCTGCGGCGGCAGCATTGTCGATCAACATGGCGATGTTTTCCGGACCGGTCGGAGCGCCGACGTATTTTTGCTGGGCGCCGAGGCAGTCCGGCGTGACCACCAGCGCGAAAGCCGTAGCGGGATCCAACGATCCGGTTTCCACCGCGACGTAGCGCGAGCCGGCTGCCCAGACTACCGGGGTCGTGCAGCCGCAATGGTCACCGGTTTCGTCGCACTCGGCGGGATCGGCGCACGGATTCCCCGCGCTGGCGCACCCGAGCAGGGCGTCGCAGATCTCCGGACCGTTGCAGAACAGTCCGTCCTCCGCGCAGAGGAAGTCGTTGGGCCACGCCTCACAGCGGCCTGCGGCCGAGCAGACGTCGTCGGTGCAGGGGACGCCGTCATCGCACTGCGAATGAAGAACACACTCCACGGGGAAGTTGAGCTGGGCGTATCTACCAATGTCGGCCACGCCCTGGTCGTCTCCACCCTCGGCGGTCCAGCTCGGCATCGACGTACCGGGTTGTCCGACGCGGATCTTGTGCATCAGTTCCCACGGGTTGTTGACGGCGACGGTTCCGACGTATTCCGGCGCATCGATGGTGCCGAAGTTGATCGAAGTACCGTCGGAACCGTGGCAGGTGATGCAGGTGATGCTTCCGCTGGATGTATAGTGGGTCTCTCCTTGCAGGGGATCACCGAAGAATTCTTTGGTGACCGAATCGATGTAGGGGCTTTGGTCGATGACACCGGAGAGAACGAACGCCACGAGGTCATTGATCTCGGTATCCAAGAGCACCATACCATAGTCGTGACCGTTCAGAACGCCTGGACCGCCGCCGTTGTTGGGAGGATCCTTGAGCAGCGTGAAGATCGCGGTGCCATCAAGTGTCGTCCCCAGCACACCGGGGAATCCGGTTCGATGTGTTCCGGTTCCGTAGGCGCCGTCGACTCCCCTGTAATCCCAGGCGTGACATTCCTTGCACCGCCAGGTGGCAGAGCCGGTTCGCGTATTGCTGACGGGATCGGGACGATACGCCCACAGTGGATGATCGGTCGTCGGCGCAGCAGCGAAGATCTCGGTCCACCAGCGATCGTAGAGTCGTCCGCCGCGCATCGCGTCGCCGGGGCTTTCGCACTCGTCGGGGACACCGTTTCCGTTGACGTCGGCGCTCGGTCCACAGGCGATGTCGGCTGCATCGTCAATGCCGTTTCCATTGCAGTCGGTTATGGCACCGCTGGGCTGACAGGAGATGGTCATCGTGCCGGCACCCTGTGCCGATTGATAGCTGCCCACGCGAACCAACACCGACCCGCACGCGTTGACGGACACGGCAAGCTCCGACTGCGTGGCACACGCGTCGTCATTGCACGCTATCGCCCCCGCCGTGGTTGGGCAGACGTCGTCGGGGTAGACCGCCAGTTTCGTGTCGAAACCGCTACCGCAGAGACTGATGGTTGCGGTTCCGGTGCAGGTGGGTGTGTACCGATACCAGAGGTCCGACGCAACCTGGGTGAATCCAAAGAAGTTGCACGCGGTCGGTTCGTCCGGGCCGTCGGTCGTGGCGCCGGAATTGTCGAACGGGAAGGTCCCCTCGGAAACACTGGTCGCGTCTGCACAGTTGTCGTTGTTGCCTCCGGTCTCTGTCTGACAGTTTGCGTCACAGCCGTCGCCCGGTGTCGTGTTTCCGTCGTCGCATGTTTCGCCCGTCTCGACGACGTTGTTTCCGCAGACCGGCGGCGGGGAGGTGTTTGGTTCGATTCGGTAGATCGTTCCCCCGTGACTGATGATGTATAGCTCACCCGCGCTGTCCTCGCCGAACGAAGTGATAAAGTCGATCGCGCCCCCCGCCGGCGTGAGCTCGGCGGTTCTATTCTGAGGGTCTGTGACGACGCCGTTGACGGTACGGAACGAACCGATGAATCCGGAGCAGTAATCGGCGTAGAAGTAGGTTCCCGCGAGATCCGGTATCGCACACCCGCGGTAGACATACCCACCGGTAATGGAGCAGTCGCCGGCCGAGTGATCGTACGACAAGATGGGCAGGGTCAAAGTGGGATCATTGCACGTGCAACCGGTCAGGCCGGTACACGCATCTCCTTCCATACAGCGCCAGCCGTAATTCTCTGAGCCGGTGCTGGATGCCGGCTGCCAATCGATTTCCTCCTGCGCCGATTGCCCGACATCGGCAATGAAGAGATCACCGGTCATCGAATCGAAGCTGAACCGCCAGGGGTTGCGCAGGCCCGTGGCCCAGATCTCGTCGAGCGGCGCACCGGGACCGACAAACGGGTTACTTGCGGGGATGTATGTGGGCGGGTTGTCGACATCGAGCCGCAGCATCTTGCCCAGGAGCGAACTCGTGTTCTGTCCATGGTTCAACGGATCGTTGCCGTCGCCACCGTCGCCCATTCCGACGTAGAGAAAGCCGTCCGGACCGAACTGCAACTGTCCGCCGTTGTGATTGGCGAAGGGCTGAACGATCGTCTTCAGAATCACGGCGCTGCCCGGATCGGCGACCTCGGGATCCCCGGCGGAGACGCTGTATTGCGCGATGACCGTGTTGCCCGAGGTGTTCGTGTAGTTGACATAGAAGAACCCGTTGACGTTGTAGTCGGGATGGAACGCGACGCTGAGAAGACCCTGTTCCCCTCCTGACAGTACGATCGAACTGATGTCCAGGAACGGTGTCGGAAACACCGTAGAGCCTCGAACGAGCCTGAGCCGACCAGCCTGCTCGACCACGATCAACCGGTCCGGATCGCTCGGAATCGCGGTCAAGTACACCGGCTGCGACAGACCGGTCACGACGGGGATGGCGGTGATCGGCGTCGTGGGGAAGATCTCGCACTCATCGGGCACGACGTTGCCGTTGCAGTCGCGACTCGTTCCGTTTGCGATATCGACGCTGTCCTCGATGCCGTTGGTGTTGCAGTCAGCCATACCGATGGTGGGACCGGTCGTGGTCACGTTGACCGTGGACGGCGTCCCGGGCTTGAAGAGACCGATTGTCACCGAGGTTGTCTGCGGTGGCGCGTCGGCCTGGAACCGGTAATTGTAGAGCGTTCCCCATCGCAGTGCATTGGCGTTTGGATTGACCGCGTGGTCTACCGTCGACCATGTCACGGCTCCGCTGGTCGTCAGCACATTCCAGTCGGTCTCGTTGTACACTTCTCCGCTGTGGTATTCGACGTCCTTGAAACCGACCGCCGAGACCGTTGTCGTCACATCGACGGGGACGCGAAATGAACCTGCGGATCGATCGGAGTTCAGGTTCTGCAGCGCGTATTCGTATTGCCACAGTCCCCCTCCGATGTCTGTCGCTTTCGCACCCAGAATCATCAAGCCGTCGTGCGGGAGTGTGATGTCAGTCTGCAAGACGGACGGATCCTGGTCTCGCCAGGCACGAATCGCCGGCTTCTCTCGTTGGGTGATTCCGGTCGGTGCCAACTCCCACTGGCTGAAGGCGGCATTGAAGGACACGTCGACGGGTCGATACGACGCGTTGTTGGCTTGGTTCCCGGCGGTCGAATCGTCCGCCGTGATGTAATGCCCTTCGATGAAATACTCTCCGCCGCCCTGCTGCTGGGGCGAGAGTTCGCTTTCAAAGACCTGCAGTCGCCGGCCGGTCACCGCCGCCGTCGCCGGATCCAGAATGGGCGGATAAGGAAACTCGCCCGTGAACGGATTGATTTCGGACTTGGGGCCAAGCAAGTACTGGGCTCCGTTCAAACCGGCGCTGTAGGGGTCGGAACAGCCCACGCCGAGAATGCTGCTGCTTCCGGGATCCTGACATCCGAATCCGCAGACGTTACCGTTAATCGTCGCAAAGCCGTGTTTGACCCACGCTTGTCCGATCTGCTCGAATCGGCCGTCTTTCAGGCGGAACAGGTTCTGGCCGATCACGGGGTGTTGGTTCGTGCTCGACACCCAGTTCAGGGTCTGGGTACCCGCGTTGCAGGAGATTGTCCCGACCGCGAAGGCGGCGACAGCGCCGACGGTTCCGTAGTTGTCGATGTCGGGCATCTCGCCGACGATAACGTCCGGTCCCGGGGCTACCGCCATTTCGTCGAGGACGACCGCCGACGGTTTCTGGTCCGGAAGCGGCGTCAGATCCGCGACCCCGGTGTTCTCCGCGTCGTCCCAGTCCAGCTGAATTCGCCCGATCCATTCTCCTGCCACGCCTGGGGCACCGAGTGATTCCGCAAGGCCCTCCGACACCATGACATCCGCAAACGCGCGGACGCGCTCCGCCGCCTTGCGCGTTTCGACCCTCACATCGCCAAGATCGAGGACCGCCATGTCAACCGGTGGCGTACCGCGACCGGTCGTCACGATCCACCGGCCGTCGGGGTCGCGCCGAAGGGTCGGATCCACGATGGCAAACGGGCGACCGCCATGTGCCAGTACGATGGCACCGCGCGTCCGCAACACGGAATCCGGGGAGACTTCCAGAGCTCCCACGACCCCCGCTGGACGCAACTCCGGCGCCGCAGACTCCAGCGCAAAGTCGACCTCGAATCGGGTCGTTCCCCTCGCCTTGTCTCGAGGCGGGGCGACCGATAGTCCGATGGCGGTAACGGCATGTTCATCGAGTAAGAGCGTGATGGTTCCGCGATTCAGTGTTTGCGAACGGGTGCTGGCCACCTGGGCAGGGCTTCGAGCGCTGCTCCAAACGGCCATGCCAAGTGCGAAAACCATGCCCGATGCGACAAGAACTCTCGACCGCTTCATACCGTTTTCCATAACCACCCCAGGCTAGAACAAACACGACCTTCGCCTACGAATGAGACCCGACCCCGCGGATACGGCCCTACCGAGCGTGTAGCATAATCGATCAGAGCCGCCGGATCAAGGAAGAAATCGCCGGCGGCGCGTGGCCCTACCGGACCGAAGGTGTACATGAGGTTGCCTTGGCAAAAAGGAAACCTCATGTACAAAAGGTAAGAGCCGCTTTGTTTCTGCGTTCGTCGATCCGTCCCCGCGCTCACTTCGGAGTCTGCGCGCCTCGGACGGCGCACGCGCTCCGCGCGAGGTACCGGAACTCGTCGCGTCGTCGGCGGGCGATCAAAAAACCGGCGACACACTCGGAATCGAGCCTGTCGCCGGTTGAGTTTTCGTTCGCCTGCGGTGCCTAAGCGGCACCGGGCAAACACCGTCTCAATGCGGATGGATGGGGTCTACTCGTCTTCTTCCACCTCCATCAGGTCTTCGTACGTTTCGTGCAGGTCGGGGTTTCTGCGTCGCAGGTCGCGAGCGTCTTCAAACAGTTGCACGAGTTCGGAATCGCCCTTGCGTATGCGAACCTCGATCGTTCCGTCGGTTCGAACCTCGAACGAATGCTTCGGCTTACCGATCTTGAAGGTATTCAAGCCCGGTCCGCCCTTTCCCTTCCAGATGAAGTGGGGCAGCGCCTTTTTCAGCTCGCCGGAGTCCTTCTTCTCGTTCCACTCTTCGAGCAAGACATGGAACTCGTCCATAGCATGTTCGTGCGCGTCCTTGGCTGCACCGAGGCTCTCCTCGAGGTGCGCCTGCCAGTCTTCCACATGCTCCTTCAACTCGTCGGCGTCGAACTTGAAATCGAACTTGAACTCGGGGAGTTCGATGTCCAGGTCGTCGAAATCGATGTCGGTCAAGATCTCGCCGATCCCATCAACGTCGATATGGACCATCGTGCTCGTCGAGTCCTTGAGCAGGCCGTATGCCTCCTCGTCCGCCTCGAGCAGTTCATCCATATTCTCGTAGGTCATTTCCACCTCGTCGCCGTGCTCGTCGACGCGCGAAACGCTGACCTCATCGCCGTCCTGTTCGATCACGATGACGCCGCCGTCACTCTTGACCTTGGTCCTGACCCTGTGGACACCGCCGTCTTTGAAGATCTGCACGGACCGGTCGCCGGCTTTGGGCACGAACATCTTGATCGATTCGGGTAGCTCTTTGAGCTTGTCAAGATCGCCAAGGTCCTTCATCACCCACTCGCCATCGTCGCTCCGCCACATCATTTTTCCGCGTGCGCGGACCCGGTCCTCCACCTCGGCGTCGGGAGCCGTCTCGAACTTCCATTCGAGCTTGTCCGCCTCGAGCGTCGCACGTGAGCCCAGTCTCACCACGATCTTCTCGTCGTCGCCGTCACGGAGAAGATGGAGTTTGACCTTGTCGCCGGGCGCTCGAATCTTGACGAGTTCGACGGCCCGGTTCACATCGCCCTCGACCGTGTCCCCGTCGATCGAAAGCAGGATGTCGTGGACCTGGACGCCCGCTTCATCCGCGGGGCTGTCATCCACGACGTTCTGGATGATCACGGCCTTGCCCTCGATTTCGAGCTGGGCTGCCAGCGCGTCGGGAACGTTTGCGATAGAAACGCCGAGCCACCCGGGGGCTTTTCCGTCGCCCTTCTTGCGAACGACATAGCGCTTCCGATCGCTTCGGCCGTCATCCGGTCCCGTTGCGAAGACAAATGCGTTGGGAGCACTGACCTTCGTTATGCCGGCGCTACCGCAGGGGGCGACGATCTTCTCGATCTTGCCGACCCTTGCCTTACCAGCCACCACACACGGCGCACTGACGTTTCCATCCTCGTCGACGACCTTGACCACATGAGATTTGACTTTGGCGCCATCGTGCTTCGGGCACGCCACGGCATCGCCGGCCCAGTGGGAGAAACCGGCAACCAATAGACTTACGAGAAACAGCTTCATCGTCTTACTCCTTTTGATCCGTCTTTGCATGCCGTCCGCAAGGACCGCTCATTGTTCCCGTTTTCGACTTCGCGAGGATCATCCTCGCGGTTCACGTCCGTGCTCAGTTCGCTAGAATTCGACCTTCGGACCGGCGTTTGGCCTGCGGATGGTTCGACTTCGGTCTACCTCGATCCAGTAGATGTTTCCGTCCTCGCCGATCACGCCCAGCACATCGCGCCCGCTAGCCCGTTTGACACTGGGCCGCGTGGAGACCCTTCGCATGGGGACGTCGTTGCCGACACCGAATCTATAGGGCGAATCAGGAACCACGCTGTGTATCGGCTGGTGCCCGTTCGCCCTGGGACGCTCCGATGGCGCAGGCGCGAGCGGGAAGCGGGAAAACACAAGGGCGAGCATCGCCGCGGCCATCGCCCCTGGGATGAGACGCCACATCCAGGTTCCAGTCCGCGCCGGCGATGGGCCCTGCTGAGCGGGCAAGCCCTCGAGGTCGATCGCAACCGGACCACCATCCAACGCCTCACGAAGCGCCGAGGAGGCCATGTGATCGGTCTGTTCCGACCGTTCCATCAGGCGCCGAGACTCCGGACTTCGGATGAGTTCTCGATCGAGCTGAAGCTGCTCATCCTCGCTAAGCTGGTCATCGAGGCGGCGTCCGATCAGTTTCTCAATGTCTTTCTCGCCGTATTCCATGGCGTTACTTCACCTCGTCCCGTAGCGACTCTCTAAGCAGTCGGCGAGCCCGCACCAAGCGGGTCTCGACCGAGTCGACCGGCATGCCCATGACGTCTGCGATTTCACGGTACGTCCAACCGCTGAGATGCCGCAGCACGAACGGTTCGCGATAGAGCGCGGGAAGCCCCTTGACCGCCGAGAGGACCATTCGGTGTTTCTCGGCAACGCCGGATTCTCGCCGTGCATCGCCGGGTCCGGGTTCGCGTCGATTCGCAGGCTCGGCGTTGGCGTGTTCCGCATCGAGCGTCTGGAATCGCTGCCGGCGCCGCTTCCACTCGCGGCCCGCGTCGATCGCTGCGTTCCTGGCCAGTCGGTAGACCCACGGGCGCCAACGATTCGGCTCTCGCAGTTCGCCGATTCGTTGCCAGACTGCCGTCCACACCTGTTGCGATACATCCTCGACCCCATCGCGGTTTCCCAGGACGCCAAAGACGACGCCTCGGACCCAGCCGCTGTGCCGTCGCACGAGTTCCGAAAAGGCGTATCGATCACCTCCCCGAATCGCTTCGATCACGGGCACTTCCGCGTCGTAGTTATCAAACCGGGCCATGCCCATGATCATCCTCATAGACGCCGGAAAGCACCACCGCCTGTCAATTCAGAACGAAGATCGCAGCGTTTTTTCAGCATCGACTGGGAATCGTCGGTGTGGCCACTGAGTCACCAGGCCGTGTGCTAGCGGCTTGGATCAAGGCCGATAACCGCCGGACGGGCCTCGGCGCGACCGGATGCGGCCAGGCGGTCTCCCGATCTCAGCAGTCACGACCCAAGGCCTGGTTGGATTTCGGTGATATTCGGGAAGAATCTCGTGATCGGAGAAGACCGAGCAGAACGCGCATTATCGGTGCGGACGCCGCAGCGGGAAGCGATCAGGGCCACACGAGCGAATCACGTATCGGACGACACCTAAAGTGTCAGTTGATTGGGCCGCAAATGCGCGCGCGCTGGGGCTTGAGTACTGTGACTCAAACTGATATAGTTAACCGCAATCTGGGGGCGGCCTCCTTCCGGGCAGAGGCTGGCAGCGCTGGGGTTTGAGGGAAGGAAGCGCTCATACCCGCAGTACGACCGGTCACCCAGATACTGTAGATGGGGTATCGCCTTAATGGGTAAGAGCCACGCTGTGGAATGCGGGCGCCGTCGTTGCGGTTCAGGCTTACGGACAGCGCCACACCACATGGTCTTGTACGCCAACTGAAATGGGGAAGAGGGTCATGCCACGGGGAATCGTCGCAGATCTACGGAGAAGTGAATGCGTTGTACGCAACGGCTGCTGTACAATGCGTCAACGACCGTTCCGGGGTGACGTTCGCGCCGATCGAGCACGCGTATCCGCTTTCGCCTTCGCAACATCGAATCGCATAGGTGATTCCCGTGGTGAGGTCAGTACGGCCATGCTCTCCGCGAGATGGGACCGCGCCAGATACTCGGGAGACGACCAGCTAGGGAGCATCGTGTAATGGCTGCGCACACACTGTTTCGAACGCTCCGTATCGTGGTTTTCGGCCTCACCGCTGTCTCGCCAGCGCTGGGGGATGTTCAGTTTGTCGGCACCGCCACAAGTGCTGTAAACACAGCGGGCACAACGCTCACCATTTCGAACCATACGGTTCCCGTCGGCTCGAATCGGCTGCTCGTGGTAGCGGTATCGATGGACAATCGAAGCGCCGTAGTACTCTCCGGTATCACGTGGAATGGAACAGAGAACCTGACCAAGCTACGGGAAGATACTGAGGCTGCTCGCGGCGGTAGGGCTTCCACTCATATCTGGTACCTCGTGGCGCCGACTGAGACGACCGCGAACGTGGTTGTGACGTGGGCTTCAAACCCAGGCGGAAAACCGCGGATGGCGGGAGCGATGAACTTTGTCGGTGTGGATCAGGCCACGCCTTTTGACGGCACCGGCGTCGGCGCGTGGGCGCAGACAGCGGGTCCGGCGACGGTCAACGTGACGACCTCCGCACCGGGCGACATGGTTGTTGACGTCTTCAATGGATACAAAGGGCAGAGTGCCAGCACCGTCGTTGGAGCACTGCAAACATCACGCTGGCTGAACGGTGTCAATGGCACTTCGTGGGGAGGCTCGTCTACCGAGGCGGGCGCCTCCGGAATCGTGACGATGAGCTGGTCCGGAATGACCAACTCCAGTCTTTGGACCATCTCCGCCGGCAACATCAACGCAGCGGTCGTTTCCGTCTGCGGAAACGGGGCGCTCGAAGTCGGTGAAGATTGTGACGATGGGAACACGCTTCCGGGTGACTGCTGCTCGGCCACCTGTACGATTGAGGCGGCTGGAACCGAATGTCGTGCGTCCGCGGGAACCTGCGACCCCGCAGAAACCTGCGACGGCGTTTCCGACACCTGCCCCGTCGATACGCTGACGTCGGCAGGGACGGAATGCCGTGCGTCAACCGGCGTGTGTGATCCGGCCGAGACTTGCGACGGCGTTTCCGTCGCTTGCCCTGCTGATGTGCTCACTTCCGCCGGAACGGAATGTCGCGCGTCGACCGGCGTGTGTGATCCCGCGGAGACCTGCGATGGAATCTTAGGTACTTGTCCAGCCGACGCTCTTTCTTCGGCGGGTACCCAGTGCCGTGCGTCCGTCGGACTGTGCGACCCCGCGGAGACGTGTGACGGCGTTTCCGCAACTTGTCCCGTCGATACCCTTAGCTCCGCCGGTACTTCGTGTCGTGCGTCGGCGGGCGTTTGTGACCCGGCTGAGGTGTGCGATGGTGTTTCGGGCGTATGCCCGGCTGACACGCTGGAGCCTGCCGGTACCGAATGTCGTGCGGTGGCTGGGACGTGTGACGTCGCAGAGGTCTGCGACGGGGCCACGGCTGCTTGCCCGACCGACGGATTCCAGTCTGCCGGCACCGAATGTCGCGCGTCTGTCGGTCTCTGTGATCCGGCTGAGGTTTGCGGCGGCTTCTCCGCGACGTGTCCGTCAGACGTCCTCGAGCCCGGTGGAACCGTTTGCCGTGCCGGAACCGGACCCTGCGACCCCGAGGAAGCCTGCACCGGACTGTCCGGCGCATGTCCAGCCGATGCGATCGACCCGGCGGGGACGGAATGTCGAGCGTCCACAGGGTTGTGTGATCCGGCTGAGGTCTGTGATGGTGCCGTGGGCGCTTGTCCAGGCGACGTCATCACTGGAGCCGGAACGGAGTGTCGAGCGTCCACAGGTCTGTGCGATCCGGCCGAAGCCTGTGACGGAGTGGCCGGAGCCTGCCCGGCCGACGCGATCACCTCCGCCGGCACGGAATGTCGAGCATCCACTGGGCTTTGCGATCCAGCCGAAGTCTGCGACGGTGTCCTGGGAACCTGTCCGGCCGACAGCATCGATCCAGCCGGCACCCAGTGTCGCGCCTCCGCCGGCCTCTGCGATCCTGCGGAAGTTTGCGATGGCGTGACAGGAGCCTGCCCTTCCGATGCGCGAGAGCCGGCGGGAACGACGTGTCGCACGTCGGCTGGTCCTTGCGACCCCGCGGAGGTTTGTGACGGTGTTACCGCGACCTGCCCAACTGATGTACTGTCGTCGGCTGGCACGGAGTGTCGTGCATCCATCGGGCTGTGCGACCCCGCGGAAGTCTGCGGTGGCTTTACCGCGACTTGTCCTTCAGATGTTCTCGAACCGGGTGGTACGGCTTGTCGTGCTTCGACCGGCGTCTGCGACCCACAGGAGGTGTGCACCGGGCTCTCCGGGAGTTGCCCGGTCGATGTGTTGGATGCGGCCGGAACGGAGTGTCGAGCCTCGGCAGGGCTTTGTGACCCGGCTGAAGTCTGCGACGGCGTGCTTGGCACCTGTCCCGCGGACAGTCTGGATTCTGCGGGAACGGAGTGTCGCGCTTCCGTGGGTTTGTGTGACCCGGCCGAAGTCTGTGATGGCGTCTCGGTCACCTGCCCGGCTGATGCGCTGACGGCAGGTGGTACGGAATGCCGAGCGTCTGCGGGGACTTGCGACCCTGCGGAGACCTGCGACGGCGTTTTGGGAACCTGTCCGGCGGACTCGCTCACGCCCGGAGGAACCGAGTGTCGCGCGTCGGCGGGTCTTTGCGACCCGGCGGAAACCTGCGATGGAGTCGCCGCCTCCTGCCCCGCTGATGTCTTGACCTCGGCGGGAACTGAATGTCGAGCGTCCACAGGATTGTGTGATCCGGCGGAAACCTGCGACGGCGTGGCTGCCGCGTGCCCCGGTGATGCGCTTTCTTCCGCAGGTACCGAATGTCGCGCGTCGGGCGGCGCGTGTGACCCGGCTGAAGTTTGCAGCGGTGTGGCTGCGACCTGCCCCGCAGATGTCATCACATCGGCCGGCACCGAATGTCGCGCGTCGACGGGGCTTTGCGATCCCGCGGAGACCTGCGACGGCGTTGCGGCCACCTGTCCTGTCGACACCCTGGAACTCAACGGAACAGAATGTCGCGCGTCGGCTGGTCTGTGCGATCCGGCTGAGACCTGCGATGGCGTCTCCGGAACCTGCCCGGTGGATACGCTCACGAGCGCGGGCACCGAGTGTCGTACGTCCGTCGGTCTTTGTGACCCGGCTGAGGTGTGCGACGGTGTGGCGGGAACGTGTCCGGCAGATGCGCTGACCAGTGCGGGCACCGAGTGTCGTGCGTCCGTCGGTCTTTGTGATCCGGCTGAGGTGTGCGACGGTGCCGTCGGCACCTGCCCCGCTGATGCGCTTACGAGCGCGGGTACGGAGTGCCGTGCGTCAGTCGGTCTATGTGACCCGGTTGAAGTGTGCGACGGTGTGGTTGGAACGTGTGCTTCTGATGTGCTCACATCCGCGGGTACGGAATGTCGTGCTTCGGGAGGTGCCTGTGACCCGGCAGAGGTCTGCGACGGGGTCGCCGGAACGTGCCCGGCGGATGCTCTCGAATCAGCCGGTGCTGTATGTCGAGCGTCTGCGGGGCTTTGTGATCCAGCGGAAACGTGCGACGGCGTTGCGGTTACTTGTCCCGCCGATGCGTTAGACCCTGCGGGCACGGAGTGCCGCAGCTCGACCGGTACCTGCGATCCGGCGGAGACCTGCGACGGCGTTGCGGCGACCTGCCCGGCTGACGTGTTGACGAGTGCGGGCACTGAGTGTCGTGCGTCCACGGGGCTGTGCGATCCAGCGGAAACCTGCGACGGTGTTCTTGGCGCCTGTCCCGCGGATGCAATCGATCCAGCCGGAACGGAGTGTCGCGTTTCGGTCGGGCTTTGCGATCCCGCTGAGGTGTGCGACGGCGTAACGGGCGTCTGCCCCGCCGATGCGGTGGATCCGGCTGCAACGGAATGTCGAGCTTCGGCAGGCCTTTGCGATCCTGCTGAGGTGTGTGACGGTGTGGCTGGCACGTGCCCGAGTGACGTGCTTGACGCGGCGGGCACCGAGTGCCGCGCCTCTGGCGGTCTATGTGATCCGGCGGAAGTCTGCGACGGTGTCACGGCACTGTGTCCATCGGATCTACTTGAGCTTTCGGGAACGGTCTGCCGCGCGTCAACCGATCCGTGCGATCCGCAGGAGACCTGCGACGGCTTGTCCGTGACCTGCCCGGCCGACAGCTTCCTGTCAGACGGAACCACCTGCGACGACTTGCTGTTCTGCACGCTCACGGATACGTGCAGTACCGGGGTCTGCGTCGGAACGGGTGACACTTGTCCTGGGCAGAACTGCGACGAAGGCGGCGACTTCTGCTTCGACTGCGTCGTCAACGCGGATTGCGACGACAGCAACGAATGCACGCTGGACGTGTGCAACGCGGGTTTCTGTTCGAACACGGCAACGAACGAGGGCGGCGCGTGTAACGACGGTGACTTTTGCCTGATCGGTGAGACCTGCCAGACCGGCGTCTGCACCGGCGGAACCGCACCGAACTGCTCGGGCGCGGGCGACGACTGCAATACAGCTTCCTGTGATCCCGGTGGAACCGAAGGCAACTGTGACACGTTCACACCTGTGACGAATGGTACCCTGTGCACAGACGACGGGTTCCTCTGCTCCGATGACGTTTGTCAGGCGGGTGTGTGTACACATCCGGCGATCTCGGCCGGTACGGAATGCCGTGCGTCCGGCGGTCTTTGCGATCCGGATGAGGTGTGCGACGGTGTGGCATTAGCTTGTCCACTGGATACGTTAGAGACAGCCGGTACCGAGTGTCGTGCGTCGGCTGGTCCGTGTGATCCCGCGGAGGTGTGCGACGGCGTGTCAACGACATGTCCTACGGATTCGCTGGAAACAGCGGGTACGGAGTGTCGAACGTCTGCCGGTCTCTGCGATCCGGCCGAGGTCTGCGACGGCGTTTCAACCACTTGTCCCACCGATTCGCTGACGACGGCGGGTACCGAGTGTCGTGCTTCTGCGGGGCTGTGTGATCCGGCTGAAGTGTGCAGCGGTGTGGCACCGGCGTGCCCATCCGATGTGCTGGACTCGGCGGGAACCGAGTGCCGGGCCTCGACGGGTACCTGTGATCCGGCGGAAATCTGCGACGGGCTCTTGGCGACTTGTCCGACGGATGCGCTGGAGCCGGCGGGAACGGAATGTCGCGTGTCCACGGGTCTGTGCGACCCGGCGGAAACCTGTGACGGGGTATCGAGTGCTTGCCCGGTCGATTCGTTGACGTCGGCGGGAACGGAATGTCGTGCATCGGCCGGCTTGTGCGACCCGGCGGAGCTGTGCGACGGCGTTGTTGGAACTTGCCCGGGCGATGCGCGCGAGACGGCGGGAACGGAATGTCGCGCTTCGGTTGGCACCTGTGATCCGGCGGAGGTCTGCGACGGCGTATCGACAACATGCCCCGGCGATGTCCTGCAGCCGGGCGGAACGGAGTGCCGCGCGTCGACCGGCGGGTGTGACCCGGCGGAAGTCTGTGACGGTGTTGTGGGGACCTGTCCTGCCGACGTGCTGACCTCGGCGGGAACCGAGTGCCGGGCATCGACAGGATTGTGTGATCCGGCGGAAGTGTGTGACGGCGTCCTGGGTGCTTGTCCGGCGGATGTCATCGACGCGGCGGGTACGGAGTGTCGCGCCTCGGGTGGTCTGTGTGACCCGGCGGAGACCTGCGACGGTGTTTCCGGTGTCTGCCCCGCGGATGGCCGCGAAGCGGCCGGTACGCAGTGTCGTGCTTCGGCCGGCGTATGTGATCCGGCGGAGGTCTGCGATGGTGTAACCGCCACGTGTCCCGGTGATGTTCTTACGGCAGCCGGGACGGAGTGTCGCGCATCGACCGGCGTGTGTGATCCGGCTGAGACGTGTGACGGCGTATCGGTGGCCTGCCCCTCAGATGTGTTGAGTTCGGCGGGTACGGAATGCCGCGCGTCGACCGGTCTGTGCGATCCGGCGGAGGTGTGTGACGGCATCGCAGGGACTTGCCCAGCGGACGCCCTGGAAGCGGCGGGTACCGAGTGTCGTCTGTCAACCGGTTTGTGCGATCCGGCGGAAGTCTGTGACGGATTATCGGGTGCGTGCCCTGTGGATTCGATCGATTCCGCCGGTACGGAATGTCGCGCGTCGACGGGGCTGTGCGATCCGGCGGAGGTCTGCAACGGTGTTTCCGGAACCTGTCCCGCGGACGCACTGGATGCGGCGGGAACCGAGTGCCGCGCGTCGACGGGTCTGTGCGACCCGGCGGAAGTCTGTGACGGTGTTCTTCCCACATGCCCCGGCGACACACTGGACGGTGCAGGAACTGAGTGCCGTGCGTCCGCCGGCGCGTGTGATCCGGCTGAAGTTTGCGATGGCGTTTTGGGTGCCTGTCCCGCGGATGCGCTGACCGCAGCGGGAACGGAATGTCGCGCTTCGGGAGGCACGTGTGATCCAGCAGAGACGTGCGACGGTGTTTCGGTGAGTTGCCCGGTAGACACCTTGGCGTCCGCCGGGACCGAATGCCGTGCGTCGACGGGTACGTGTGACCCGGCGGAAGTCTGCAGCGGCGTCGCGGCGACGTGCCCGACGGATACGTTGCAGCCAGGCGGTACGGAATGCCGCGCGTCCACCGGGCTCTGTGACCCGGCGGAAACTTGCGACGGTGTGGCGGGTGCGTGTCCGGCGGATGCGTTGAGCAGTGCCGGGACAGCGTGCCGCGCCTCCACCGGTGTGTGCGATCCGGCGGAGACCTGTGACGGCGTTGTGGGTGCGTGCCCAGCCGATACGCTGACGTCAGCAGGAACCGAGTGTCGCGCTTCGACGGGTCTCTGCGATCCGGCGGAGGCGTGCGACGGCGTAGCGGGTGCATGCCCGGCTGATGCAGTGAGTGGTGCGGGGACGGAATGCCGAACATCGACCGGACTCTGCGATCCGGCGGAAACCTGCGACGGCGTTTCTGGCGCCTGCCCCGCAGATTCACTGACGGCGGGCGGTACGGAATGTCGTCCTTCGACGGGTCTTTGCGATCCAGCGGAATCGTGCGACGGCGTATCGGGCGCTTGCCCAGCAGATTCTCTGACGGCGGGCGGTACCGAGTGTCGTGCTTCAACCGGCCCGTGTGATCCGGCGGAGACCTGCGACGGGGTCTCGGGTACGTGTCCGGCCGATGCGCTGACGGCGGCGGGAACCGAGTGTCGCGCTTCGACGGGTGGCTGCGATCCGGCCGAAGTGTGTGACGGTGCGGTGGGCACCTGTCCGGCTGACGTGCTGTCGTCTGCGGGAACGGAGTGTCGCACGTCGACGGGTCTTTGCGATCCCGCGGAGGTGTGCGATGGTGTCGCCAGCGCTTGTCCCGCGGATATCCTGACGGGCGCGGGAGCGGAGTGTCGTGCTTCGACCGGCATCTGCGATCCCGCCGAGGTGTGCGACGGTGTGGCCGGTGCTTGCCCGGCTGATGTGTTGACGACGGCGGGAACCGAGTGTCGTGCCTCGTCGGGCATCTGCGATCCCGCCGAGGCGTGCGACGGCGTGGCCGGCGCCTGTCCGGCGGATGCGTTCAGTCCGGCGGGTACCGAGTGCCGAGCGTCGGCGGGCTTCTGCGATCTGGCGGAGACCTGCAATGGCGTTTCGGCGGGCTGTCCGACGGACGCGTTCCAGCCGGATGGAACAAGTTGTGACGACGGCCTGGTCTGCAATGTAAATGAAACTTGCCAGTCGGGGATCTGTGCCAACGGTGGCCCTCCGGACTGCAGCGGCGCGGGCGATGACTGCAACATCGCGTCGTGCGATCCGGGAGGGCTGGACGGGAACTGTGACACCATCACCGTCGCCACCGATGGTACGACTTGCGATGACGGCGTGGCTTGCACGGACGCCGTCTGCACGACGGGCACCTGTACGTTCAGCGCGAACACCGCGCAGATTACGGCGAACGTTGCTGCGCAGTCGTTGATCAACGCGGTGTCGCGTGATGTGACGTTTGTCATCACAACCTGTCCGGGATCGGCGGACACGCGCGTCGTTTCGGTTGCGTTCGATGGAACCGGTGCCGGAACGGCCTTGATCAGCGGTGTTGACGCTTCGGCGACGTGGATCGCCGCGAGCGAAGGTCATACGCTTCGCCGGCTGCTTCCGGTGTCGTTCACGGCCTGCACCGCCACGGTTGATTTCAGCGGGATCAACCAGCTGACAACCGGCGATTTCCAGGCCGGGACCTTGGCGCAAGACAATTTTGTGGATATTTCCGACTTCTCGGTCCTGGCGGCGGGCTTCAATGTTCCGATCGCGGCGACGCTGAGTACGGGAGCGGATGCGACGGGCGACGGCCTGCAGGAAAGCCTCGATTTCGGTGCGATTCAGGGCAACTTCTTCAAGATCGGTGATGCCTTGGACGCCTGTCCGGCGTTCGTCAGCGATGAAGACGGAACGCCTGTAACACTCACGCCGGTCGACGCGGGGAGAGCGGTCCGCGTATCGGCACCTCGGATGGTCATGTCGGCGTTGAGCGTAGCCCGAGAGCATCGGGCGCAGGTAGACCTCAACAACGACGGCGTCATCGACGTGGCCGATGTTCGAATCTTCGCTCAGCAGCACGGGCTGTCACTTGATGACGACTTCGATCGTCGCGCGGTGCAGCGTGAAAGCGACAAGTCGCAGCGAGGCCAGCGTCGGTAAGACGGGGTCAAGAGAGGCCGGTGAACGAGAGTCCTACCCTTCCTTGGAGACGGGAAGCGGAATGGTACCGTCTTTTCGAGGGAGCGGGTCGGGCGGTTGAATGTTGACCCTCGTGGCGTTGAGCTTGGACTCCCCTCGTTCCACGCGAGCGGCGAACGCCACCGTTTCTTCGTGGAGCGCATCGAGCATCTCGGCTTCGCTGACCGTTCGCGTCTGGCGACCCTGCACGTAGATGATGCCCTTCCCTTTGCCGGCAAAAACGGCGACGTCGGCACCTTCGGCTTCACCGGGGCCGTTCACGACGCAACCCATCACCGCGACCTTTACGGGCGTCTTGATCGTGGCGAGCTTTCGCCTCACGTCGGCGACGAGTTTGATCAGGTCGATTTCGATGCGGCCGCACGTCGGGCAGGCGATCAACTCGGGCTCGGTGCGGCTTCGCAGGCCGAGCGAGCACAGGAGTTCCTTCCCGTCATCGACCTCATCGACCGGATCGGACGCATACGAGATTCGTATCGTGTCGCCGATGCCCATGGCGAGCAATGAGCCGAGCGCCGCGATCGACCGGACGCGCCCGGTTTGCGGCGGGCCGGCATGGGTGACGCCGAGGTGCAGCGGCAGGTCGAATCGCTCGCTGACCGCGCGATACGCATCGATAGCCATGGTTGCGTCGATGCTCTTGGCGCTGAGGACGACATCGTGAAAGCCGCTCTCGTCGAAGATGCGCATGTAGTCTTCGAGTGTTTTGAGCATCAAATTCACAAGCGCGGCAGGCCCGCGCGCGAGGTCTTCTTTCTGGGAAGTCCTGACCGAAGCGTCGATTCGTTCGACCACGCTGCCTTCGTTGACGCCGACCCGGATCGGAATCCCGCGCTCCCTGCAGGCGGCAATGACGTCGTCGACGCGCTTTCGGTCGGCGATGTTGCCGGGGTTGAGGCGAATCTTGTGGACCCCCGCTTCGACGGCTTCCAGGGCGCGCTCGTAGTGGAAGTGGACGTCGGCGACGATGGGAACGGGCGACTGATCGAGGATGGCGGGAAGCACCTGGGTGTCTCGGCGGTCCGGGACGGCGACACGGACGATATCACAGCCCGCCTCGGCGAGTTCTCGGATCTGGCGCACCGTGGTATCCACATCGTGGGTGGGCGTGCTGGTCATGGACTGAACGGAGACGGGGGCATCGCCTCCGATCGGGACGCTGCCCACCCAAACCTGGTGCGTCTCTTTTCGCTGAATCATGTCTACGACTCCGCTCTTCCACCCCACCTGAGGTCTTCATTCTACGAGCCTTTGATACGCCGGGTCAAACCGTGGCATCGCACCTTGACGCGATCGATACGGGATGTTCTGCTATGCGCTGACGTCGTCTTCACAGGGTAGGTACAACGGAGGTCGATCGATGTTGACAACACGTCACTGCATGAGCGCGGTCAGCGTTATTTATTGTCTTTCGCTCCTGGCGGGGTGTCAGTCTGCCGAACGGGCGCCGGTGAGTTTCAGTTATGTCGTCGAACCGGAGCGCGGTCTTCCCGATGGGATGGACACGCTCGCGATACAGCCGGCCAAAGTCGGTCCGAACACGGACCCGAAATGGTCCGATCTTTGCGCCACGATTATGCAGTCACTGGTGAACGAGTCGCGCAACCGTTTCGGAACAAATATCAATGTGTCAGATCGGCGGGACACGCAAGTGACGTTTGACGAAGCCGACCTCGCGGCGGCGGGCATGTCGAGCGGAGCTGCGGGCAGCGGCGGAAAGCTCCTGGCGGCCAAAGGCGCGATCCTCAGTAACATCAACGTGAAGATCGAGAAACACGTCGGCAAGCAGCGGACGCTCTCCGGTTTGGATCTGGCGGGTATCGGCGGTCGTGGCTGGGGCGGCGGTCGTGCCAACATCGAGACGGAGGAGGTCGAAACAGTCACCCGTACGATGACCGTTCAGACGGACTTCCGCCTGGTGGACACGTCGAATAACCGGATCTGGGCTCAGCACACGCCGCGAGCGTACACGGCGACGGACCGAACGAAGACCAGCCCGTTCTTCGGTTCGAGCAAGACCGAAGCGGAGCTGACCCCGCAGGATCAGATTATTGCCGGGCTGGTCGATCAGGCGGCACGGGAGTTCGTCAGCCAGTTGATGCCTTGCCGTATTGCCGTTGACGAAACCGTGGTGTCGAGCGGCAACAAGAACTGTGTTCAGGGCGTCAAGTTTCTGCGCGCCGAACTGTACGCCGACGCCATCGCCTATTTCGAGGCTGCCCTGGCGGACAAGATGGACGACCACAAGGCGGCGTTCGGTGCGGGCGTTGCCAGTGAAGCGTCCGGAAACTTCGACCAAGCCCTCCGCTTTTATCAGCGAGCGTGTGCCGGGCAGAATAACGCCAAGTATCAAGCGGCACGGGATCGAATGAAACTGTACGGCTCACGCGTACGCGGGTGACTCAGAGTGTTTCTTGGTCGTACGGTCGACGAACCTGAGCTTTGCTGCCGCGAAGATTTCGGTCCAACCTTGTGGCGGTGTGCGTGTCTTACGGCGGACCGGATCCAGCGGGGATGAAGAGTCAACCAGCAATCGCGAGCCGGGCTGGTACCGGTAAGAACTCAGGAGATGGTAGTCATGATGCAATTTGATCGAACGCGGTGCGGAAGCGCCCTGCTGGGAATGTCGCTGATTCTGGGATTCGCCGCCTCGACGTCGGTAGGTCAGCCCACGGAAGCGCAGAACAAACTTCTGGCGCGGCGAGCCGCGGAGGCGGACTGCTATCGGAAGCTCGCTGAAACCGTCTACGGCGTGACGCTGACGTCCGAAACGTACGTGCGCGATTTCGTAACGGAGAGCGACGAGATTCGCACCGCGGTGGATACGTTCATCAAGGGAGTTCGACTGGGCCAGCCCCGGTATTACGACGACGGGATTTGCGAGATCGACGCCGAAATCTCCGTCGAGAAGCTCGTCACCACACTCAAGGCGCTTCACGCGACGCACTACAAAGGCAATTCAGTAACGACGGTCGACATCGAGAACGTCAAGAAAACGATCAAAACGGAGGTTTTCCGGGTCACCGGAGCGGGCGCACCCCGACCCGAGTTGCCGCCCGAGCTTCCCGAGGGCATTGAAGAGGTGCTCACTCCCCTACCGGCGGAATACCTACCGCGGCCGTCGGTACCGGCCATCTGGAAGACGATTCCCCCACAGGCCAGACTCATGGCGGTCCGGGCGGCAAGACTCGACGCGATGCGAAAACTGATGGAGCAGATCCAGGGGCTGCGTTTGACTTCGGATACGCTGGTTCGCGATTTCGTCACCGAATCCGACGAGATTCGGGCGAGCGGCGGCGCGAGGAACTTCGGCATCGGCGCCTCTGAAGTCAGCAAGTACTACCACGACGATGAGTTGATCGTGGAGATCACGATGGAGATCCCGGTCGAGAAGGTCATCACGCGCATCAAGGAGTTGCACGCGGAGCACTATCGTGGAAACCGCGTAACCACCACCGATATCTCCAACGTCAAAAAGACGATCCAGCGAACGATGGTCCGCGCGACCGGAGGCGGCGTTCCACCCTCACGGTTTGTGAGTCAGGCTCGCGCGGCGGGTGTCGAGATGCCCGAATGGTCGGGCGAGAGAATCAAGGCGACCGGTCAAGGAACGGACCCGCAGATTCAGACCGCCCAGGGCAAGCTGCGGGCCGCACGCGCGGCAGAGTTGGACGCCATGCGAAAGCTCGCTGAGCGCATCTACGGGCTCTCCGTTCGATCCGAAACGCTGGTGCGCGACTTTGTGACCGAGCATGACGAAATCGCCGGCCTGGTCCAGGGTGTGATCTCGGAGGCGGTGGCAGAAGAGCCTGTGTTTGCCGAGGACATTGCCTCGGTGACGGTCTCGCTTCCGGGCGGCGAGGTCTGGTCGGTCGTTCATCAGCACGCAAAGATCGTGAAGCGGCGCGGATAGGCACGGACTCAAATCGCCAGTGGAGAAGACGAATCGATGAGCGGCGGTCACAAATCCGTCGCTCAGTGGACCCGAACTGGATACACGCCCCCTGCCATCACACAGCCTCGCAGACGAAGATCGGCAGACGCTCACCGGCGGTCGGTCGAAGGCGGACATCCGAGCCCTGCCCGCTCGAAGGAGACGCTCGAACTGCAACACGTCGCGTCGATTCGGGTATACTGATAGCATGACAACAGAGACATCTTCCAGCCATCCGGACCAGCAGAACGGACTCCCCTCCATTCTCCATGCGGCGGTGGATCGCGAGGCTTCGGACATCCACCTGGCGGAGGGGTACGCGGTCACCTATCGGGTACACGGCCTGCTTCAGCCGGAGGGCGAAGTGCTGTCCGCCGAGCACATCAGGGGGCTCATCGACTCGCTACTGCCCGAACGAATCCAGGGGCGATTGGACGAACAGAAGAATTACGATTTCTCCGTATCGGTGGAGCACGGCGGCGTAGCGCACCGATTCCGCGCCAACGTCTTTCTTGCGCAAGGGCAATGGTGTGCCAGCCTGCGACACGTGCCCAATCAGATTCCGAACTTCGACTGGATGGGCTTTCCGGAGGCCCTTGCACACCACTTGGTCTCCTATACGAACGGGCTGGTCATCGTCACCGGTGTTACGGGGTCGGGAAAATCGACGACGCTGGCGGCGTTGATCGATGTGCTGAATCGTCGCGGTGGATACCGGATCATCACCGTCGAAGAACCCATCGAGTATGTCCACGGCCCGGTCAGTTCCACCGTCACGACGCAGCGCGAGGTCGGACGCGACGTCGACTCCTTCTTCGACGGTCTGAAGTATGGCCTGCGGCAGGACCCGGACGTCGTGTTGATCGGCGAAATCCGCGATCCCGACACGGCACGAATGGCGCTCAGTGCAGCCGAGACGGGCCACCTGATCTTCAGCACGATGCACACGCGGGACGCCAAAGGGGCTGTCACCCGGTTCGTCGACCTCTTTCCACATGACGCCCAGGATGACGTGCGTTCTCAGCTCTCACTGAGCCTTCGCTCCGTCATTTGCCAACACCTGTTGCCGCCCGCCGAGGGCGAGGGCAAACGGGCGTTGGCCATGGAAGTCATGCACGTCAACAACCCGGTGCGAGCTGGAATCCGCTGGGGAAAGATCGATTCGATCGAATCCGCGATCCAAACGGGAAAGCGAGACGGCATGTCGACGCTCGATGAAGACCTGCAGCGATTGGCCGCAACGGGGAGGATCAGCGCCGAAACCGCTCGCCGATTCGCGAAGGACCCCGGCGGCGTCGCAGGACGGATGACATAATCGGCGAATTCGCCACGCACGAAAGATGGAACGTCCGCACGTCTCGTTAGAGTCGCTCTTCGACCTCAGCTTGGCGCGTGATCTTGATGGCCTTGTTGTCTTTGTGCCGGCCGAGCCTGCCCGCGAACTTGTTCTCGCCGCCGACCTGCATGATCGCTTCCCCGTTGGCGGGCTTCGATGTCTGGATGATGTCACCGACTTGCAGTGACAATAGCTCCGCCATCGTGATCGTCGTCTCAGCAAGATAGCCGACAACGTCGACATGCGTCACACCGAGCCCCCGCGCAATTTCCTCGGATCTATCCTCGGGGGCGGTTTGCCGCTGATACGCCAACCATCCCTGCGAGAGCAGCTTGCCCATCACGGGTTCGATGACGTTGAACGGCACACAGAGACTCATCGTTCCCGCCCGCCCGGACGTCTTGATCTCGAATCCGAGCACAACAACGACTTCATTCGGGGCGACGATCTGCACCAGGTGAGGATTGCTCTCGACCTCGGTGATCTTGAATTCCACCTCGACGAGTTCCGTCCACGCCTCCGTCAGGCAAGTCAACGCCCGGTCGGTAATTCGTGCGACGAGACGCTGTTCAATCATCGTCAGGGGACGCTGCGGAATGAACAGCTCGGTGTTCGAGCCCCCGAGCAATCGGTCGATGATCGGATAGATGATCAGCGGACTGAGTTCCAGGCACATCTGCCCATCGAGCGGCTCTGCCGTGAGAAGGTTGAAGTTCGTTGGATTGGGAAGTGAATGGATGAACTCACTGTAGGTGAGCTGCTCGGTCGTCACCACGCGAATCTCGACGATCGTCCGAAGGAAACCCGAGAGGGACGCACCCAGGTTGCGAGCGAAGGCCTCGTGAATGCCCTCGAGCGCGCGCATCTGCTCTTTGCTGACGCGTTCCGGGCGCTTGAAGTCGTAGCAATGGACTTCCTTGCTCGACCGGTCGGCGCGCGTTGGCGTCGCTTCCGCGGTCTCCACACCGCCGGTCTCGACGGCGGCGAGCAGCGCATCAACCTCGCTTTGATCCAGAATGTCCGCCACAACGACGACCCCGATTTCCAGTCGACACAATTCTACCGTGCTTGCTCATTTATCGGGACGTTGCTCAGATCAACTTGAAACCGCCTGGGGGGATCAGTGCCGGCGACAGAGAGGTCCGATCGGCCCGGGATGCCACGCCGAGATCCGCCATCGCCCCTCCAGACCCTGATATCACGATGCGCGAGCGGTGAGACACCCGAATCGCTCGAAGAAGTCGGGAAAGGTCTTCGTGCAGCAACCAGGATTGTCGATCACGATTCCGGAAGATTTCAGCCCGGCAAGAGAAAAACTCATCGCCATTCGGTGATCGTCGTACGTGTCGATCGTTGCCGGCGAGATCGACGCCGGTGGATGGATCGTCAACCCGTCATGACGCTCCTCAATCCGCCCGCCGAGCTTCGTTAGCTCACGGCTCAGCGCCGCCAGCCGGTCGGTCTCCTTAACGCGAAGATTCGCGACATCGCGGATCACCGTGGCCCCCTCCGCAAACAACGCCAGCACGGCCAGCGTCTGAACCGTATCCGGCATCTGGTTCAGGTCGACGTCGATGCCGCGCAGCCGATCACCTTCCTCCGGACCGTGAACGGTCAAGTGATCCCCCGCCCGATCAATCCGGCATCCCATCTTCTCCAGAACGTCAACGAAGCGCGCGTCCCCCTGAATACTCTCGGTACCGAGCCGCTCGACGGTGACCCGCCCCCCCGCCATCGCTGGCGCCGCCAGGAAGTAGGTCGCGTTGGAGGCGTCCGGCTCGATGGTGTACGTGCAGCCCCGATAGCGCTGGGATGATTCGACAATGAACCGGGCGCGGTCGCGCTCGAACTGCTCGACCACCGACACGCCGAATCGATCCATGATCGATGTGGTGATTCTCAGATAGGGCTTGCTCGGTACGGCCCCCGTGACATCGATGAGGACATCCCGCGACGCGTAAGGCGCCGCAAGCAGAAGAGCACTGACAAGCTGACTTGACTCGGGCGCGTCGAACGACACGTGACCTCCCCGGAGGCCCTGCCCATGGACCGCCAGAGGCGGAAACCCCTCCTCGCCAAGCCATTCGATGCCGGCACCCAGCGTGCTGAGAACTTCAGCCAATCCGCCGATGGGGCGCTGACGCATGCGATCCACGCCGTCGAGTTCGTATCGCCCCTGCCCCAGCGCGACCAGTGCCGTACCGAACCTCATCACCGTACCGGCATTGCCGCAGTAGAGCCGTGCCTCTTCGACCGGAATATGCCCCCCGCACCCGGTGACCTCCACCACACCGCCCGCTTCATCGACGCTGACGGGCACGCCCAGCGTTCGAAGGACCTCGATCATCAACTGCGTGTCATCCGCCAGAAGTGCACCCGCCAGCAGACTGTGACCATCGGCCAAGGCGGCGACGATCAGTGCGCGATTCGTGATGCTCTTCGAACCGGGCAACGTAACGACCGCGTCGATAGGCCCCGTCGCAGGTTGACCGTGGTAGGCGTTCATCGCCGTCAGTGTATCGGGCGGGCGAGCACCGGTATGCTCCCGCGCGAACAATTCCCGAGCATTGATCGAGAAGGCCTGCCCGCTAACGCTGAGCTCGCCGCGCGTCACCGCGTCAGCCTCTCACCGGTCATGCCCACAGCGTCGACTGCTCGGACGACTCTTCAGACGGCGCCGGATTAGACCGTCCATTCCGCTTCTTGCGCCGCCCATCGACGGTCCGAACCGTCCCGTTGGCCGTGTTGGGTGCGCTCGTCAGCGGATCGGCGAATCCGTCAAGCGGATCGCCGACCTCGGCTTTGCGAAGCCGATCCCCGATCGCCTTGACGTAGTCCTTGGACAGCTCGAATCCGACGAACTCACGGTCCAGCTTCTTCGCCACCGACAGGGTCGTTCCGCTTCCGGCGAACGGATCGAGGACAAGATCGCCCTGATTGGAGCACGCCCGCACGATCCGCCCGAGGAGTTGCTCGGGCATCTGACAGCCGTGGAAGCCCTCCCGTTCCTTAAACGTCCCGCACACGCGAGGGAAATACCAGGTATCGCTGTCGGCAGTGAATCCCTCCGGCAGATCCTGCGGACGGAGGACCCACGTATCGTCGGGCATGCGGCCTTTGGGGTCCGCCCGTTTGTCGCCGTAGACCAGTTGTCGGGCCGAGGGCACGCGGACCTCGTCGGCGTTGAACGTATGCGCCTTCGGATCTTTGACGAGATAGAACAGGTGCGCGTGGGAACGCGTGAATTTCGTCTTGCAGTGAACGCCGAATGTGTAATACCACACGACCCAGCTTCGACACGTCAAACCCAGCTCTCGCGTAGCCATCATCTTCAGCTCGGCGGCGTACTCGTCTCCGATGGCCAGCCAGAACGTCCCGTCCGGCTTTAGAACACGGATGACGCCCTCGATCCACTTCCTCGACCAGCCGAGGTAGTCTTCACAAGAACGTTTGTCGTCGTACGTGTCGTAGTCGTACCCGATATTGAAGGGGGGGTCGGCGAAAGCGAGATCGATCGAGCCCGGTTTGAGGCGGGCAAGAAGCTCGAGGCAGTCGCCCTGGACAATCCCACTGAGCTTGGCGGCCATCATGGCTCCTCCCTGATTCCGGCGTGCGCCTCCCGGACCGCGACAGCAAGGCCGCCACCGCTCGCCGGTCTGCTCCAACCTCCGCGCTACGAGCCTAGCTTAAAACCTTCAGCCCCGGAGGGCAACCCGTCAAACGCCAGGACCCGCGGCCCGGGCTCGCAGAGGCCGATTCATCCTCGGCGTCTGACAGCGCGAGTCGTAGCGAGCCCAACGCGCACGGCGCACCCGCGCAGGGCGAGATGGCTTCCCGTCAGCATTCGAGCCCGCGAATCACGCCTCGGGAAGGCAGCCCGCCGGCTCGATCTTCCGCGTGATCCAGCCGAAATGTATACTGCGGTCGACGGTGTTACCGGTCGAGCTTCCTTGGTCATCTGGTCCGTAGCCGACGACGCTGAGCAACGATCCAATGTCTTCTCCTAAAACGCGGATTCTGCTGGGCGCTGGGCTTGTCACGATCGTCTGCATCGCCTGGGTCGTCTGGGGCCAATCGCGAGACGTTGGCCCACGAGTTCCCGAGGCGTTCAACGTCGAGAATATCCAGCAGAAGATGAACGAACCGGACGAAATGAAGGCGATGTTCTCCTCATCGCACTATCGGGGGCTGACGGCCGAGCAACGGCAGCAGGTAGTGAAGAACAAAGAGCAGGCGTACAGCCGGATGGTGGAGAGCCGGATCGATGAGTATCTGGACGCCGACCGGGCGGATCGCGATACGATACTGGATCGGCACCTCGACCAGTGGGTGGTGCAGTGGGAAAAGAAGAAGACTGACGAACCGACCCAACAGAAACGACCCCAGAAACGCGCCAACAAGGTGTGGACGCGGCAAGAACGAAAGGCCAAGTCCGAATCAGCCAACCCAGATCAAATGGCTCAGGCGCGAGTCTACAAAGCCGCTCTGATGAAACGAGCAGAGGCGAGGGGAATCGAGTGGCCCGGCCCCGGCGGTCGAAGCAGCGGCAGAAGTCGCCCGTAAATGGAGCGTCGTCCGAAAAACAGACAGGGACCGGGCAACGGTCAGACAACGTCCTGTTCAAGCCCGTTTGACGCCCGACAATAGGAAAACGCCCACCAGAATCGCGGCGGTCGGCGGACAACGTCCCCGTCAGGATTCGAACCTGAAACCTTCGGCTCCGGAGGCCGACGCGCTATCCAATTGTGCCACGGGGACCGCTGCACCGAGGCAGCGTATCCTCACCGGTTCAACTGTCAACCGTCGAAGGGTACGCGTCGCGATGTCCCCGGACTCACCATTTTCGGACCTGCACGACGAAGGCCGCCACGGAACGTCGCTAAATGACCTTCGTCCAACAAGCTGCCGATGGACACACACGGGCTGTCAACGCGCACGGTCGCGATACGGGCCCCCAACGAGAGGCGGTACATGGCGATCTTTCCCGAGGGCACGATTCTGCTCGTCGAAGACGAGGCCGAACTCCGGTTCATTGTGGGCGCACACCTGCGAGCCGCCGGCTTTGAGGTCATCGAAGCCACGGATGGCGGCGAGGGGCTGAACATTGCCACCCAGCGGCAGCCGGACATGATCATCATGGACATCGGCCTGCCCGTGATGAACGGAATCGCGGCAACCAAAGCGCTCAAGAGCGATCCCCGGACGGACAGAATCCCCGTCATCATGCTGACTGCACGATCGGGCGCCGACGACATCGTCCGCGGACTCGAAGCGGGCGCTCAGGAGTACTTGCCCAAACCGTTCGCCGTGGCCGAACTGCTGGCCAGGGTACAGACCGTCTTCAGGCTGGCTCGCGCGCGTCGCGATCTCGACCACCTCAACACCGAGCTGGAAGAAGAGGTTCGCACCGTTACGAAACGCCTCCGAGAACTCTACGAGTTCATGCGCGACCTGAACCATGCGGATTCTCGCGAGCAGATACTCGATCTCTTCATCGATTGCGTCGCACAAACCACCGGCGCGGAACGCATCTCACTCTTCCTGACCGACGCCACCGGTGATTTCCTCGTATGCGAGCGCGCGGTCGGGATCGATCCCATCGTCGTTGCAAAGGTCCCCGTGACCGACCTCGAGGGCATCACGCGACAGGTTTTTCAGAGCGGAAAGACACTGGCCGCAAAAACCTATGACACGGGCGCCAAAGCGTCGCGAGATTATGGACGCGATTCGTTCTTGAGCACACCGCTCGTCTCCACGGCCGTCAACACACCGGGAGGCATCCTCGGCGTACTCAACGTCACCGAGAAACAGGACGACACGCCGTTCTCCAAGGAGGAGATCGAGTGCATCCGATCCGTCGCGGACGCCGCGACGATCGCCTTGATCAACATGCTTCGAAGCGAACGAATGCGACAGTCCGTGCGCGTCCTGCTCCAGACGCTAGGCCACCTCGCCGAGTTCCGCGACGAAGAGACGACGATGCACCTGGAGCGCGTGACCCGAGGCGCCAGGCTCCTGGCCGACCAGCTCGGGCGTGGTGGCCCCTACGCCGCCAGGATTACTGTGGACTTCGTCGAATGCCTCATTCAGGCCGCACCCATGCACGACATTGGAAAGGTCGGTATCCCGGACGAGATTCTGACCAAGCCCGGATCGCTCACGAACGAAGAGTTCCAGATCATGAAGACGCACACGGAGATTGGACGTCGTGTGCTCTCCCGTGCCGTCGATCCGACCTTCCCGGTCCCACTGCTTCAGATGTGCGTGGACATCGCCCACTGCCATCATGAACGATACGACGGATCAGGGTATCCACGCGGACTGGCGGGCCAGGACATCCCCCTCGCGGCCCGAATCATTGCGCTGGTCGACGCCTACGACGCCATTACCAGCCGTCGCTGCTACAAGGAGGCCCGCTCGCACCAGGAAGCCGTCGAGATCATCCGCAGCGACGCGGGAACACATTTCGATCCCGTACTGGTACACGCATTCCTCAACTGCCTCGAACAGTTCAGCGAGATCCGCGAGCAATACGAAGACAGCCACGACACCGTCGAAGCCATACTCGCTTGACAACACACGAATCACGCCGTCCGCAACGACCGGTTATGACACCGTGACGTAGGGAGTGTGCAGGTCCTTCCGGCGCGCAAGCTCACTGTGGTATCTACGGCCCAGACACGCCGCATGATGAGTCGCCCACTCGGTCAGCGATGTTGAACCGACCGGCGACGACTTCGTGTGCAGCAGCCCGGCCATCAAGGCACCAATCTCCTCGCGTGTAATCACCACGTCGCCAAGGACCTTGCCGATCCCCCACCCAATCGCCCAGCCGACCCCTGCCGGGACCCCTGTGACAGGCCTCTTCACGCCGACGATGCTCCCGATCTGGCGGACGAGGTCGCGATAGCGAAAAGTCTCCGGACCGATCGCATCGACAATGACATCAGCGTCACGAAGCCCCTCCGTCACCGCCAGGTTCGCCAGGTCCTCCACGTAGATCGGCTGGAGCTTGTATCCCCCATCGCCGAACACCCCGAAGACCGGAAAACGCCTCAGAATCCAGGCGATGTTGTTAATCAGGATATCCTCCCGCCCAAAGACGACGGCGGGACGGAGAACGGCATAAGACAGTCCCGACGCGATCAATGCCCGCTCGAGAACCGCTTTGCCTCGGAAATACTCGTACGGCGAATCGTGCGAGGGGTTCGTAATGCTCACATGGACCACACGGTGGATACCCGCTCGCCGGGCCGCCTCAAAGAGCCGGAGTGTGTTGTGCACAGCCGTCGCGTGCCTGAACGTGGTGTGGTTGAAGCGGACCCAGTACGTATTATAGAGAACCGTCGCGCCGCGAAGAGAGTCGGCGAGTCGATCCGGATCATCGAAACAAAGGGGGAGGACGCTGACCTGACCACTTAGAGAACAACGTCTCTTCGCCGAGTTGGTCAACGTGCGCACCTGGACGCCACGTTCCAGCAGCCGCCGGGCGATATACCGCCCTGTATAACCGAACGCCCCCGTGACAACATGAACTTCGCTCGCCGCCATGGCACGGCAACTCCGGCGCCGCAGATCAGACCCGTCTCACATCTCATCTTCGCAGGTTCCGAAGTTCGCGCTTGCACGCATCCGAGTCAAATAGGGCGGCACATTATTGAAAACGTACCACACGTTCGGAAGCCCTCGGATAGGGTCTCGAGAAGACCGGCTGCAGCCGCAGAATGGATGAAAGAAGAACGGCCATGGACCTCGGGCCGAAGGTGTCGACGGCCGTCTCTTGGGACCATATGCGCCTCAAGGTGCCCGATATGTCAGGTACCCGTCTGCCTGACGGATTCTTCGTTCTCAGCCTGAAGAATCTCCATCGCTCGACGAGCGGCCTCCTGCTCGGCCTCTTTCTTGCTGGGCCCCCACGCGCTGGGGTACCGATGCCGATCGATAACCACGCAAACCTCGAAGCACTTACTGTGATCCGGTCCCTTTTCGTCGAGCGATTCGTAGTACGGCGTTGTGGACAGCCATCGCTGAGCATACTGTTGCAGCGCGGACTTGAAGTTGTCTCGGTTCTCCTCGGCCGCCCATGTATCGATGTGATCCGATACGTGATCGAGCACGAACTGCTTGGCCGCAGCATGACCGCCGTCAATCAACAGACCGCCGATGACAGCCTCGAACACCGCAGCCCGAAGCGACGTCGGTAGACGCCCCTGACCGTCGATTCCATTGCCGAGAATCAGAAGCTCCGTCAGTTGGATTTCATCCGCGATCTGCGCGCAAACGCGCCGCGAGACGACGGCGGACTTGACCTTCGTCAGGTCGCCCTCCAGCCAATCCGGGAACCGCCGATAGAGTTCTTCGCAGACGACCATGCCGAGCACGGCATCGCCGAGAAACTCCAGACGCTCGTTACTCACCAGACGTGCCGGCGCTCTGGATGAATGGGTCAGTGCGGTGATGAGAAGATCGGGATTGTGGAATACATGCCGGGTGATCTCCTCCGCCCGGGCTACAAGGTCCGCGTCACTCACGCCCATTCCTCACGGGCTCGTGGCGGGAAGCGCGATCCGAAGGGGCGAAACGAACCGTCCCGCGCCTTCCGCGAGGAGCCGAATGTCAGAGTTTCTGCCGTGCTGTGAGACTCGGAGAGACACAGGAGCCCGCCGAGCCGTTCGCCACCTTAACATCGACGGCTGCCAAGGTCAAATCCAGCACGATCGCGCCAACTCCGATCATCCGTGCCAGGAGACACCCTCGGCCTCGTATTTTCAAGCGAGGAGACTGACGTGAGCACGATACTGAGACAACTCGCCAGAAAGGAACCGGACGCCATCGCGTTCATACGCGCTCACCAGCGAATCTGGAGACACACGCCAGGCACCGGCCTCCGAGAGCTCGCCCGAGTCTGGGAGAGGGCGCAGACCTCAAAAACCACCAGACATAACGTCATAATTTAGTTTTTCTACAAACATTCATCCCGTTTTCCGAAGAACCAAGGGGCGGCCCGACGCGTCTAATGAGGTAGTGCCGAGGTAGGCATGCGTCGATGCTCGACATTGGCGCCGCCCCGCAGCGCGAAACTTGACATGAAAGGCCGACCAGAAGATACTCGGCTTCTGGCGTGGTGGTGCTAGCGGCGCTTGTCCGGGCGCCGAGGGAGGTACATTCGTGGACGACCAAAGACGACAGAAAGTTCTCCTGGCCATACTAGGTGCAATGGCGCTCGGCGCGGGGGGGTGGTTCGCCTTCTTCAGGGACACGGGATCCAGCAGCGCTCAGGACACTAAGAGCGGTCCCGTCGCTCGGCAGAAGAAGGATCGTGGACCAAAAGCGGCGCCGACCACCAGGGCTCGAACTGCCAGAGCCAAAGGGGATAGATCCAAGAAGAAGACCGTCGCGCGCAGGAAGACTGACCGCGGCAGCAAGAAGACCGTTGAGCGAAACAAACGAAAGGGCGGAAAACGCTCCGTAAAGAAGAAGAAGAAGAAATCGTCCCCCGCCGCTTGATGGCACGGCCCGGCCGAACGGTCGCAACCGAAGGTTGAATGACAAAACGCCCGTCCTTGGGGACGGGCGTTTTTTCGTGGTTTCAATGCCTTGCTACGCCGCGGCCACCCCATCTCGACGTCGGCCCTGCCCGAGATACGGCCAATCCAAGTGACCGCCTGAACTCACCTGACCGAGTCGAAGCACCGGCACCGTCGGCTTCAAAGACCTACGCCGGCACCCACGCGAGATCGAGGATTGTGTTCGTCGGCTTCTCGGTGTTGAACACCGCCTTGATCGGCATGCCCATCTCGGGCTTTCCCTCTTTGAGATAGCTCATCAGCTTCGTACACACGCCCTCAATCTCGACACTGATGAGCGGGCAGGGCGTGCTCGCCCGAAACGGCGCCCCCGGATAGAGCACCACGCTGTGCGTGAAGATCGTCCCCACCGTAGGCGCCTCGACCCACGCCATCTCGTGCCAGCAGTCGGGGCATTCACACCGCGGCGGCAGCCACAGACGATTCTCCCCGCACGCGCTGTTCGTGCAACGCGTGGCAAGGAGCTTCTTCTCGAGAAGGCCCTGAAAGAACTTACCCCATCCACCGTACGAATGGATATGATACCAGTCCTTCCGATTCTTGATGACCAACGGGTCCTCGCCCAGGATCTCAGCCGTTGTGCCGTTGAGTTCAATGGCCATGATTCAACCTTTCTGAGTCAATCCGAAAGCCGCAGGTTGCTAGCCCGCGAAGTACTATCTTGATTCGCCGCGCCACGTCCCGCTCCGATCGCTCGTGCGTGCGACGGAGCACAACTACGGCTTCTCCATGATCGCGCACGTCACATGGCTACCCGTCCCTGCGTGCGAGATCGCACACGCCCGCTTGACGCCCGGAACTTGAAGGCTGCGGAAATCGTCGGGCTTCTTCTTGCCGTAGCGAGACCACCGCTCGGGGTCCGCATGGAACTTGTCCCAGTTGCCTTGCATCTGCCAAAGCACTTCGACCAACTGGAAAATCCCCGTGGCTCCCACCGCGTGCATCGAACCGATCAATCCGCCGGACGGGTTCGTCGGGAGGCGACCTTCCATGAAGGCATCTCCGGATTCGATGAACTCTCGCCCTCGTCCGTAGGGTCGCAAACCGATGTCCTCGTACGTTTGAATATCGCTAATCGTAAACGCATCGTGCGTTTCCAGGAGGTCGAAATCCTCAACCGGGTCCTTGATCCCCGCCATGTTGTACGCCAGATAAGCGGCCATACGTGACGCCAGAAACGAGCTGAATCCAGGCCATTCGTGCCGCCGACCCGTGAAGTAGTCCTTGTACGTCTCTTCCGTCTCGTTCGGAAGAAGAAGAATCGGCATGTGCCGCCGATCCGCCGTACGAAGCGTGTGCGTACCGCCGCAGATCGCCGAGAGCTTCATCGGATGATCGGTCAACTCGTACGCCGTCTTTTCATCGGCCAGAATCAAAACCGCAGCACCAACGCTCATCACGCAGCATTCCAGAAACGACAGAGGATCGGAAACCACGTCGTTGTCGAGGATGTCCTGAACCGAGTACTTACCGGGATTCTGTGAATACGGTGAGTGACGAGCATACTCGTGGTTCTTGCAGGCAATCTTGGCCAGCGTCTCCTGCGGAACATTGTTCTCGTACTGATATCGCTGTGCCATCAGAGCGTAGTACGCCGCATACATCCAGCCCAGCTCGCTCTCGAAGTCCTTACACGCCGCGCTGGCGATATAGGAGTTGCCGACTTTCGTCGACACTTCGTCCATGCGTTCCCAACCTACAACGGGAACGCAATCGGCATACCCCGACGCCACGGCCTGAGCAGCCGCCAACACCGCCGAACCGCCCGTCGCGCCGCCCGTCTTCACTTCGATGTTGCCCAACGGGTCGAACCCGAGGTAATCGTGGATCTTCGCCGCGGCAAGAAGCTGGTCGCCGAAGTGATCCGCAAACTGCGAATACACACACCAGTTGACCCGGCGACGAACATACTCCGGATCGACCTTCAGGTCATTCTCCTCGACGGCCATGCGAAGGGCTTCCGTACATAGCTCGCTCGAGTTCTTCTCGGGATACTTCTTGCGAAAATCCGTCAGACCGCCGGCCACCACATAGACCGGCTTTTCGAACTTAGGAATGCGCAGGTTACCGGGTCCAAACTTAATCATGAGTTTCCACCTTTCTTCGATCCGCGCCTGGTTCACGCGTATGCGCCGAATCGCGTGTTTCTCGTCAGCATCGAGAGCGGTGATTCTACAGAAAGATCGTGATGAGGAAAAGGCTTGAAGCACCGAGCGCAGCCGTAGAAAACAGCCCCGCCGCGATCGCTCGACCGCCGACCTGACCCAACTGCCGGACGTTCACCTCGAGCCCGATCGCCGCCAGCGCGATGGTCAGGAGGACCTTCCCCGCCACACTCAGACCCGCCCCCACCGACACGCTGACGTGCCGTGTTTCCCCCGAAATCACCTCTGCCAGATCAAAATGAAGCGTCGGGATCAGGCCAAACGTATTGACTAGGGCAAACGCCATGAAACCCCAGACAAACCACGGAACCAGCCGAGCGTAATGAACCGTCAGGCCGCCGTCGCCCGACGCCCCCACCCCGCGGTGCCTCGCGTGGACCACAGCCAGGGCGAACACCATCGGCGCCAGAAACGCCACACGAACGAGCTTGACCAGCGTCGCCATCGTCCCCGCATCTGCCCCGTAGGCAAACCCGGCAGCAACCACCTGCGGTACCGCGTGAATCGACGTGCCCGACCACACGCCGAACGCGCCGTCGTCCATCTCCAGCCACCCCCCCACCACAGGCCACGCCAGCATGGCGAGAAGCCCCATCAGATTGACCGTCCCCACGGAAAGTACGACGTCGTCGTCCTCGGCATCGATCAGCGGTGCAACGGCCACGATCGCACTGTTACCGCAAATACCGGTGCCCGCCCCAAGAAGCACCGCTGTCTTACGACCCAGCCCCAGCAATCGCGAACACGCGTACCCCAACCCTACCGCCACCCCAATGGATACCACCGTGATCGCCAGCACTGTGCCGCCGACCGCGTAAAGATCCGCCAGATTCAGCCCCGCTCCAATGCAAACGATCGCCAGCGGAATCACCCGCTTCACCGCATGCTTGCACCCCACCTTCACCGAATCAGGAAGTGACATCGTGTTCCGCAACAGCAGACCGATCAGAATCGCAATGATCGCGGCGCTGACCGGATGCCGTACCCCGCCCTCACTCGCGACGGTGAACGGTACAATCGGCGCGAAGTGCAGCAAATAGGCAAACCCGGTCACGCCGATCGCCAGAACATACCCGGGTCGAAGCGCCGCCGCGGCCCGAGCCGCCTTCTCAGGCGCTCGCGCCGGCGTAACGATCGAATCAAAGAGCCCCTCCATGCACCCCAGCGAAAGGAACGCATCGGAACTCAGCGAAGGACCGGGGGAGGATGACCCCGGAAGCTCAGCCATCGCCGTCCCTCCGCTCAGATGAGCCGCTTCACCCGTCACGGTTTCTCCGTCAATCAAATACCGCTTCCAAACGAGTGCTCGAGAATCTGCGGCCGAAACTCACCGACCGTTCCGTCCATCAGAGTGTAGGTACCCATCCGCAGCAACGGCGGCGAATAAACATGAACCGTCACGAGGTCCGTTCCCTGTGCTTGAAGGTTCGATACCTGATGAATGTCCGCATCCTTCATCACCGCCACATCACCCGCGGCCATCTCCGTCGAACACACCGCCTTGATCTGCGAACTCGGCGTCGTGGCGAACACGGTCTCCGTCGCAATACCCGTCAACACCCGAAGACCGCACGTCGACGACGCGTGATTGTGGATCGGGCTGCGTTGCCCGCTCCGCCAGCAGATCACCAGCAAATGATACCACGGCCCCTCTCGAATCAGATTGCGAAGGTATCCGTCCTCCGCAAAGCGGGCGTAGTCAGACACGTCCTCGACGCCGATATCCAGCGAGCGAAGACGAGCCCGAAGCTCCGCAACGGTGGCACGAGCTGTCAGTCCGTCCAAATAGTCCAGGAAACACGCAAGCTTCTCGACGCGCGGAACGACATCCACCCAATGGTCTCACAGTGCGGTTCGGCAATCGACGACGAGGATCGCCGACAGGTTGAATCTCCGGCCCTTGAGGGTACGCCGTCCGCCGCGATGACCGCAATGGGCGACGAACAACGCACCGCACGTATTCTGCTTCTGCTGAACACCACCGTCAAGGACATCGCACGTTTTCACACACCGCTCACACCGTCCGAAATCGCACACAGCACCGGTCAACCCAAGCCCACCGCCCAGGCTTACGCCCCGCGCGACGTTGCCTTACACTGTCCCTCGTCGCGTGCGGCCTTGTTCCATGCACCCGGTTCGATGAAGCCCGCATACGCGGCTACGGGAGAACACCAAATGACTGAAAACGTCCGTCACACCATCGACGATCAAATCGCCAAGGTAACGCTTCATCGACCCCAGGTGCACAACGCCTTTGACGACGTCGTGGTCACGGAACTGACCGAAACCTTCAACGAGCTCAGCGCCAGTGACGCTGTTCGCGTCGTTGTCCTTCAAACCGAGGGAAAGCATTTCAGCGCAGGAGCGGACATCAACTGGATGAAACGTATGGTCGAGTACACGTTCGACGGAAATGTCGAAGACGCGCGAAAGCTCGCACGTATGCTCCAATCCGTACGAGCCTGCAACAAACCCGTCATCGCGAGAGTCCACGGTGCGACCTTTGGTGGCGGCGTCGGACTGGTCGCCGCCTGTGACATCGCCGTCGCCACGAAAAGAGCAGCGTTTGCGCTGAGCGAAGTCCGGCTCGGCATCATACCGGCCGTCATTTCACCCTTCGTGATCGAGAAGATAGGCCCGGGCGCCGCACGGAGGTATGCGCTCACCGCCGAACGATTCGACGCCGACGAAGCCAGGCGAATCGGCCTGATCAACGAAGTCGTCGAGTCGGTCGAGCAGCTCGACGCGTGGATCGCCGACATCGCGGAAACGCTCAAATCCAACGGCCCCGAAGCCCTCGCAGAGTGCAAGCGCATTCTTAGCGCGGTCGGCGGCGTCAAGTGGGATCATCTCGAATCCGTGACGAGCGAGCGAACGGCCAAAGCACGCATTGCGACCGAGGGACAAGAGGGCCTCAAGGCCTTCCTGGAAAAGCGACCGCCGAATTGGGTCAAACAAAAGTGACGATTCCCACAGTGATTCGCGACCATCGGGCGTTATGAGAGCTATCCTCTACGACACCGTCGACTCCACCAACGAAGCCGCCAAACGCTTGATCCACGCCGGCGACTTGAAAGAACCCGCATACCTGCTCGCCCGAGAACAGACCGCCGGAAAAGGAACGCGTGGCAGGACCTGGGCCTCACCGAGGGACGCCGGAATCTATCTGACCGTCATCGAGTTTCCACGGGAAACCGCGGACGTCGACGTCACCGACTTCACCCGAGCGGCCGGAATCGCTGCCGCCCGGACGTTGAGCGAAGTCGGCGTCCACGTCGAACTCAAACCGCTAAACGATCTTTTCGTGGCCGACTGCAAGCTTGGCGGCATCCTCGTCGAGACGATCCTCAAGGCCGGCTCCATCCAGGCGATGTTCTCCGGAATCGGCATGAACCTCTGCCGCGCCGATCGAGACGTCGCTCCAGGTGCAACCAAGCCCATTTCCCTAGAGGAAGTCATGTCGCCCGAGCAGTTCTCCGAGTTGGACAAAGAGCGACTTGTCGCCAGCCTGGTCGCCCGGGTCGCCCGATGGAACCGTGCGGTCATCGACGGCCCGATTTCGTACGTCCACGAAACGTGGACATCGTATCACGTCACGCCCAACGATAGACTCCTGTAAATGCCCCGAAGTACGCCCACGCCCTCAAGGTGGATGGCGAATGCGCAATACAGTTCCAGGGCCAAGACCTACCGAGAGAGGCCCCGGGACGTCGAGCGTGTACCGAAGGCGCCTTGAACCTGAACCACGAATGTGCTAAACTACTGCCTGCAAGGGGTTCCCACTATCAGGAGATTGAAGGATGTGTTCTAGGCAGATGTTCGGTCTACTCGGTTCGCTCGTGGCGATCGCCACGGTGTCGATCGTGCTATTTACGCCTGCGACAGCCCGTGCCGACGCCGTCAATGGCGAAGTCTTTTCCTATCGTCAGCCGGACGGGACCAAGATCGACGTGCGCCTCTGGGGCGATGAATTCTACCACATCGTCGAATCGCTCGACGGTTACACGCTCACGCGCGAAGAGAAGACAGGAGCCGCCTGTTATGCCCGCGTCTCCGAGGACGGTAACAAACTCATCTCGACCGGAATACGGGCGGAGAAGCCCGTTCCCGTCAGCCTGGAAGGAATGCGCCATCTGCGACTCAACAAGTCCGCGGTACTCGCCGAAGTCGCAACCGCCCGCGCCAGAATGGACGAAGACAAGGCCATCGTAATGGCAGGCCGAGGCGGGGTCGCCGCGCTCGCGCCCCCCAACAACGGAAACGTGCAGGGCATCACCCTGCTGGTCGATTTCTCGGACCAGCCAGGTACGATCAGTCCCTCCGAGATCAACGACTACTGCAACCAAGTGGGGTACAACGGCTACGGAAACAACGGCTCCATACGGGACTACTTCTACGACGTATCCGACGGAAACCTCACCTACACCAACTTCGTACCCACCGCCTACTATCGTGCACCACAGACCAAAGCCTACTACGACAACTCGGCGATCGCCTGCTGCGGACGCGCCAGGAGCATGGTGCAGAACGCTCTGACCGATCTTGACAACCAGGGCTTCGATTTCAGCCAATACGACTCGGACGGCGACGGACTGGTCGACGCCGTCAACGTCTTCTACGCCGGAACGCGCAACGGACCCTGGTCCTACGGACTGTGGCCCCATTCCGGATGGCTCAGTTTCAACGCCGACGGCGTGTCGACCGGAAGGTATCAGATCACCGACATCGGAAGCACCCTCCGCCTTCGCACGTTCTGCCATGAAAACGGACACATGATCTGCTACTGGCCCGACCTCTACGACTACGGATACGATTCCACCGGCGTCGGAACCTTTTGCCTCATGTGCTACGGAAATTCCAGCACCAACCCAGGCGAGCCCAGCGCTTACATGAAGTACATCGCCGGTTGGACCGATACGACCATTCTGTCCGCACCGCAAACCGGTCTGTTGGCACCGTCAGGCGTCAACACGATCTACAAATACGAACGGCCATCGCATCCCAACGAGTACTATCTTCTTGAGAACCGTCAAAAAACAGGAAGAGACGCCTCGCTGTCCGACTCCGGATTGGCCATATGGCATATCGACACCTACGGCGACAACGACTGGCAGCAGATGACCCCCTCGCAGCACTACCTGGTCACGCTGGTCCAGGCGGACGGACTCTGGGACTTCGAGAACGACCGGAATTACGGCGATGCGGACGACCTCTGGGCCGCACCGACCTACACGGAGTGCGGTCCCGATACCGTGCCCAACACGAGCTGGTGGGACGGAAGTGACTCGGAGCTGAGCATCTCGCAGATCAGCGCGTCGGCACCCACCATGTCATTCGCCTTCGGCGTCGGCTCCGACTGCAATGGCAACGGTACGCCCGACGATCAGGACATTGCCGCCGGAACCAGCCAGGACACCAATGGCAACAGCATTCCCGACGAGTGCGAGTGCGCGATCATCCCGGGCGCCGTCACCGCCGAATCCCCCACGATGCAGAAGTCGCGCGCCATCACTTTTGCACCTGGAAACCCCGGACGCCAGACCGCGATTCGCGTAACCGTCGTCGATCTTCCTCCGCCCAACGACGGCCTCATCGGAACCAGCATGTGGGTCGGCCTGCCGCAGACCGTCAGTGAGAACTCCGGTGTTGTGGATCCCGCGCTCGCCCCCGGATCACCCACCTACTTGACCGCGACCCTGCAGTGTGAGCCCTACTACACCGACTGGAGCGGCACGGGAACGATCCACCTCGCCCATGAAATCCTCGCGCCCGACGGCATCTTCGACATCGAGACGATCGACATGACCTGTTTCTCCGGCGCCGAAACCAGCTATTCGGATGCGCTCGCCGTCACGACCAGCCGATGGGGTGACATCGTCAAAGACTGCACAACCTCGCCCTGTGGACCGCCGGACGGCGTCGTGAGCGTGCCCATGGACGTCACGTCGCTCCTCGACAAGTTCAGCAATGCCCCCGGTGCGCCCAGTAAGTCGCGATGCGACTTTGCACCGCAGGTGCCCGACCGCATTGTGAACATCACCGAGGTCTCGCACGCCGTCGACGCCTTCCGCGGAATGCCCTACCCGTTCGGGGTGATTGGCGATCCGTGCGGCCCCTGACCATCGGTGACACAGCGTGACAGACGTGGCAAAACGCCCCTGACGCCTACACGGGCTCGTCAGTCTCCGCTCGGGCGGAAGGGTCCGTCTGCAGCCAGATGACGCACGGCACGCGAACGATCTCGGCGGGAGCGGGCGAGACCCGCCCCGCGCCGAGGCGCCCCGGAGGAACTTCACGGGATCGCTGATCTGCGTCCGATTCCGCCGTTCGGTCAGGCAGGACGGGTCGAACCGCAGAACCATCAGCTCCAGGTGTCCGGTTCAGAGGAGTGGGGACCTCGTCACCCAACGCGCTGTTACCACAGTTTCCCATACTCCTAAGAGCGTTAATTGCGCCCTGACTGCGCGCTCTTTTTGAAAAAAAAAGAAGATTCTGGCGAAACTCGATCCAATCCTACCCAAACCCACAAGGTGAGAGTCATCAGGTGTGATTCGGGTGCGGAGATGGCGCAATCGTTCGAACGCGGCGGAACGTCGAATCACAGGGATTCCGCCCGGTCAGTTCCCGGAAGCGGGATCGCCGTCGGGCGTGAGTTCGATCGGAACGGGGAGGTCGAGCCCTTTCAGCTGCTCCAGGATCAACGACTTGTCACCCACCAGAACCAGAAGGCCTTTTTCCTGGGGAACGGCGTTGTAGGCCAAGCGGTTGAGATCATCTTCTCCGACGCCGGCGACGGCGTGTAGCTCGTCACCGAGATCGGTAAAGGGGCGTCCGTTCCGCACAAGCGTCGCGGCGGAGCCCAGGATTCCTCGCAAACCGGCGAACGACTGGACGATTCTCATTCGGCGCGCGGAACGGGCCTTCCTCGCCTCTTCGCTGCTGATGTCGCCGCTGCGAATGGCAGCGAATTCCTCGAGGAACTCACCGACGGCTGCACCGGTGACGTCCGCTCGAACGCTCGACGATGCGCTGAAGTAACCCACGGAGGTATCCATCGTGTAGTTACTGCGCGCACCGTACGTGAATCCATGCACTTCACGCAGGTTCTTGTTGAGCCGACTCGTAAAACTCCCGCCGAGGATGGTGTTGAACAACTGCAGCTTGGGCCGATTGGGATCGGAGTAAATCGCGCCGGGCATCGTGAAACGAATCACAGTCTGCACGGCATCCGGACGATCGACGACCACGACACGAAGCGCGTCGTTGACCGGATCGGGATAGGACGGCGGGATTACGGCGGGAGCGGACGACGCTGACCACGAGCCGAACTGTCGCTCGAGGCGCGCGCGCAGCTCATCCGCGGTAAGATCGCCGGCCGCGAGAAAGACGGCGCGCCCAGGCCGGTAGACGTTCTTATGAGTCTGCACGGCATCTCTCAGGGTCACACTGCCTGCGGTCCGCGGTGTGCCTCCTCTCGGTCGGCTGTAGGGATGGGCGTCGCCAAAGTAGGTTCGCATGGCCACGGTTTGCGCAACGTAGGTCGGTCGATCCAGCGCGCGAACGAGACGCTGAACGTGGAGTCGTTGCACGCGCTCCCACTCCTTCTGTTCGAATCGCGCTCTCAGAATGGCGTCGGCAAAGAGATTCAATGCCTTGGGGAAGTTGCGTTTCAACGAGGAGAGACTCACCAGCGTCACATCAGATCGGCTGCTCGCATTGAAGCTCGCCCCGAGTTGATCCAACGCATCAGCGAATTCGATGGCACTTCGTTCGCCTGCCCCTTCGTCCAACATGTCGGCGGTCAGCGCCGCCAGACCTGCTTTGGGGGCGGGGTCGTTGGTCGTTCCCGCCGGCAGCAATACCGTCAGTTCCACGAGGGGAAGCTCACGCCGCTGCCAGTGATGCACGGTGATTCCGTTGCCGAGCTTGAACGTCTCGGGTACTAGCGGCGAAAACGGCTGGGCGTCGCCGATCGCCAACCTGGCATCTCGCGGATTCACGTCCGGCGTCTCGATCTGTGGGATCACGCGCAGAATGAGTCTGGCCTCGGGTGTCAGCACGCGCCCGGCCCATTGTCGCACGTCGGCGGGCGTGGCCACGCGATAGCGGTCCAAATCGCGTTTGAACGAGTTGGGCTCGCCAAGATGAAACTGGTAGGCGTTGAGTCGGTCGGCTTTCCCGAGAATGGACTGAAGGCGGGATACCGTTCGGTACTCGAGCTTGGCCTTTTGCCGCTCCAACTCGTCCGCGGTGGGGCCCTTGCTTGTGAACGCCGCCACGACTTCGTCGATCGCCTTCTCAATCGTATCGAGTGCGACCCCCGGCTTGGCGGTCGCCTCAATATAGAACAGCGAACCCAGCAGCATGGAGCCCTGATAGGCGCTGACATCGACCGCTAACTGATCCTGATAGACGAGTCGCTGATAGAGTCGACTCGAGATGCCGTCTGACAGGACCGCGGCCGCCAGGTCCATCTCGGCGTCGCCCGGTGCGAAATGGCGCGGGCTGTGATAGACCATCGTGGTGCGCGCGAACTGCACGGAATCGGTCATGGTCAAACGTTTGACCTCGGACAATGTCGCCGGTTTCGCCCTGGCGTGCACGACATCCGAGCCCCGGGGGAGCGTCCCGTAGAGCTTGTCGATCAGCGGCTTGATCTCGATGGGGTCGAAGTCGCCCGCCACCACCAGGCTCGCGTTGCTGGGAACGTAGTAGGTGGCGAAGAAATTCTTCACATCTTCGACGGTGGCGGCTTCGAGGTCCTCATGCGTCCCGATCACGGGGATATGATAGGGGTGGTCCTTGGGGAACATCATTTCATGAACACGCAGATCGGCCTTGCCGTACGGGCGGTTCTCGTAGCTTTGGCGGCGTTCGTTCCGCACGATATCGCGCTGCTTGTCGAGCTTCTCCTGCGTCATCATGCGGCCGAGATCTTCCAGCCGATCGGCGTCAAGCCAGAGCAAGGTCGGTAGCAGCTCGGCGGGCCCCATGGAGAAGTAGTTGGTGCGATCATCACTGGTCGAGGCGTTGTTATATCCGCCACCGGCCTCCATGGTGTTGTCGAAGTCCAGACCGGGTACGCGCTCGGTGCCCATGAACATCAAGTGCTCAAATAGATGGGCGAAGCCGGAGCGCCGATCTTGTTCGTCCTTGGCTCCGACGTAGTACCACAAGTTGATGCACGCGGCCGGTACGCTGTGATCCTCGTGGAGAATCACGGTAAGCCCGTTGTCGAGTCGATATCTCTCGTAGTCCACGTCCTGGCCGGATGCCGATCCGACGGACAAAACCGAGACGACGATCCCGAGTCGTGTCGCATTCAACATGTTCTGTCATCCTCCACGGGTGCAGGCTGATGGAATCCGAAATCAGCGTATGCGAATGGTGTCGAGATCGCCAGCGCGTGCACTCACAGCACGCGTGATCGACGGTGAACTGGAACGAACATACCGGAAATGGTATACTGACCTATCCACAGATCCGTGACGACTCATCGATGACGAATCCACGTGGTGCGTCGCACGGGTCGTGCTCGACGGACCCTGCGGATCCTACAACGTGCGACGAGGCTCTTCCGCCGTTCGCTGAAACCTCGTGGCCCGTAAGCCTTGAATGAGCGGAGAATTGTCGGATTGTGTAAGAATCCGGTATCCATGCTGCCGCGCGACCGATGCTGCCGGCGAACCTCAGGGCGGCGGCGGACGCCATGTCGACGCGAGATCGCCCTCCTCCGTTTGTCACTCGGTCCAGCCCTCGGATTGGCACTCGTCGTCGCGGTTGCGAGGGGCGGCGTTGGCGATCCGCCCTCGTTTCTTCGAAGAGCGATGGAGGCGAATCGGACGATCGCTCCGTCGAAGTCCTTGACCTCGAACAGCGCAGCGCCGATTGTTGAACTGCAGCGACGAGATCCATCCAAGGCGCCGACCGCGACCATCTTCGGGTTTCTTCCCTACTGGGGAAGCTCCGAGCATCTTCGATACGACCTCCTGACGCACATCGCCTGTGCAGCCGTTGAAGTGAATGGTGACGGTACGCTCGGTAATGATCACGGATGGCCATGGACGGGTGTTATCAACGAGGCCCACCAGCATGGCGTGCGCGTCGTGCTTGTCGCCACGTTGTTCGATACGGTCGGGATTCTCGAACTGGTGACAAGTCCCATCGACCGCGCGACGTTCTTCGCCAATATTCACGGCAAGATGCTGGAGGGCGGCGCCGACGGCCTCAACATCGACTTTGAGGGGAGCGGGACGTCCTGGCAGACGCACATGCCCGGCTTCATGGCGGAACTCACGGCCTATTTGCACGCGGCGCAGCCGGGTAGCGAGGTGACAATCGACGGTCCTGCGGTCAACTGGAGCGGGGCTTGGGACCTCGTCGCGCTGGCGGATGGCTGCGACGGTATCTTCATCATGGGCTACGACTTTTACGGAAGCTGGAGTTCAACGACGGGACCGGTCGCCCCGCTGACGGGCGGTTCGTTCAATATCAACGACACGGTTCGAAATCAGTACGCGGCCGTACAACAATGGGCGCCCGAGAAACTGATCCTCGGTGTTCCGTACTACGGTGCACATTGGACGACGGTGTCATCCGAGCCTCGCAGCCCGGTCTCGGCATGGGTCGGGCATCCCACGTATGCGTCCGCAACATCGTACGCGGAAACCCACGGCACAGTCTGGGACGCCGTGTCGCAGACGCCCTGGGTCCGTTGGCATGATGGTACCTCGTGGCATCAAGTCTGGTTCGACACTGCGATGAGCCTTGGGTTGAAGTATGACCTTGTGTCGGCCACGAACCTGCAGGGCGTCGGAATGTGGGCGCTGGGATATGACGCTGACCGTCCGGAACTTTGGGAAGCGCTGGAATCACGTTTCATCGAGACGACCGCTCCCGTTGTTCCCGCCTTACCCAAGGCCGGCATCGGCATACTGGTCTGCCTCATCGGATCTGTGGGCGTGGTCGTCCTTCGATGTCGACGACGTCCGTGCCCAGACAGCCCGTGATGCGTATCACGATCCGCGACGCGGATTCCCCGAACGCTACGGACACTGCGGTTGTTCAAAGGGATACGTTGAGCCCTTGAACCCGTCGATGGCACTGGAGATATCGAGGATGGTAATCGTACCGTCCGGGGATTCCGGGTAGATGTCGCCCCAGCTCAAAGGCGGCGCGGACGGCAGATGCCTGAACGCATCGACCAGCGCCAGGACATCGACGAAGCGAATCACGCCGTCCGGCGGCGACCATTCGGTCCCCGTGAACTCGCCCACCGTGTCTCCCCACGGGCTCGTTACGACAGACGTCGGATCCGAAAGCCGCGGCGACTGTAGTGTCCCGAAGTCGGCCCGGACATGATAGGTCGTATCCGGTGTGAGAACAGAACCCGAAACCTCGACGGTTCCCCAGTCTGCGCTCGTGCGGAAGACCGGCCTATCCTGCAACCGGCCGGCACTGTCCGCGTACTTCGGAGCGATGCACGGATAATCCGGCAACGAAACCTGCAACGCGACGCGAGCGGTAGAATCAGGAGGCTGCGGTGAAACCGTCAAGAACCGGCATCCCGATGCGGGAACCTCCGGCGCACCACACAGCGTCGTCGCAATCGCAGCCGGCTGACTCGTGAGCGAACCGAGTGCGTTACTCGCGACGACATCGTAGCTTCCGACGATGTCCGGCACGACAGGATCAAGCGTGAGCGTGCTTCCGCTCTCCCCCGGAAGGTCCACGCCGTCCTTGCGCCACTGGTAACTCACCGGCGCCTGACCGCTCACCAACACCGAGAGCTCGGCCACGCCGCCGAGGCAGGCCGTCCTATCGGTCGGCTGATCGAGAAACGTCGGCGGTCCGGCGGCAATGTCGCAGCCCACGCCCATAAGATAAGGTCGGATCCGCTCGTTGATCATGCGGTCGTGAAACTGCATGAGCACGTTGGCCATTCCGCCGCTACAAAGATGGCAGTAGCTCATGATCGTACCGCTCGGCGTAATGCGACAATCACCAAAAGCGCATCCATCGATCGCCGGGTTCATGTCGTGCGTGTGCGGCCCGCCGAAATTGTGCCCGGTCTCGTGGGCGACCACCATGAGATCCCAGTTCTGACTATGGTTGTCCTCCACAGGATAGGGAAAGTAACCTCCCAGGTTGGCAGACACGGCATACCCGTACGATTCGCAAATCGCACCGAGATACGCCACGCCTCCGCCAAGACCGCGTCCGGAAAAGAAGTGGGCCAGATCGCGCTGGATGCCTCCCATATTGAAGCGCCAGTGGTTTTCAAACTGTATGAGTTGGTCGATCGTGTCGCTGCCGTTCCATGGGTCGTTCGAGTCGGGCCACAACCTCAGGAAGCTGATGACAACCTGCGTCGAGAGATCGCGCATGTAGACCTCTGAGACAGCGCCGACCAACATGGCCGCGTAAGCGCCCGACGCATCGGTATCGCCACCGAAGAGCGAACCGGTGAACTCCCAGTCCGTCTCGATCGCCATCTCGACCACCCAGTTCACGCCCGTGCCGGAATCGGCATGATCCGGTACGACCGAACGACGCTGAAGCTCGGACTCCAGGCGGAGCCCTTTCGCCACCGCATCATCGACCGCGCAATGAAAATCGCGCCACCGGATCGTGCCCGGCGGAATCGCTGTCAAGCTGTAGACGCGGGCGCTGCCCGACCGAGGGTGTCGACCGCTCGACACGACGAACGTTTCCCCGTCTGCGCGAACGATGCCGTTGCTACCGTGGGGTGACAGCCCTAGAAAGGCCAACGAACCCGGGTGCCCCACGACGTAACCCGAAAGCAGAACGACATCGGGTTGCGCCAAAGGCACATCGCCGTTTTGGGTGCCCAGAACGATCCGCGCATCGCTCGAAAACGCCTCGACACGAGTCAACGCCAGATCGACGCGACGATCACGGTCAACGACGAAGTCCGTGAGGATCACCTCTTCCGCCGACTTCATCCGTGCGTACCGCATCGCATCGAGTGTCACCGTCGTGACATGCGCCTCCTCCTGCGCAGCCGTCACGCGAAGAGGCGAATCGAACCGCGCCCAGATGGAGTCGCTCTGCTGCGCCGCCGCAGAGAGAGCCAGCGCGCTGACGGCCAGGCTCCCCATCATGACACGGATTCTTCGATGGATCGTGTGTCGAACTCGCATGCACCACTCCTTACTTGTTTCCGAGGCACCCCGTTACGCGTGACACGGCGGAAAAACCGCGCACGACTCATCCCCGAGTCTCCTGAAAGAATATCACATGGCCATGAAAACTTCAATGCCGTGGAGCAAAACCACGCCTTCGCCCAAGAGCGACCGCTGAGATCGATAAATGCGCACGAGCCGACAGGCCGGATCGGATGACCGTCTGGATTCCGGCTGGTTTGGCGGAGGCGAAGTGGATCGCAAGTCTTCCAGGAATCTCAGGCTTGGTTGCGCTTTCCCGCGACGACGAGAATCGACAACGGAACTCCAAGATCGAAGGCTCGCGCTCATTCGAGTTTCGGGGCTCCGCGGGCTGGAATCGCATACGCGTCAGTGCCAGAGGCAGAATCTCGTCACCCGCTCAGGCGGTTTTCCAGCATGTCGGTCACCCGTGTGTTTCCCGATCATCGCCGAACGGTATCGATCGCTCTCGCTTTCATGACGGTGGTCGTCTGGACGGCTCGACCATCTTCGGTCTCCGCCGACGATGCCTCGATGCTGACCTGCCAGATGCCGCGCAGAGAGATCGTACGGGCGGCGCTGAAACACCGCAGTCGCGGTCCTCTGCGCCCGAACGGCTGGAGGGCACCGCTCCGCTCACCCGATAATTACTTGCGTGGAGTTCCATGAGGCAGGGTCGCCCAAGGCGTTCCGTACCTCGAAGTTCGTTCACCTGGAAAACGCATGACCGACGACCTAACACGCCCCGGTCTGGATCGTCGCACCTTGGAGCGACAGATTCGCGCCCGGCGGTTGTGGTATCACGACGTCGAGGTGTGCGACGGCCTGCGAACGCGATTCCCTGAAGATGGCAACCACAACCCCGTCCTGGAGCGCGTCGACAGAAGTGTCGCGCATCTCTCGACTCGCCTGTCGCGCGCACTGGGCGACGACCTTTCCGGCCGAAACGTCTTGGACCTCGGATGCGCGGATGGTGGCTTTAGTATCCGGGCCGCGCGGTGCGGTGCCGATCGCGTGGTCGGGATCGAGCGCAACCGTCAGGTCTGCGATCGTGCCACGTTCCTGGCAGGTGTACTGGGGTTGGAGCAAGTCTCCTTCCGCTGCGGGTCGCTCGAGACCGCCTGCCCGGACGAAGCGTTCGACATCATTCTCTTTCTCGGTCTGGTCTATCACCTGATCAGCCCGCTCACCGTGCTGCATCGCCTGCGGCGGCAGTGCGGGCAGACGCTGGTCATCACAAGTGCGCTGGACCTGCCCGACGACGGCGGCGAACCGCTCTGTCGCATGGACCGCTATGCAACCGGTGCCCACGGCTTCTGGTCGTACAACGCGCCGATGATCCGGCAGATGATCACGACGGCCGGCTTCGAGACGACGCACGAAGAGATTGACGACCTCGGCCGCGGCAACCGCCACTACTTTGCCGTCGCCATACCCGGACAATTCGCGAGCCACCACATTTTCTCCGATACCGTCGATGAAGAGTTCCCGATAAACCTCGACGCACGGCGCGCAAAGGTCCGCGAGGTTTGGGCAAAGCGCGTACAAGGCGTTCGCAAACCCGTGGCCATCTTCGGCAGTGGTACACACACCAGCTGGCTGCTGGAACAAGTCGCCGACCTCGGCGGCCGGCGCGTCGAATGTGTGCTCGACGATCGCGTGAGCGTCGCGGAGGCACCGTCCGGACTGCCCGTCCGGCGCCCCACGGAAGTGTGCCCAGAAGCGTTTGGCGCCGTCGTGGTGAGTTCCTGGCACCAGTCGAGCGCCATCGAGCAGCGCGCCGTCAGCGTCTTCGGAGATCGCGTTCCGATCATCACGTTTCACGGGTGATGCCGCCGCGGCCAGAAAGGTCCACCGCTGTTGAACAACAGGCCGTCATCCGTGTCGGTTCTAAGTGAGCGTCGTTCCACTTCGGGTGGAGCGAGCTTTCTGGAACCCGCCATGCGCGCCACACCGGAGGATGCACGCATTCTCGTTTACCCGGCCGGGCGAAACGCGCGACTGGCCGTCAGCGACGCCACCGAACGGGGCTTCCCCGGCGGCCAACGCACCATGGTCGGCTTCGCCGACGATCAGCCTCCCGACGGAGCAAGCGACTGCGCCACACTCACGCAGGCACTCCAGCACCATCAACCGACACACATTCTCGTTTGCGCGCGCGACCCGTCCCTCGAGGATGCGCTGGTCGACAAAGCGAGGCGAACCGCGCCCGCCGTCGAGGTGCTGTCCGCGCGATCGTCATTCATCGAGAACGCGCCGCTTCAGAAGCGAGAGCCACGCGCACTGTCAGACATCCGGAATCTCACGATCGTCATCTGCAAGACCTGCAACCTGCGCTGCTCGTTCTGCTATCAAACCGACTTCACCGAGCGAATGGACCCGGTCATCTTTCGTGAGAAGCTCGCCGCGCTCTATCCACATGTTGACGTCCTCCAGCTCGTTGGCGGCGAAGTGACCGCATACCCGCACGCGCTGCCGTTCGTGCAGACCCTGCCCGACCGCTACCCGCAGATGAAGCTCCGCATGACGACGAACGGTGTGATGTTCGATCAACACTGGGCCGACGTCTTCTGCCGAACGGGAGGCAGCGTCCACAACTCGATCATCGCAGTAACGGCTTCGACCTACCGGAAAGTGACAGGACAGGACCAGCACGCTGCCGTCGTTCGCAACGTCGAGCGCACGCTCCGCATGCGCGACGAACGCGGCTCGGAGCTCGCCGTCTGCATCGGCATGGTCGTCGTACCGGACACACAGTACGAGGTCGAGGCGCTCGTCATGCTGGGGAACTCGCTCGGTGTCGATCGCGTCGAGATCGGCGTCGATACGATGCAGACCCATTTTCTCGATCGCAAGGCGCTGCGGGAGCAGGTCGACCGAATCGCGGCGGCCGGTCTGTCTCTCCATGTCCACTGGGACCGTTTGTCCATGGTCCTGCCCGACCTGCCGATCGAACCGACGGTGACGGCGCCTTGCACGCTGCCGGACAGCGCGATCTTCGTGGAAGCGAACGGCACCGTTTACGTTTGCTGCCATTCGCACGTAGCCCTCGGGTCGCTCGTCACGGACGACATCCAAACGATCTGGAACGCCCCCGCCGCACGTGCGGTCGCGCACGATGTACAAAGCGGACGCTGTGCATCGTGCCCGCAAGACTGCATCTACCGTGCGCCGACCGTCCGACTCGCCGCGCGCTAGGCCGCCGCCCTGCGCCGGCAAGCTGGTCCGCCAATTCCGCTACTCACCTTACGGCAAGCTCGAGGCCGCAGAAGACGGCGACGGCGCCGCTTCGTCTACGGACTCGGCTACATCGATGAGCTGGTGGCTCAGGTCACGCCGGACACCGTCGACAATCCCAACAGCGTCCGCTACGACCTTCAAGGTGAGCGAAGCGAACGGGAGTGGGCCGCCATCGGTAAAGTGACCACGATGTTCACGCAAGGCCCACGACCTGCCCGCATTGAGCGAGCAAGACGCGAGCGAATCGCTCCCCCCTTGCCAAGGGGGGATTCAGGGGGGTGATTCAGCGAGACATGCCACTGTCCTGGCACTCGCGTGAGAGACCGCGAGCCATTTGTCCACATCTGCCCGATCGAATGAATACGCCAACCCCAACGTTGTAGCCCGGGTGGCCCGCCTCATTAGCGAAGCGCTGAGGTGGGGGAGCGATTCCTGCAACGTCGTAGGACTCGCCAAGGCCTGTGACGCAACCCTTATCCGGCAGTACCGCTACACCCCGTATGGCCGCCTGACCCACGCCGAAGACGGCGACGGCGCCCCGCTCGACACCACCGGCCCAAGCCCCCTCGAATCCTTCCACCTCTTCCAAGGCCTCTGGGTCGATCCGCTCGCCGCCGAACTCCTCGGCTTCAATCCCGCCCGGAGAGGGGGCTGACGCCCAAAGGAGAGATTCGAGAGATGCGACACAGCGATTGACGACGAACAGCCTCTTCATGGATACATGGCTATCGCCGGCGCTCATCGGCTCCCCCACCTCGCCGCTTCGCTAACGAGTGGGTCACCCGGCGGCCTTGAGTTTCTCGCCCGATCGGCGACGATAGCGGCGATGGTCCGCTTTTGTCTTACACTCAAGCCCCAGGAGTCGCCGTGATGAGGTGCTTTGTTTTGATTGCCGCTGCTATCGTGCTTCCGTTGGCGGGCGCGTGCCGTTCCACCAATCCGTTTTTCAACACCTGGAACACGCCCTTTGGCGTCCCGCCTTACCACGACATCGAGCAGTCGCATTACTTGCCTGCGTTCGAAGCAGCAATGGAGAAACACCGGCAGGAAGTGCAGGCGATCACCGAGAACCCGGCCGCGCCCACGTTTGAGAATACCGTGGTCGCACTTGAACGTAGCGGCGCCATGCTGAGCAAGGTCAGAAACGTTTTTTTCTCGTTGAACTCGTCGATGACCAATGACGAGATGCAGGCCATCGCCAAGGAGATCGCGCCGCGACTCTCGAAGCACGGCGACGAAATCCGTCTCAGCGCCGCACTCTTCGATCGCATCAACGCCGTCCGTCAACAGAAAGACGAACTGCAGACATCACCGGAGGGAGTCAGACTCCTCGAGAAACTCCACAGAGACTTCGTCCGCGGGGGCGCCAAGCTTCCCCCCGAAAAGAAAGAGCAGCTCAAGAAACTCAACGAAGAACTCTCGCTGCTGCGAGTGAGATTCGGCGAGAACGTGCTCAAGGAGAACAACCGGTTCGAAATGGTCGTCGACGACCGCGCGGAGCTGGCCGGACTGCCGCAAGGCGTGATCACCGCGGCGGCCGAAACGGGTGTCGAGCGCGGACACGAGGGCAAGTGGGTGTTCACGCTGCACAAACCGAGCATGATCCCTTTCCTGCAATACGCCGAAAACCGCGGGCTGCGAGAGAAAATCTACACAGGCTATATCAACCGCGGCAACCACGGAGATGAGCTCGATACGAAGCAGATCCTCTCTCAGATGGCCGCCCTTCGCGTCACTCGGGCGAACTTGCTCGGATACGACACGCACGCCCACTACCAGCTCGAAGAGAACATGGCCGTCGAGCCGAGCAGGGTCTACAAGCTCCTCGGCGAGTTGTGGAAGCCGGCCCTGCAGCGCGCACTGGAGGAAGCGGCCGACATGCAGCGGATGATCGACTCCGAAGGCGGAGGCTTCAAACTGGCGCCTTGGGACTGGTGGTACTACGCCGAGCGCGTCAAAAAAGCCAAGTACGACCTCGATGAAGGAGCGCTACGCCCCTACTTCAAGCTCGAGAATGTCCGCACCGGCGCGTTCGAAGTGGCCACCAAGCTGTACGGCCTTCAATTCGTCGAGCGGTCCGACATTCCCAAATACCACGAGGACGTCTCCGTCTTCGACGTCCAGGAGGCCGACGGAACGCACCTCGGCATTCTCTACGTCGACTACTTCCCGCGGGCGAGCAAGCGGGGCGGCGCCTGGATGGGTGAAGTCCGGCAGCAATCCAAAGTGGACGGCAAGGACATTCGGCCGGTCATCTACAACGTCGGCAACTTCACCAAACCAACGGCCGACAAGCCGTCGCTCTTGTCGTTCGATGAGGTCAACACGCTCTTCCACGAGTTCGGCCACGCGCTCCACGGACTGCTGACCGATTGCACGTACGAAACACTCGCCGGCGCCAACACCGCGATCGACTTCGTCGAGCTACCGTCACAGATTATGGAAAACTGGGCATCCGATCCGCAAATGCTCAGAATGTACGCGCGGCACTTTGAGACCGGCGAACCGATGCCGGACGAGTTGATCGAGAAGATTCGAAAATCGCGACACTTCAACCAGGGCTTCGCAGCGACGGAGTACCTCGCAGCCTCGTTCCTTGACCTGGACTGGCACACATTGACGGACGCGACTCAGCGCGATGTGCTCGAGTTCGAAACCAACGCGTTGAACAAGCTCGGCCTCATCCCCGAGATCATCTCGCGGTATCGCAGCTCATACTTCAGCCACATCTTCGCGGGCGGGTACTCAGCCGGGTACTACTCCTACATCTGGGCCGAAGTGCTCGACGCCGATGCGTTCCAGGCATTCAAGGAGGCGGGCGACATCTTCGACGCCAAGACAGCCAAGTCCTTCCGCGAGAACATTCTCTCGCGTGGGCGGACCGATGACCCCATGACGCTCTACAAGCGTTTCCGCGGAAGCGAACCGTCTATCGGCCCGCTCCTGGATCGCAGAGGGCTCAGATAGAAAGAGCTGAAAAGCCGATCGCACAAGTCACGAGAACGCCTCCCGTGCGCGCTGACGTTGGGGGCTGCTCTCTTGCGTGCCGGACGTTCGCCATATCAGCAACGGAAGATGTGGCAACGATGTCTCTTCTAACCCGAGTGCCACGCTCGTTTGCCACATGCGCATCGGACTTGGACCGATCTCGCCATCCAACGCCGCTCCTTGCGGGGCTGCGGTCTGACCATCCGGGTCGCCTTCCAGTCCTCTTGACTTTGGTATCCTCACTCAAAAAGGAACAATACTTCAACCCCTCACTTGCACGCTTCTTCTTTCGACTTCCGCAAGATTCGATGCCAACTCAGACACTAACGCTGGGCGCACGGACTTGGGGCAAGCATAAAGTACAACTGCAGCCACCTGTCGGATAGATCCATAACATCACGCATTCGAGATGGAGAATTCTGTTGTGTCGATCGGCACTCTAACGGTACACTCGTCTCATGCCTTTGTTCGACGATCATGGACCATTCCGAGAAGCCCGGATAGCCTCCTATTGGCATGGCGCCATGTTCGCGCGTCCTCACCAACGAGAACGACCAGTGCGTACACTGCGGGCTTTTCTCCGCACAGTATTTGGATTCGCTGTAGGTTTCAGTTGGTGCCTCGGAAGCGCCCTTGCAGTGCGTGCGCAGGATCTTTGTACGACCCAGGCGGACTGCAACGATGGGCTTCCCTGTACGAACGACGCATGCGTGGGGCCTTCGGGATCAAGACAGTGCATGCACACCGAGGTGACGACCCTTCCTTGTCCGAGCGGCGACCCACTGATCGATTGCCCGTCTGAGGCGACCGGATGTAGCAGCGGCCTGTGTGCATGCGTGGTGTGCCCAGAGCTGTTCGTCAACGTCACGGAGACCTGTGCGGAAGACGGCGCCAATATCATCGCCAACGTGATCAAGGGCGCGAGTACTGAGGTGGTCGATGGGCAGTTTACCCTTCTCTATGCCCCCAGCTGCATGCGGTTCAACTCGATTACGCCGGGTGCCGAGTACTCGTTCGAGGTCGCAAGAGTCGTGGACGATGCAGCGGGAACCGTTTTCTATCGGAGCCGCGTAGACCCGCTCGGCAGCCCCGGTGCCGGCCAGGAGACAACTCTTGCGTCGTTCAGCTTTTCCAAGATCGGCGGCTGCAACTCGTGCAACGTGTGCCTAGCAGGTGCGAGTCCCTTTCAGACGTTCGCCGCGTTCGCTGACGGCGGAGGATGTGCGCCCCTAACGCAGTGCAGCGATCTCGTTGCTTCTGCCGATGCCATTTCGCTTAGCGTTCCGGGAAACGTGACAGCCAACGCGGACTGCGACTTCAGTTCTGCAATCGTCGAATGGGGACCGCCCACCTGCAACAGTGCGTGCGCCACGTGCAGTCTCGCCTGCACGGGTACTCATCACGGTCCGGACGGAGTACTCGGAACTCCGGATGACTTCGACCTAAGTTTCCTGGCGATGACCGGAGGCGAGCACTCGATCGGCACCACGACCTATGCCTGCGCCGCAACCGGGCTCGGCCCCTGTGGTGGAGTCGCTCAGGATTCCTGGACCGTGACCGTAGAGGACATCCATACCCTGGACGTTACAGTACAACTCTCGCCGATCCTCGCCGGCGACGTAACCCGTTGCATAGTGTTCGAGCTGTTCGAGGACTGCGCGCAGGCGCCGAGGGTGCTTGAGCGAGAGTTGCACTTCCGGGGAGAGTACGACCACCTCGGCCGCCTCATCGAAGAACTTGAGGTCCCGTTGGAGAGGTTCTCGTGCATCACGGCTCGCGACAAACACCACTCGATACGGTCCTGTGACTATCCAACCTGCGTCGGCGGTGTCTACCAGGCCACGTTCAGGGGTGATCCGTTCTTTGGCGGAAACTGGCTGGTCCAGGGGAACCTCGACGGCTGGGACACGGACAATCCGCTGGCGAACCACAACGTGATCGACATCCAGGACCTGATCACGTTTATCATGAACGACAACACGTCGATGTCGCTGAACGTGTCGTGCGACCAACAGGCTCCGCATGCGGATATCAACGGTGATGGGATTGTTGATGCCCTCGACTACTCGTTCATCTCCATGAACTTCTACGCCATCAGTAAGGACTGCTGCTGTGGGCAGGGAACCTTGGACACTGTCCGGCCGATCACCTCGGTGACCGTCAGCGATTTGCGCAAGAGCGGCCGAGCTGAGCTTGGCCGCGCTGATTTGAATCACGACGGGGTGGTCGACACCGCTGACGTCGCCGCTTTCCTGGCCGGCGCGAGGCCGACGCCGAGACACCGGATCAGGGTGTCCGAACACTAGAGCAAGCTCTATTCAAGTGTAGCGTGTTGAACGACTCCGCACGCGGAAAACACGACACTTTCCCCGCTACGCTTGGACGTTACACGCTATAGGCGTTCCGCGTTGTGGCTGTCTTGGCACCTCGGTCCCACTGAGACACCGATGGCGTTATCGCCCTCACCAGGCTCGCACGGACGGTCACGATGCTCTGTCGAGAGTATGGCGTTTCAGCCTCCGCTTCGTCCGTTGGCTGCGGCAGCCTCGCCTGCCATCGAGCGGCTTGGGCGTCGAGGCGAGCCCCGTCTCTTGCACCTTCAGATGGGAAAGGTCCGGGCTGGCAGTTCCGCGTGACGCCTGTTCAATACTTGATGTCGGTCCGCCCTACCGTTTGTCCGATGTGACCGACCTTCCTCCCCATGGTATAGAACTCGCCGCTCCCAGCCGTCATCCCGAAGAACTGAACAGCCGGGACAATCAGTCGGCCGCTTTCGTCGCAGACGCCTTCTCGAACGGTGGTCGCGACAACGCTCGCCAGGAAGATGCTTCGTACCGGCGGCACTGGAATCGTATCGAAGACACGGCACTCAACGTGGATCGGCGATTCGGCGACCGTCGGCGCGTCTACCTTCGTCGCGCGTTCGCGCGTTAGACCGGAGAGCGCAAACTTGTCGGCGATCTTGCCGGTGTTCATATCGACCGTGTCGAACGGCTTGACGATTTCCGCGGTCGGCACGTTGAGCACGAACTCGCCGTGTTCTTTGATCAACATACCCGCGACGTGCCTGTCGTGGACGCTGACACCGATCTGCGGCGGCTTGCCGTTGACCACGAACGTCCACACAACCGAGATCTCGTCCGACCCGTCTCGCTTTCCTTTCACCGTAAGCAGGATGGCCGGGACGGGAGGAAGCATCGGGCCGGGCTCGGCGAGCGAAATCCGCTTGGGATGGATCGTCCCCGATGGTGGATCGGCGGCGCAAACATGCTCGCCGAGTGCCGTCAGCAGTGCGACGGCGGACGAACTCTCGAGAAACCGGCGGCGCGAGACTGCTTTCGGTTGTTCGACCATGGGCGATTCCTCCGGAATGGCGAAACCCGCACCGCGTGTGGCGGCCGGGCGAACGTACGCCCGACACACGGCGAATACTCATACTGTTTGTTTGATCTCGTGCCAATCTTCCGGACGACATTCTTCGATTCTCAGGATCACGCCACCGGCAGGATCAGGGCAGGAAACAAACTTCGTACGTTGAAGCCAATCGTCCGCTTCCACGATGTTCCGCTGCTTAGCGGGAAGGAGCGGAAGAACGCTCTGCAGTGCATACATACAGAAGTGCTTACACGGCGGGATAAACACCTTGCCGCCCTGAAGAAGAAAGTAGTCCCCCTTCTCCATCGGAAGGTCGCAGTGGCCTTTGACCGTATGGACGGAGACCTTCAAGTCCTTCATGAGGTTTGCCCTCTCACATTCTCCAGCCCTTCTGCTTGTAGTAGTCGCGAACCATACTTCCGACGTCGATCCTCGTTCCCTTGGCCGGGCCGTCGGGAATAGGCTCTTCAAGAAAACGACGAGGAAGCGTGTCTTCGTCCGTCTGAAGGCCTTCTCGCACGTTGAAATCCCGCTCGATCTGGCTGGTTTGACTGCACGCGTCCCAAAGCTGCGCCGCGGTGATCTCCCGACCGAACAGACCGGAGTAGGCCTCCGCCGCCAGTTCGAAATCAACGACGTCCATACAGTTCGAGATGTTCTTGCAGATCGTCATACTGTCGGACAAGATACCGAGGTGCTCGGCGTAGTTCACGAGGGCGCCTTTCCCTTTCTCTTTGAGTCGGTGGGCGGCATCGGGATCGCCGACGCGCTTGACCGCGAGGGCTTCGTCTCCGGTCAACTCGATCATAGGTTCCCCGCGGTAATGATCGCCTCCGCGAGAATTCACCGCGTTCATCAGCGCGTATCCCTTAATGCCTCTCGGATCGGCGGAGAAGAGCTCGAGACCTTTAACGTGTACGGTCAGTTCCTCGGCAGCCGGCCCAAAAGACGGCGCGGCTCGTCGCGCCCCATCGGCCAGGATGTCCCCCACGCCCTGTCGATGCGCAATCATTTCGGGAAGCCGGGTGATCGCCTCGCGCGATCCCCAGGAAAGATCGATACCATCGACATCCTTCTCATGAACAACGCCCTCGTGGCGACACTCCATCAACCAGGCGATCATCTCAGCCGTGGAGATACAATCGAGCCCGAGTCGGTTCACGGCGTTGGAGGCTTCCACGGCGAGATCCAGGTTTGGATTTCCGCATTTGATGCTGAAACCGGCCTGGGCTTCATACTCCGGTCCTTCGCCCTCGCTATTCTCCGTGAAATTGTATCGCGAGCAGTGGATGTTGCAGTTGTAGCACGACTTCTCTTTGACGACATGGTTCTTTCGCAACGCTGCCCCGTTGACATCCTGAAGATGCTCGAAACAAGCGCTGCGGTAATGGTACGCAGGGAGCACACCCATGTCGGCCAGGGAATCCATAATGCGCGTGGTGCCGTACTTCCCACGCGACTCGAACTCCGGATGGGTCTCGATGCGCGAACGCAACTCCGCGCATGCCCGCTTGAATCGATCGGGATCCTCAGGCTTGACCGGCTTGCTTCCACGAACAACGATGGCCTTGATCTTCTTCGACCCCATGACCGCGCCCATCCCCGTCCGTCCGGCGGCACGGGAAAGATTGCACGAGATGATGGCGTACCGCACCATATTCTCACCGGCCGGTCCGATGGCGGCCACCTGCAAGTCGGGGTCACTCATTTCCTCGCGTAACTGCACGGTGGTCTGCGTAATGTCCAATCCGACCAGATGAGACGCATCTCGCAGTTCGACGGAATCGTCATCAATGCGCAGATAGACCCACCGGTCGGACGCGCCCGTGAAGACGATCTGATCATAACCGGCCCATCGAAGTTCCGGAGCGAAGAACCCGCGCGCGCCGGAATCACCGTGGTATCCCGTGAGCGGGCTCTTCGCGCTCGCGATGAACCGACACGTGGCGATCAGTGAACTGCCCGTCAGCGGGCCTACGGCAATGCAGAGGATGTTGTCCGGACCGAGTGGATCGACACCCGCGGCCAGCTCGTTGAAGAGCGTGGCGCTGTTGAAGCTGCGCGCGCCGATGCCCTTGTCAGGCGTAGTCGTTCTGGCGATCTTGCCGCTGCCGAGGTCGACGCGGAGACGGGTCCCCTGATAGACCGTCATCCGTCAACCCTCCGCCCCGCCAGCCACGCCTCGCGCTGAGGCTGCGCCATCGAAGTGACATAGTGGGCACGCTTCTGACCCGGCGTACCCGTGAAAGGCATGAATGCCTCCAACGATACATGCGTGTCGCGATCATCAACCAGTGCGCCGGTCGGACAACTCTCCACGCAAGCCGGGTCACCACCGCAAAGATCACAAAAAAGAGGCGAACCGCCACTTCCACTGACCGCGCCGACCGGACAGGCGTCGATGCACTCACCGCAGGCACCGCACAACTCGGCATCCAGAATGATTTGGCCGTCTTGCCCAACAGACAGTGCATCGGTCGGGCAACCCAGGCAAGGCTTCTCCGCACAGCTCAGGCAGGAGACAGCCATGTCGATGCCCAGCTCCTCGATCTTCGCAACGCGGATCCGCGTCAACGCGGGCGACACCGCGCCAAAGTGTGAATCACTGCAGTTGACCTCGCACATTCTGCAACCGACACATCGGTTAACGTCACAGCGGATCATCCTTCGACACCTCCAAGCCGCCTGCCCCCACGAACTCCCCACCGCAACGGTAGATTCTGCGCAAACCAAGCCGTTTGAGCAAGCAGACGGGAAACGCTGGGGAGTACCCGCGGTCGAACTGGGCCTGGAGGGATTCGAACCCCCGACCAAGCGATTATGAGTCGCCTGCTCTAACCGCTGAGCTACAGGCCCTCGCGCGGAAGGCCCATTCCATCAGGACGAACCCGCCCCGTCAACGGGCGACAGCAACGACTGCACAAAGCTCACGGCATCGCGGAGATCGCCAAAACCCGAATCGCGACTGCGCATTTCAAGCAGCAGCGGCCCGCGGTAGCCCACCGTCCGCAGCCGGCTGACCACCCTGGCGATCTGAGCGTCACCCATGCCCAGCGACGCCGCCTTCCCATACGAGGCGCCGGGCCGCAGCGATTGCCTCGCGTCCTTGAGATGCACGATGTCGATGCGGCCTCGGAGCTTCGACACCGCGCGAATCGGGTCGTCGACGCCATAAATCACCAGGTTGCCGGGATCGAAGTTGACGCCGACGTTTGCGCGACCCACCGCGTCGATGAAACCGATCAGTATCTCCACCGGCTCTCGGCCCGTCTCGAGCAGCAGCCGCACACCGTACGACGCAACCGCATCCGCCGCTTGCCCCACGCGATCGACCAGCGCGCCGTAAACCGGCGATGAGGTGTCCGTCGGAACCGTCCCCGCATGAATCGCCAGCAGCGGCGCACCAAGCGCCGCCGTTAGCGCCGCCGCCGCCTCTGTCAGCGCCAACCGATCGCCAAAGTGATCTCCGGGCATGAACCCGCCCGTGGCTGTGATACGCTCGATCGATGCATAATCTTCACCCTCAAACGCGATGAAGGACCCCACGAGCGTGACCCCTGACGTTCTAAGCGTGGCCGCAATGACGTCCGCCTCCGCCGATCGCAACGCCGCCTCAGTGAAGAACCCGATCTGCACGGCACCAAGGCCCAACTCCTTCCCGCACACTTCGATCCCGCGCACAGCGTCGGCGCGATCAATGCACCAACCGCAGACGCCGATCGCCATGGGCTCGATCAACTCGCAGACCTCTCGATCAACTAGGTGGAGAACTGGGCAGCGACTTCGCCGCCACGCCGCAGACAAGCAAATCGTAGGCCGGAATCGCACCCAAAGGCAACGGTGCGAGATCTATCGCGTTCCGAATGCGACCCTGGCAGCGCCGTTCGGACTCAGCGCCCCATCTTGATCGCCAGGAGCTGTTCGACAGTCTTGATGTCCCCCGCCTTCGTCACTTCGACACTGACGCCGCGACCTTCCGGATACCTGCGGGCGTCTCGGATGCGCTTCTTGACGGCCGCAGGTAGATCGGACTCCTGGGCTGCCTCGACGGCCTTGTCACCCAGAACAAAGCTGACGACAAACCGCAAAGAAGCAGGCTGAAGATAAAGCACGTTTCGTCGCTTGCCGCGCACGACGAACGTCCATCCGCTCTTCTTCGTATAGAACTTCCACTCGGGCGAGGTTTCCGGTTCCGCCTCCAGCGCCATCGTCTTGATGCGATCCCAGTGCGGTTTCGCACGGCCCAGAACGCCGCGCAGATCCGTGTCGGTCGGCATGTGAGACTTGTCCAGAAACGCCGGCTGTTCCATCGCACGCCCTCCGGAGGTCGACTCCGTGTCGTCGCCAACAGCGACGACGCCGCCGGTA
>JAJDDV010000158.1 GCA_029260135.1 Phycisphaerae bacterium | reverse complement strand
GCCTGGGACGCCTTCCAGAGGGCAATCGGGTAGGAGTACACGCACATGCCACTCTTCATCATGATCGGGTGGGACCATCCCGACCGCAGTGACAAGAGGACACAGTGCCGCGAGCAACACCTCGCCCACGTTCACCAGCTCGCGGAGCAAGGCCGCATCGTCCTCGGCGGACCCATGCGCGACGATAACGATACGCGCTCGACCGGCTCGATGATCGTCTTCCGCGCCGACAGCCTCGCCGACGCCCGCGCCACCGTCGATCGTGACCCCTACGTCATCGGCGGCGTCTTCAAGACCGTCACCGTCGATCCCTTCAAACAGGTCATCCCCGACCCGCAATGAAAAGCCGCTGGAACGACTCCGACGCCAAACGTACGATTCAGCAATGGGGTTCCGCCCATTCCCAATCCCTCGCCCTCCGTCTCTACGCCGCCCGGTTGATCGGTACCGACCCGTCACTCGTGCTCTGCGGCGGCGGAAACGTCTCCCTCAAAGACACCCACCAGACGCTACTCGGCAATGAGGTCGAAACCATCCACGTAAAAGCCTCCGGCTTCGACCTCACCCGGCTCGAGCCGCCGGGCCTCCCCGCGATGGACCTCTCGCAACTCCTTCGCCTTCGCGACCTCGACAGCCTCACCGACGATGCCATGGTCAACGAACTGCGCCGATCACTCTTCGACGCGTCGGCACCCACACCCTCGATCGAAACACTCGTCCACGCCTTCCTCCCCCACCGTTTCATCGATCACTCCCACGCCGACGCCATCCTGGCCCTGACGAACCACGCAAACGGCGAGCAACTCGCACGCGAGGCCATGGGCGACAGCGTCGCCGTCCTCCCCTACGTCCGACCCGGATTCGAACTCGCCAACGCCGTGGCCGACCTCTACCAAGAAGACCGAGATGTCGAGGGCATCGTCCTCGCCCACCATGGACTGATCACCTTCGCCGACGACGCGCGCACCGCCTACGAGAAGCACATCGCACTGGTCGACGCCTGCGAGCGATTCCTCGACGGAAAGCGCAAGACCCCGTCAAGGCCGGCAAAGGCCCGCGCGACAAAGTCCAACACACAGCGCGACGACCTCGAAAAACGAGCAACAGTCATCGCCCCAATCCTGCGCGGGCTTCTCGCCCATCCGACCGGCAACGAAGATCATCCCTTCCACCGCTCCGTGCTCGAATGGCGCACCGATCTCGCGACCCTCCAACATCTGCAAACGGAAAGCGAAACCGACCTCGCCGGAACCGGCCCGCTCACCGGCGACCATCTGATTCACACCAAACCCTGGCCGCTACTGGTCGACAAGCTGCCGTGGGGCGACAAACCCGGACTCCGCACCAAGCTCCAAAAAGCCGTCGACGCCTACCGCCACGGCTATCGCGACTACATCGAGAAACACGGCGGGTCCACCGAGAATCTCGACACGGCGCCGCGCGTCATCCTGATCCCAGACGCCGGCCTCTTTGCCTGGGGACCCGACAAACGCGCCGCTCGCATCACCGCCGACATCGCCCAGCACACACTCGACGTAAAATCGCAGGCCAAAGTGCTAGGCCCCTACGAGCCCCTCCCGCAAGAACATCTCTGGGACATGGAGTTTCGCGACATTCAACGCGTCAAACTCGGCTCCGATGAACGACGTTCCCTCGAAAGCCAGATCGTCGTCATCAGCGGCGCAGCCGGTGCGATCGGTGCTGCCGTCGCAGACTCTTGCGCAGCCGCCGGCGCACATGTCGCTTTGACTGACGTCGACGACGATCGCCTCGCGCCCGTCGTACAACGCCTCGAAGAAACGCACGGCCAAGGCACCGCCATCGGCCTCACGATGGACGTCACAAGCGAATCGAGTGTGTGCGACGGCTACGCAAAGATCGTCCAAACTTTCGGCGGTATCGACGTCATCGTCCCCAACGCCGGCATTGCCCATGTCGCCCCCATCGATCAACTCGGCGTCGCCGACTTCCGCCGCGTCATGGAGGTCAACGCCGTCGGATACCTGCTCTTCATGCAGGAGGGCATCAAGATCCTCAAAGCCCAAGCCCTCGGCGGACACATCGTCATCAACGCCAGCAAGAATGTGTTCGGACCTGGAAAAGACTTCGGCGCCTACAGCGCCTCCAAAGCCGCAGGCCATCAACTCGGCAAGGTCGCCGCCATCGAACTCGCACCCCACAACATTCGCGTCAACATGATCAACGCCGACGCCGTCTTCGGCGATGAAGAAACCCCCTCCGGACTCTGGGCCACCGTCGGCCCCCAGCGCGCCAAGAGCCGCAACCTCAAAGAAGCCGACCTGCCCGAATACTACCGCGCCCGAAACCTCCTCAAGGCCAGGGTCTACGGCCGCCACGTCGGAAACGCCGTCGTCTTCTTCGCCTCCAATGCAACTCCCACCACCGGCGCCACACTCCCCATCGACGGCGGCGTCGTCGAAGCCTTCCCGCGCTGATTGTCTCCCACTCTCACGCGAAGATATGGCGACGACTCAACCATATTCTCGGGAGCATAGGAGCATCCGAAGAACTTCCCACGCAGCCATCGACGCTGCATCAAGAGAACGAGTATTCGGCTTTGCGATCCACAAGGAAAATGAGTTGCCCGTCCTGCTTTCCTCGAAGAATGCGACATCGGAGGAACGCAACATTTGCCGGCCCGCGGACTGCATTGAACTGAATCCTCAGCGTGCCCGAACCCCTGAGGTTCTTCATGCGCATCAGGCGACCGGCCGGACCGGTCCAGACCTGTGTACCGTCCTTAGCCTGCCAGTCCAATCCACCGATCCGGTGTTTGCGCTCATCGAGTACGATGAGCTCGAGGGTGGCCGCCTCTCGGACACGATACGCAATCGTAAGTTCTACGCCTTCCTTCGCTCTGATGGATCGCCGGGCCGGCGGAGGCGGCTGCATCGAAGTAATCCGCATCGACTCCTTGACCAGCTGTCCTGACTCGGTGCCCGGCGTGCGAACCGGAGGGCGAGACGGCTGAACTGAAGGCTGCGTCCCAGCAGGCTTCCCCTCGGATACGCTTGGCTCCGATAGACTCTGCGTAATCCACCAGAGCGCCAGACCGCCGATGACCGTCGCCGACACTCCACCAAACCATTTCGCCAGAGTCTTGAACATGGTCTTCTCCTATAGACCCGCTGATCGGTAACGATTCTAACGAATATAAATATGGCTCGCTAACGGTTTCACGGACGACTGAATGGAAAGGCTGGCGTGCGGCAGACGCATAATGCGTGCCAGAATAGAGAAATAGGACAGTCCCCTATTCTCGTCCCCTTTTCTCCTTCGTCCATTCTGAGTTCCGTCGCTGCCGTTGGGCCATCCGTCGTCGAGCGAGTTCCCGCATGTCCGCGACGGTGTCGGTCTCGTCCACAATCTCCTCACCGAGCAGTGATTCCAGCAGGTCCTCCAAAGTCACGATGCCCTCCATGCCTCCATACTCGTCCACAACCACCGCAATATGTTGCCGATCCTTGATGAGAGCATCCAGCGCGTCGCCAACCGTCGCCAACTCCGGGAAGATCGAAATGGGCTTTGCCAACTCCTTGAGAAGCTTGTCGCCTTCGTCGGCTGAATGGGCGGCCCGAACGGCAAAGCGCGAAACATACCCTGTGACATCCTCAGGGTCATCTGCGTACACGGGAATCCGGGCGAAGCGAATGGGATCGTGTTCCGCGAGTACTTTCCGAACGGTCAAGCCCTCGGGGAGCGAGAATACGACCGTGCGGGGCGTGAGTACCTCGCTAAGGCGAATTGTGGACAGCGCAATCAGGTTGGAAGCGATCTGGTATTCGCGTCTGCCTATCGCGCCGCTAGCCTGCCCGAGGCGAATGGTAGCCAGTAACTCTGCTCGACTGAGCCGCTCTTCATGTCGTTGATATGCGATGACACGATTGACCCACTCCAGCAGGACAATCAGTGGAAGACACATGATGATCATCACGCGAATGGTCATCGCGGCAGGAAACGCCAGTGACTTGGCGTGAACCGCGCCCAATGTCTTCGGAATAATCTCGCTAACGACCAGAACCAGAAGCGTCATCACCGCGCTGGCGACGCCGACCGCCTTATTGCCGAACACGACGGCAGCTTGAGCCCCGACGCCCACCGCCCCCACCGTGTGAGCCATGGTATTCAACGTCAAGATTGCCGCCAATGGACGGTCAATGCTGCTTCTCATCTCGCTCAGGATGGCGCCCGCCCGGGTGCCGCGCTCCCGCAAGACCTCCACGTAGCTGCGCGGAAGGCTCAGCAGACAGGCCTCCAGGAGAGAACACAGGAATGAAACGGCAACGGCCAGCAGGCCGAATGTGACCAAGAGCGTCATCAGTAAAGCACTCCGATTTCGCTCCACGCTTCCTGGGGCGGCTCGACGAGCTTCCGCCCGGCCGACCTCAAGCCATGTAGGGCGTGCTTCTTGTAGGGCGGGTTCTACCCGTCGCGACTCCTGGTAGCATACCATGATGCTGGACGACGTGCGATGGCGCCGGTACGGCGCGGGCTATTCCTTTACCATGATCACCGATCGGCGGCGGCGCCTGTTTGATGATCCCGGCGCGAGCATCGAGTCTCCCAGGGCTGAAGACCTTGGCCCCCCGGCGTCCTCGTCGGCGGTGGGCGAAGCGAACGAGCTTCAGGAATCGTTCCCCCACCTCTGCGCTTTGCCAATGAGGTGGGGCACCCGGCGTGTCACCAGGCCCTGGAGGCCCCAAGGCTGTAGCCAGGGGTGAAGTCCGCCGACGGCGGACGAAGTCCATGGTCGAAGGCGTTCCGCCAAACGCACGTGCCCTAACGGGGCGGAGGAACGGCTTCGTGAGCTTTGCGAAGTACGGAGATGCAGCCCCCCGCACTCGCCGCGGTGAGTTCCTCTAAAACACCGCCGCCGGGTAAGGTATGACCGTCAATCTACGGACAGTTCGGCGGACTGTTGGCGGAGCCGACGCCGATCAGGTTCACGAGAATTGCGTAGTCGTCTAGGCCCACACTGCCGTCGAGGTTCAGGTCTGCGCACTTGCAGCTCTGCCACGGGCTGGGCACCGGCGCGAAGCAGGCCGTGAAGTTCGCCAGGTCCTCGAGGTCGACCGAGCGGTCGCCGTTCATATCGCCGCAGGTGTTCTCACACGCGCAGAGATCCTGGCAGAGCGCCAGCGCACCCGGTCTGGCCGCATCGTAGCCGATCGAACAGTTTGCATCCCACTCGTTGTCACAGCAGAACGAGTCCGTCGCACAAACAGCCGCACAGCAAGCAGGGTTTGAACAACCCGGCGAACCGGTCCCGGCCGGGTCACAGCAGTCACCCGCCACCGGATCACCGCAGGTGCACAGGCTCGCACATAGCGTCGCCGCGTCCGCACCGGAAACGCGCTGATTGTTCGCGACGCAATTCGCGTCCCACTCGACCGTGCAGCAATAGGGGTCAACAGCGCAGACCGCGTCGCAGCACGCCGCGTCCGAGCAACTCGGCGAACCGTTGGCCGTGCAGCAATCACCGGTGGTCGGACTTCCGCAGGTGTCACACGTCGCCGCGCAAAGGGCCTGCGCGCCGCAACCGGAGGTCACCACCCCATCTGAAAAGCCCGTCCCCGCACACTGCGCGTCCCAGACAATCTCGCAACAGAACGGATCACACGCACAAACCGTTTCGCAGCACGTATCATCGCTGCACGCCTTACTGCCCGTGTTACCGCAGCAATCACCCAATCCGGGACACTCCACGTGATCCGGCGGAGGAGAGCTGATCTCGAACGACCCGACCCCGCGCACACCCCCGGTGAAGTTTCCGATGCGAATCAGATACGACTGGTTGGCCAGCGCGTCAAAGGCCGCCATCGACTGAAACTTGATCGCCTGCGTCGCAAAATCCACACAACGATCGTCACTACATTCGATCAACTCATTCCCCGTCGGCGGGCAAACGCCGCAACCATCGTACACCGCAATCACCGTATCGACCGACGTGAGCCCGCACGACCGAACGACAGCCCGGTCCGTAAACGGCGCCGTCCAGCAATACCACTGATCGCTGGCGATCTGCGGCGTGAGCGAGGCCATACATTCCGGATGCAGGGGCCCGTCCGTCGTCGCGCTGAAATTGTCAAACGGAAACGTGCCGCTTCCCGTGATGAGTTCCGCCTGATCGCAGGCATCGTTGCTCGCACGCGCCATGGGAACATCGAGGCAGAACGCCAGATCGACATCGATGACGTCCACCAAATCGTATCCGTTCACCGGCGCGTGGCCGATCCCGTCCTGCGCCGCGTGCTGATTCCCCTGCGACGCCGTCTCCCAGAACCACTCGCAACCCGTCAGCGAGTTGGTGATCTCGACCCAGTGACGCGATCGCGTCGAGACCGGAACCGGCGCGTGGCTTGCCGTCAGAACATATTCTTGAAACGCACCGTCAATCATCGCCCCCGTCGCCGTCGGGCCCGACACCGTCAGACTGCCCCCCGCCTGCGTGAACTCCGCCAGCAGCGTCCCAGGAATCCCCGCGTTGTCCGCGTAGTAACGAACCTCGAACGCATCTCCCGGACCGGGATTCAGACAATCCACCAGTCCCGTCCCCGGATCCCACGCATACGCACCCCACCAACACAGGCCCGAGATCGACCGCCCGGTGGTGATGAAGTCCTCGGCGACGACGTCGAAACCACGGTTGCTGCCTAGTGCGTTATCTGTGTCACCCACCTGACAGTTCTGGGGGGGCTGAGCGCACGTCACCGCGCTCTCCGCCACACCGCCGACCTGTACGGACGGCCGAACCGCAGCACGCGCTTTGAGCGTCGTGGCGTCGCTGGGTCGCGGCGCAGCGGGGAATGACAGCGCGGTGTCATGGATGGCAGCGGCGACCAGCGCCGCCAGGCAGATTGCTGGATGGATCGTGTGTTTCATCTTTCCCCGCTTTTTGTCGACGTTTTGCGGAAGGTCCTACTCGGCGCATGCTGCAGCAGGACGTCACCGCGATCGGCCTAGAACCCCACCCCTGTAGCCGTCGTATGACTGGGATTGTCCCCTCAGAGTATAGTCGGGAACGGCGCGCCCTTCCACCGACAAACGGCGGAGTGTCAGCCGTCCGACGGGCACGGCTTCGTCCGATAGTATGCCGCTCTGGTGAACTCAGTCGACGGGTGTTTGCCGTCTCGTCATGAGCCCGATCAGGATGAAGACCATGGCCATCAGCGCGTAGCCCAGTACCAGCTCGCGGGCGTGGTAGGCGAGGGCGCCTTGCCGAACGGTGCCGCCGATCAGCAGGAAGTCGACGCTGTTTCCCGAGACCTGATAGGCGTGGGCGAGCCCGAGGTAGGTCACCAGCGCACCGAGCAACGACCAGACGGCAGCGGCGTAAAGCCGACGGTCGATCAGGCATGCGGACACGGCGGCGAGGATCATACAGGTGAAGATGTAGCCGCGTTCGAGCACGATCAATCCGTGAACGAGAAAGCCGGCCACTTCGACGGCGTGGCGACCTTCCATCAGGTCTTGCAGTGTGCGCCCGCCGGCGCTTTGGATCGTACCGAACATGACGGTCGCGCCCCATGCGGCGATGGCGGGAAAGAGCCCGACGGCTACAGCGGGCGCGTGTGTGCGCGGGGTCGCCTGGAAGGCCTGCGCGGTAATCACGACACCGATCCACAGCACGATGGCGATTCCGGCTTCCATTGGCACGAGCGAGGCGATCAAACCCACGGAACCGGTGAGGCACAGGATGGTGATGACCAGCCCGTTAAGCGTCGAGTAACCCGCCCTTGCCCCCATCGCCTTCCAACCGGGGTGACCGATGTAGAGCGTGGTGGGGAAGCAGCTTCCAAACAGGGCGGCGACGATGGTACCGGCGCCGTTGACGGCGAGTGACGCGCCGGTGTCATATTTGTCGCCACCCGCCTCGGCGGACTCGATGTTCTGCAGGCTCCCGATCACGTTGAACAAACCCATCGGAATGATGACGGAGAAGAAGCGAAGCCACTGGTGAGGGGGCAACTGGAACACGGACCAGATTTCGGCGCCGGACCATCTCGGGAGTGACCAGCACGCCTTGGACCACGCGTCGGTGACGGCGACGGCGTCCATCGACAGGCCACTCCACTTTCCCGGTAGCAGCCAAGCCAGCATCGTACCGGCGGCGACCGCGACGAGACCACCGGGCAAGCCGAGCGGGAATCGAATACGGCCGAAGTAGGTGACCAGCACGATGGCCGTCGGAACCATGGCGACGAGAGGCCAGGTCCAGATGCGCAGCGCGAAGGTCATGGCGATGAAGCCGATCGCGATTCCGGCGAGTGTCGAGAGTAGCGCGGCGCGTGGCGAGCGTTTGCGGATCTGCTCGGCCACGAACGCCCCGAGCAGCTCGATCACGCCGCTTCCGAGGCATGCGAGCAGGCCCATCTTCCAGGCCAGCTCGGCGTCATGCGTTTCGCGGTAGACGGGTGCAATGACGAAGAACACGTGAACCAGCAGCGACACGGTGTTGATGCCGTATGGTAGCGCTGTGACGTCGTCACGCCCTTCGCGGCGCGCGACGCGGTGGGCCTGCCAGGCGAAGAAGAGGTTTCCGACGAGGATGGAGATCGCGGCACCGGGAAGGATACGGAAGTAGAGCAGATGTGCATCGTCGCCGGTCATTCCGCACAGCCCGCCGCACAACCCGACGATCAGCAGTAGCTGCACGAGGTTGTCGACGAACAGGCCGAAGAAACCGTCGAGATCTCGTCGAACGAAGAGACGCATGACCGCGTGTCACCTTCCGGGGTATTCGACGACGGAATGGCGCATCGTCGTCTACCGTCGAATCGCGGAGCATCGTAGGGGCAGGCGGTCGCGTGGCCAAGTAGCGATCGGGAAGAATCAGTCGAAGCCCAGAACGTCGGCCATGGTCGAGAAGGAGAACGCTCGAAGCAGCGCGGTCAGGCGAGGTCGCACGCGCCCGCGGAAGATCGACTGGGTGAGGTAGGTCTTCCCCTGGATCGACCATCCGGCCGCTTTCAACTCGGCCAACTCGTTGACGTCCATTTCATAAGGATGGAGATAGATGACGACGGGTTGACCGGCGTCGTTAATCTCCTGAAACGCCTTGGCGAGAATCGCTCTTGGTAGAAGGCGCAGATAACCTCCGCCGGCGACGGGAAGATTTCGACCCCACCGCCGGATCGTCGTGAGCGGGAACTCGATCAGGTCGCAGTTTGCCCAGCGAAAAGAAAAGCGACTTGCGTCGGGAATGCCGTAGCGTCGTCCGGCGAACGGGAAGATGCTGGAGCTGTATCGAATCTCGAGTTCGGTCAGGATCGGGCCGACCCACATGCAGTCGCGCGTGATGGAAAAGGCGGGCGCACGATAGCCGATGGGTCGCCTTCCCGTTTGCGCCTCGACCACCGCGATCCCTCGCTGAACGTCTGCGCGAAACCGCTCGGGGTCGAGGGTGTACACGAGTTCGTGGCCGAAGCCGTGTGTCGCGATTTCGTGACCGGCGGACGCGATGCGTGGCAGCAACTGAGGGAATTTCTCGCAAACCTTTCCCAGGGCGAAGAAGGTCGCTCGCACGCCGTGCCTATCGAGCAGGTCGAGCATGCGATCGGTGTTACGGACGACGCGATCGGTGATGGGCATGTTGGGGCCCAGTGTGCTCTGGGCCCAGTCTTCCAGGTCGATCGTCAGGGCGTTGGTCACGGCAGGTTCGCGGCCGGACGCGGAAGGGCGTTCTTCCTTGTTGCGCGGGTCGGCGTGCCTGGACACCGGTCGGTCGCGCGCTGTCGTTTCCGAGGCGTCTCGACGCGGCGCGGTGACGCTCATGGTGTCAGGACCTCGACCCAAGGCGTTGACGCTGTTCGGCGATGATGGACTCGAGGGTCTGCGTCAGGCTGAGGGTCGGTTCATACCCGACGGTTTCTTTCATGCGCTCGAGGCAGGGTACGCGGCGCATCATGTCGTCGAAGGGTCGACCGTAGGCCTCTTCGTAGGAGATAGACTTCTTTTTGCTCTTGCTGCCGGTCATTTCGATGACCTGATCGGCGAGCGCCTCGATCGATATCTCGGCGGTGGCGCCGATGTTGTAGACGCGTCCGGCGGCGTCGGGGTGATCCATGAGGGCCGTCACGCCGCTGATCACATCGTGCACATCGGCGAAGCAACGACATTGCTCGCCCGTTCCGTAGATCAGCAGGGGTTCGCCTTTGAGTGCTCGTTCGACGAAACGCGGAACGACCATGCCGTACTGTCCCGTCTGTCGTGTTCCAACGGTGTTGAAAAACCGCGCGACGACGACCGGCAGGTCATATTGCTGGTGATAGGCGAGGCCGAGGAATTCGTCGATGGCTTTGGAGCAGGCGTAGGACCAGCGTGAGAAGCGCGTCGAGCCCAGGACGGTATCGTCGTCCTCACGGAAGGGGACCTTCTCGCTCTTGCCGTAGACTTCGCTGGTGGAGGCGAGGAGGATCTTCTTGCGAAATTTGTTGGCCACGGAGAGGACGACCTCGGTGCCGTGGATGTTGGTCTCGATGGTGTGGACGGGTCGATCGACGATGAGCTGTACGCCGACGGCGGCGGCCAGGTGGTAGACGACATCGCACTGTTCGACCAGTAGATGTACGGTCTCTTCATTTCGAACGTCGTCGAGTACAAATCGAAACTTCGGGTTTTGGGATACGGCGGCGAGATTGGCGAGGCTTCCGGTGCTCAGGTCGTCGATCGCGGTGACTTCGTGTCCACCCTGCACGAGTCGCTCGGCCAAGTGCGACCCGATGAACCCGGCACCGCCTGTGATCAGAGCTTTCATGGATTCTCCCGCAGCGTTTCGTTGAAGTCGCACATGGCGGCGCTTCGCTTGGCCATGCCACCCGACGTCGATATCATCGAGTCGCCCAAGTCTGAAGACCTGGGCCACCTGTGCTCCCGTCATGGCGGCGCTTCGCTTGGCCATGCCACCCGTCCGAGGCGCCCTGCACTGGCGGACAAGCCGCCAGTGGCACCCGGCGAAACCGCATGCCCGCGCCTTTGGCTTGGGCATGGCACCCGTCGGACGCTGAGCGCTATGCTACGCGCCTGGGTCGGGACCGCAATGCTGGGCACGGTCTGCGATGCCTACACAACAACCAGGTCAGGGTGTTGCGCCGGTGAGCGCGTCTTGTTGGCGGAACCACTCGACGAAGTTGGCCAGGCCGGTTCGCATGTCGGTGGCGGGCTTATAGCCCAGTTCCTCGCCGGCGCGTGTCACATCGGCGAAGGTGCGCTGGACGTCGCCGGGCTGGAGCGGCTGGCGGTCGATCACGGCTTTCTGCCCGAGCGCTTCTTCGAGCCTCGTGATCAGCTCGCCGAGGGCGACGGGCTGAGACTCGCCGAGGTTGTAGATCCTGTATCCGGCGGCCTGGTCGATCGCCCGGAGAACGCCGTCGATGATGTCGTCGATGTACGTGAAGTCGCGCATCATCGAGCCGTCGCCGAAGACGGGGATGGGTTTGCCGGCGGCGATCAGGCGAGCGAACTTGTGGATGGCCAGGTCGGGTCGCTGGCGAGGTCCGTAGACGGTGAAGAAGCGAAGACAGATCGTACTGAAGTCGTACAGGTGATGGTACGTATGCGCGATCAGTTCGCCGGCGCGTTTCGTGGCGGCGTAGGGTGAGATCGGTTGGTCGACGAAGTCGGATTCGGCGAAGGGGATCTTCTTGTTGTTTCCATAAACGCTGGAGCTGCTGCCGAAGATAAACTTCCCGATGCCGTGTTTCCGGCAGGCTTCGAGAAGCACGACGGATCCGTTGACGTTGACATCGTGGTAGAGCAGGGGTTGCTCGATGGAGGGTCGCACGCCCGCGCGGGCCGCGAGATGAACCATGACGTCGACGCGTTCGGCGAACGCCTTCTCGACGGCGTCCGGGTCGCGAATGTCGCCTTCGATCAGTGTGAAGCGGTCTTCGTGAACGAGATTCTCGATGTTGCGACGTTTGACGGCGGGATCGTAGAAATCATCGAAGCAGTCCAGCGTGACGACCTGGTGCTCGCGCGCGATCAGCGCCTCGCAAAGATGCGAGCCGATGAACCCCGCTCCGCCGGTAACGACGATTCTTGCCAACGCTTCGCTCCGAATCTTTGCCCGCGCCGCGTTTCGACGTACGCGGGTTGCGCTGTCAGGCCACCGGTAGGGGCGGTCGGCCTACGCAGAAATACTGAAAGCCCCTCTTGGCGAGCAGACGCGGTTCGTACATGTTTCGCCCGTCGAAGATCAGTCGATTGGAGAGTTTTTCGCCAATCAGATCGAAGTCGGGTGTGCGGAACTTGGGCCAGTCAGTGAAGATGACGAGCCCGTCGGCGCCATCGAGCGCCTCGTATCCGTCCTCGACCATGCGGACCTTGTCGCCCAGTTCCTGGGCCGCGGTCGTCATGGCTTCGGGATCATGCGCCTGGACCTTCATCCCGCGCTCGAGGAACATCTGAATGGCTGCGATCGCCGGGGACTCGCGGACGTCGTCGGTTTTGGACTTGAAGGCCAGCCCCCAGACGGCCAACGTGGTTTTGGCGCAGGCGTCCCCGAAGTGATCGATGACGCGCTGGGCGAAGACGCGGCGCTGTCGCTGATTGACCTCCTGCACGGCGTTGACCACGCGCATCGGGTGGTCGGTGTGATCGCCCATGGAGACCAGCGCGCTGACGTCTTTGGGGAAGCAGGACCCGCCATAGCCCACACCTGGAAAGAGGAAGGCGTTGCCGATTCGCGAGTCGGACCCGACGCCGCGGCGCACGGATTCGACGTCGGCGCCGAAGCGATCGCAGAGCCCGGCAACCTCGTTCATGAAGGAGATCTTTGTGGCGAGCAGTGCGTTTGCGGCATACTTGGTCATTTCGGCGCTTGCGGGATCCATCGCGAGGATCCGCTCGCTCTTGCGCATGAAGGGGGCGTAGAGTTCTTTGAGCACTTCGATGGCGGCGAGGTTTGTTGCGCCGAGGACAACGCGATCGGGGCGTGTGAAGTCCTCGATGGCGGCGCCTTCCTTCATGAATTCCGGGTTGGAGACATAGTCGAACGGATGATCGGTGTGTGCGGCGATGGCCTCGGAGACCTTCTGGTGGGTTCCGACGGGAACGGTGCTCTTCATCACGACGATGCGATAGCCGTCCATCGATCGGCCGATGGTCTCGGCAACCTGAAGGATGGAGGAGAGGTCGGCGGAGCCGTCGTCGGCGGGGGGTGTTCCGACGGCGATGAAGACGAGGCGCGACTCTTTGACGGCCTCGGCGAGGTCGGTTGTGAACTCGAGGCGCCCCGCTCGGGCGTTTCGCTGAACGATCTCGGCCAGCCCTGGTTCGTAGATTGGAATCTCACCGCGTTCGAGCGTTCGGATTTTGCGCTCGTCGCAATCCACGCAGGTCACGTGGTTTCCGCTATCGGAGAAGCACGCCCCGGCGACCAAGCCTACATAGCCGGTGCCGACCACGGACATCTTCATAAGTGTACTCCTGTGAGGTTCTCGACGATTCGCTCGGCCGCGCGCCCGTCCCAAAGCTGAGGGGCTTCTTTCCGTGTGGACGGACGATCGCGCACCTCATGATACGCTGTCAGAATCGCCTCGGTTCGATTCCCCGTCAACCGGTTGGTTCCCTGGGTGAGGGTGACGGGACGCTCGGTGTTGTCTCGCAGTGTTAAGCAGGGGACGTTGAGGATGGTCGTCTCCTCCTGGATGCCGCCCGAGTCGGTCAAAACGACGGCTGCATCGGCGGTGAGCTTGAGGAAATCGAGATAGCCCAGGGGCTCGATCAGCTTCAGGCCGTCGATTGGGGCGGCGCGACCCTCCAATCCCATCGCGACGAGATTCGCCCTCGATCGAGGGTGCATGGGAAAGACGACAGGCATGTCTTCGGCGATCCGCTCGAAGGCGTCGAGGATTGCGGTGAAGGCCTGAGGGTTGTCGACGTTGCTGGGGCGATGCAGGGTCACGGCGGCGTAGTTCTTGGGTTTGATGCCGAGCTGAGCGTGGACCTGGGAGGCGTCGGCTTTGGCACGACATCGCAGCAGCGTGTCGATCATCACGTTGCCGGTGAAATGGACGAGTTCGTCGGCGATGCCTTCGTTCTTGAGATTCTCGACGCCACTGGGTTCGGTGACGTAGAGCCGGTCGCTGATCGAGTCGGTCACGACGCGGTTGATTTCTTCAGGCATGGTGCGGTCGAAGCTCCGAAGCCCGGCTTCCACGTGGGCGACCTTGACGCCGAGTTTGCACGCGACGAGGGCGCACGCGACGGTGCTGTTGACATCGCCGACAACGACCACCCAATCGGGCCTGTGCTCGACGCAGACGGGCTCGAACCGTCTCATGATCTCGGCGGTCTGCGAGGCATGTGTTCCGCTGCCGACCTCGAGGTCGACATCGGGTTTGGGAATGGCCAGCTCGTCGAAGAAGAGGCGGCTCATGCGCTCGTCGTAGTGTTGACCGGTGTGGACGAGGCGCGCGTCGACGCCATTCGCGGTTCGTAGCGACCTCATGATCGACGCGATCTTGATGAAGTTCGGTCTGGCCCCGCAGACGCAGAGGATTTTGAGCATCGGTAACCCCGGTGTTCGCTCGAACGGCGCCGTCGAGCGTGTCGAGCCTATTGACTGACCGCACCCCAAGCCCCTGGGAGCCCGGGTGACGCCTTTTTATCGACCGTGCGGCGACGTGACTGCACGGCATTCTTGACGCTCTAACGGATGACCGCCCCCAACCCCTGGGGCAAGACCGTGCAGGAATCGAGATTGAAGGCCCCGGTCAGAAGAGCGGATACAGGAACGGAGCGACGGGTGAACTCCCGAAAATCACCAGCGCCCCGACGAGCAACAACACCACCACCAGCGGAATCAGCCACCACTTCTTCTCCTGGCGGATGAAGAGGAAGAACTCTTTGATGAGTGATTGTCTGGCCATAGCTCTTGGCAGTACCACCGGCGGCGCCGTGTGGATTCTCCGCCAGTACGCCGCTGCGCGGCGGTGCTCATGCCCCGCCTGCGGTCATTCCATCAGTGAACCGGACTCCAGGGCGACACTCCGACGCATCCCGGCCTCGTAATCGACCGGCAGACGCTTCTGCACGACCAGATGATCCCCGATCACGAGGGCGTCAATTCCCGTATTGACGAAGGTATTGTAAGCATCCTGGGGCGTGCAGACAATCGGTTCGCCGCGCACGTTGAAGGAGGTGTTGATGACCACCGGGACGCCTGTGAGCTCTCCGAAGGCCCGAATCAGGCGATAGTAACGCCCGTGCTGATCCTCGGTCACGGTCTGGACGCGGCCGGTACCGTCCTCGTGGGTGACGGCCGGGATGACGTCACGCATCTCCTCGCGAACCTTGGGCACTAGAAGCATGTAGGGCGCTTCCATTCCCTCGGGCATATCGAAGAACTCGTGGGCCCGCTCTTTCAGAACGGCCGGTGCGAAGGGTCGAAACGCCTCTCGGAATTTCACTTTCGCGTTGATGATGTCTTTCGACTCCGGTTTGCGGGGATCGGCCAGGAGCGAACGCGCCCCGAGCGCTCTTGGGCCGAACTCCAGGCGGCCTTGATACCACCCGATGACCTTGCCGTCGGCGATCATGGCCGCGGTCCGACGGAGTAACTCTTCTTCGTCGCGGATGGTCTCGAAGGACGCGTCGGCCTCTTCCAATGTCGCCTTGATGGCATCGTCGTCGAAGGAGGGTCCCCAGAAGGCGTGTTGCATCGTGAAAACGCGCGGGTTTTTCAGTGCCGCGTTGTAGATGTAGAAGGCCGTTCCGAGTGCTCCGCCCGAGTCACCGGCGGCGGGCTGGATGAAGATGTCGTCGAATCCGGCTTCTTTGAGGATTCGCCAGTTGGCGACGCAGTTGAGCCCGACGCCTCCGGCCATGCAGAGGTTCTTCATGCCGGTTTCGCGCTGGATGTGTGCGGCCATTTTGACCATGATTTCTTCGACGATCTTCTGCCCGGAGTGGGCGATGTCGCGATGGAAATCGGTCAGCTCTGATTCGGATGTTCGCTGCGGCTGACCGAAGAGGCGCTCCCACCGGGCGTTGAAGGTGCGCGTGGTTGAGTATCCCAGGGCGAAATATCGAAGGTCGAGTCGGATGCTTCCGTCATCCTTGATGTCGACGACCTCGCGAAACCGGTCGACGTAGGTCGGTTTTCCGTAAGGCGCCAGACCCATCACCTTCCACTCGGCGTCATTGACGCGAAAGCCGAGGTAGGCGGTGATGGCGCTGAAGAGCAGACCGACCGAGTGTGGGAATCGGATTTCCTTGAGCATCTCCATGTCGCTGCCGCGGCCGACGCCCCACGACGTGGTGGTCCATTCGCCGACGCCGTCGGCGGTCAGGATGGCGGCCTCTTCAAAAGGCGACACGAGAAACGCACTGGCGGCGTGCGACAGGTGGTGCTGGCAGTAGAGGATGTCTTTGTCGGTGCCGAGCTTCATCTGGATCTCGGGGCCGATACGCAGTCGCTGCGACATCCAGAGTGGGATGGCCTTCAACCAGGAGAAATAGGTCCGAGGCCAATAGGCGAGAATGGTCTCGAGGATCCGGTTGAACTTGACCAGCGGCTTCTCGTAGAAACCGATGTGATCGACCTGGTCGATCGTGATGCCGGCCTCTTTCAGGCAATAGGCCACCGCCTGCTGGGGGAAACCGTGGTAGTGCTTCTTGCGGTTGAACCGTTCCTCCTCGGCTGCGGCGACGAGAACGCCATCGCGCACCAACGCCGCGCCGGCGTCATGGTAGTAACAGGACAGTCCCAGAACGATCACGAGATTGGCTCAGAATGGACGCCGAAGGCGATCGATGGTCGCCTCGTGCGGTTTGTAGTCTTCCCAGTAGGTGGGGCTCGCAGAGAGCTTCTTCCGCAACGGATCGCCCAACCGAACGACAAGAGAGAACACGGGTAAGAGAATCAAGAACATGGCGCTCAGCATGATCGTCGACATGACGATGCCCACCCGCGTGGCGCCGGTCATCCAAACAACGTAGATCCACCGGCCCGCGACCTGAGACGACAGTGTGACGAGACAGACAACCGCTCCCAATGCCGCAAGAGAAACAGCTGCGAGTTGGCGTGAGGTTCCGCTCCAGGGCAACGTCGAACGGTCCCAGGTCCCCAGCCACGAACTCAGCCAGATCAACGCGCCGATCACGATGAAGCCCACCAGCATCACAACGGCAAACTGGCGAAGGTCCTTGGGGCTCGGGTTTCTGTTGACGGTGAACATGCGATGACGCCGCGTTTGGGTCTACGATTCGCCGAACAGCTCTTTGGGATCCAACTTCTTGACCAGGATCATCGGCTCACCCAAGCCGTGACCGTCCGGCAACGCTTCCGTTGCCTCCGCCCAACCTTGCCAGCCCTTGGCGAGGTTCAACATCGTGGCGCACCTTGCGCCCGTGTCCGGTAGAAAGGGCGCAATGGTTGTCGTCAGCGTGCGAGCCGTCTGCAAGCACACATTGACCGCCCGGCCACACGCACCGAGATCGGTCTTGCGCGTCTGAAAGGGCTTGGTCTGATCGAAATAGGCGTTGCCCGCCCGCGCCAGCGCCATGACCTCGGCCAGCGCCGCCTTGAAACGACACTGCTCCAACGATTGGCCCGTTCGTTCGACCGCCTCTCGGCAACGATCGAGCTGTTCCGCATCGACCGCCTCCGGCGAACCGGAAGCGGGAACCTTGCCCTCGAAGTACTTCTGGGCGAACGTCATCGTCCGGTTGAAGAAGTTCCCGAACGCGTTGAGCAGTTCGCCGTTGTTTCGGGACATGAAATCGTCGAGGTCAAACGTCGTTCGAGCGTTCTCCGGCGCGATGGCGGTCAGGTAATACCGCAGCGGATCGGGGTCGAACGTATCGAGGTAGTCCTCGATCCACACGGCGGTCCCACGACTCTTGCTGATCTTCTCCTCATCCTTTCCGGGGAACTTGATGTTCAAGAACGAGTTCGAGACCACATTGTGCGGAAGCTGGTACTCGCCGGACTCGCCCTGAACACTCTCACTGTCGTGACTTGCCAGCAGCATGGCGGGCCAGGTGATCGCATGGAAGACGATGTTGTCCTCTCCGATAAAGTGAACGACTTTGCAGTCGGGGTGTTCCCACCAGCACTTCCAGGCGCCCTCGTCCTCACCCCCGCGCTGACACAGGACGTCCGTGAAGGAGACGTATCCGATCGGCGCATCGAACCAGACATATAGCGATTTGCGCGCGGCGTCCGGATCATCGAGCGGTACCGGAACGCCCCAGGTCAGATCGCGCGTCATCGCCCGCTCCGGCAGACCTTCCGATTCGATCCGCCCGAGGCTCTGATTCAACACGATCGGTCGCCATGTCGCCCCGCACGCACCCGCGTCCTTCTTGCTCGACAACCAGGAAGCCAATCGCGACTGGAGCTCGTCCAGTCTCAGATACCAGTGCACCGTCTCGCGGAGCTGCGGCGTCGACTGGGTCATCATGCTGACGGGATCGATCAGCTCCTGCTGGTCGACCGAGCGCCCGCAATCTTCACACTGATCACCAAACGCCTGCTCGCTCCTGCAATGCGGACACGTGCCTCGGACGAATCGGTCCGGCAGAAACTGCTGCGCCTCTTCGTCATACAGTTGTCGCGTCCGGCGTTTCGTGAACAGCCCCTTTTCGTAGATTTTCAAAAACAAGGACTGACTGAATTTTTCGTGTGTATCTACAAATCCCTCTTGATGGGTCCCGCCGTAGATGTCGAATTCAATCCCCAGTCCGTCGAAATCCCGCTTTTGTGAGGCACAATAATGAGCGGTGAGCTCCTCTACGCTTCGATCCTGCTCGCGGGCGGTTTTCAGGGCTGCGACGCCGTTGTCATCACTTCCGCAGATAAAACGCACATCCGCCCCGGTCGCCCTGAGATAGCGCACGTACGTGTCTGCGGGCAGATACGCACCTGCAATGTGCCCAACGTGAAGGCGCCCGTTGGAATAGGGAAGGGCTGCCGTAACCAGAAAGCGTCTTTGTGCCATGGGAGCCACCGTCCGCGGACTCGGCGAGTACGCCGGCACCGCATGCCGGTCCGGGCACCGGCGCGATGATTGTACTCATTCGCGCGCGCCTGACAAGGAACCGGGAGTCGCCGCCGCGCCACGCCGATAAGTCACCGATGGGCAGTCCCGCCGCGGTCGAAAGTTTTGACGCTGGTGGATGTTCCACCGTATAATCAATGCTCGCTATGGCGAAGAACTTCGTTCGAGCTTAAGGACCAGATCGATGAACCCAGCGACACCGGCGATCTTCGGGCTACCCGGCGGAGCCGAATGGATCGTCATCGGCGTGATCGCCCTTCTGATCTTCGGCCGACGTCTCCCCGATGTCGCTCGGTCCGTGGGCAAGAGCATCGTTGAGTTCAAACGAGGATTGCGCGACGTCAAGGAGGATGTTGACGTCCAAGCTCGGCTGGATACTTCGTCGGGTGGGCGTATCGAGGGCAAAACATCGGACCCGGCGGAAACGCCACCCGCCGCATCCGGAACACCCCGGGACAATTCAGCCACGTCGGAATAAGCGGCCGCAGGACGGTCTACTCTTCGTCCGTCTGCTCTTCGCCATCGTCCAGTCCCGCCCGAAACGGTTCGTCAAACGCCTCGGTGAAGTCGTAGACTTCCTTGAAGTCTTCGAGGCTGTCATCGTCTTGACGGCGCATCATGTCGAAATCGATGAACCCGAAGACGATCCGGCCGAAGTCCACGGTCCGCGTGATGTTCCAGGTTTCGAGGACGACGCGAGCCAAGATGCCCCACCGCTTCAGTGCGTAGTCGCGTAACCCCCAGCACAGCTCGCGACCGCTGACATGACGATTCAGATTCTCGCAGCCGCCGGCGGCTTCAATCGCCGCGAGAACGGGTTCGGGGAGTTCATCGGTGTGGTAGGCTGCGACCAGGTCGTTCCAGTCCAGGTCGTTCTGGAGCAAGTACTGTTGAAGGGCACGATGAGCGTCGTTCTCCGGCCCGTGAATCTGATCCGCCGCGAACCCCAACCCCTCGCGCGCAAACAGAAAGGCCTCCTCCGGATACTTTCCGACGTGCCTGACCAGGTCTTGAAGCGTTGTACTGGGCTGATCTACCATCTCAGGAACCGGAGACTAGAGCAAGCTCCATTCAAATCCAGCGTCTTGAACGACGCCGTACGCGGGAAACACGCTACTTTCCCCGCTACGCTTGATGGTCACACGCTACGGGTCCAACGGACCAGGCGAATCGGTAACCACACGTATCACTCATCGAACGAGAAACTCGATCCGCTTGATTTTTCGATGCGTATTGAGGCCCTATTCGCTCGGCGGCGGTGAACCCCCATCGCCACCCGATCCGGACGCCCCCCCGCCGCCGCCACCGTCGCCACGACGGCGTCGTTTTCTACGCCTTCGTCTCCGCCGACGTGCACCGTCCTGCTCTTCCGACGATTCGGGCGGAGCTTTCCCCGCGGCTGGGGCCGGTGTCTCCTTCGGCGAGACGTCGTCTTGCTTCTCTCGGCGCGGCTCCTTGCCCGGCGCGCTCGGCCTGGCGTCCGTTTTGCGTCCCGCCGCACCGCGGCGCCCGGATGACCGCCTCGCGGGTCGACGTGGCGGCGCCTCCTTGCTCTCAGGCTCTGGACGCGGAGGCGGAGGAGCCTTCGCCGTGCCGTCGGAAATATCTTCCACCACGACGGTCACGAGTCCTTCGTCTTCCGTTCGAATCTGCACCAACTGCGTAAGGACCTGTCGGTTCACCACCACACCGTCGCCATGCACCGTCTGAATGCGAGCGCCGTTCCTTGGCAACCGCTTGTCAAGCTCTTCATAGCCAATATGTTCGTACCGCAGACAGCATTTCAGTCGTCCGCAGCGGCCCGAGACCTGACTTGGATCGAGCGTCGCCTTCTGCAACTTTGCCATGCGCATGCTGATCGGCTTAAGGGACTTCAGGAACACCTTACAACAGATTTCCCGTCCGCACGTCTCATAGTCAGCCAGAAGCCGGGCCTCATCCCGCGCACCGATCTGCCGCATCTCGATTCGCGTTCGATACTCCTTGGCGAGATCCTTGACCATCGCACGGAAGTCCACGCGTTCCGCAGCCGTAAAATGAAAGATGATGCGCTCACCACCGAACAGGCACTCGCATTCGACCACACGGATCGGAAGTCCATGCCGCTCGACGGTCTTTCGGGCAAAGTCTCGCCGTTCACGAGCCCCTTCCTGAATGTGCGCGAATTCCGCCAGGTCAGCGGCTGTCGCCTCGCGGAGAATGCGCCCGGCGTTGAACATGTAGGTGTCTTCGCCGCTCTGACGAACCCACTGCCTCATCTCCTCCCGCGTCACCGACTTGTCGCACCCGCTGCAGGAGAGCGACACCTGTGAACCAATCTCGATGCCTCGCTGCGTCTGAATGACGACTTTCGCCCCGCAGGTGAACCTCAGATCGGCCGGATGGCTGAACTCACCGATGTACCGCATGTACCCGAAGCGGACGGCCGTCGTCGGATAGACTCTCTCCAGACCGTTGCCGCACCGATCACCGTCGCCCGCCGCGCCCGAACCGCAACTGCTGCACCCGCCGTACGGGCGCTGCCCGGGCGCGAGAATATCGAACTGGTCCAAGTTGAGTGCGGGCTCGACCATGCACCCCTACCCCCACGAGATCAACCGGCGGCCACGACCTTGTCCAGCGACGTCTGGAATTCCTTCTTTCCGCGAAGACCGACGAACTTCTCGACGATCTCGCCCTTGTTGAACAAGATCACCGTGGGAATGGCGCTGACCGAGAACCGGACGGAAATCTCGCGGTTCGCATCGGTGTCGACCTTACCGATCTTAACCTTTCCGTCGTATTCCGTAGCCAACTCGTCGATCAACGGAGCCAGTGCCTTGCACGGACCACACCACTCCGCCCAGAAATCAACCAGTACCGGAACGTCCGCACCAAGCACTTCGTCATCGAAACCGCCGTCTGTAAATTCGAGCGTGTGAGTCCCTGCCATTGTTCCTCCTTTGGGTCAACCCGTTCTACACATGGACGAATTGTAGATCGCACCGAACAAGGGGTCAAGAACGACCAGCGCGGTCACCAACCGCGCTACGCCTCCAACAAACGCGACAGATGAAGAGCCGAAGACTCGCCCAACGCGCCCAGATCATACCCGCCTTCCAGAAGACTCACGATCCTGCCGCCACAACGCGCCTTGGCGACGCCGACAACAGCATCCGTCATCCAGCCGAACGACGCTGTGGGCAACGAGAGCGGCGCCAGTGGATCCTTCTCGTGGGCGTCAAACCCGGCTGAGACGAGCACAAACTCAGGACGATAGGCGCCAGCACGAGGTAGGACGACTTCGTCGAAAGCGCGCCTGTACGCCGCATCACCGCTCCCCGGAAGCAGCGGAACGTTGACCGTGAAACCCTCGCCTTCACCGGTGCCGCGCTCGTGCTCCGCTCCGGTACCGGGATAGACAACGCCGGGGTGGCCGTGAACGCTGATCACCAGCACCCGTGGGTCGTGCTCGAACGTGTGTTGCGTTCCGTTGCAGTGATGAACATCCCAGTCCAGAATCAACACACGCGACAATCCGCACTCGTCCAGTAGATACTTCGCCGCGATCGCCACGTTGTTCAACAAACAGAACCCCATCGAGAACTCGCGTTCGGCATGGTGCCCCGGCGGTCGTACGACACAAAAGGCGTTCTCCACCCGCCCCGAGCGCACCTCGTCGACAGCCCGAACGACCGCACCCGCACCGAGACGGGCCACCTCAAAACTCTCGCCGCAAATCGCGCTGTCCGGTACGTCAATGAACGGCGCCCCCTCCGCACAGGCCCGCGCCAGCCGATCGATATAGCTCTGTGAATGGACGCGCAGAATCAGTGACGGATCGATCGGCGTTGCCTCGATGGTCGTACACATTGCCGAAAGCCCCTGCTCGTCAAGCACCTTCGCAATCTGCGAGGCCCGTTCCGGTCGCTCGGCATGACCCGGCCCCGTCCGGTGGTGCAAGAAGCGCTCATCCTGTATCAGCCCCGTACGAGCCACGTGTCGCTCCCGAAATGAAGGAACTCGTCGTCACGCCACACTGATCGTCCATGATTCGACCATGACCGACGCGGCGTGGCAAGACCTCGAAGACAACGCGTCAATTGACGCCTCGCGCTTTGCACGTCACGCTGTGAGACGATCGGCCTGACCCTGTGAATCAGGAGACCGGACATGCTGACCAACCTTCGCAGCCGCGTGACGACGCTGACGTTCGATTGCTACGGTACGCTGATCGACTGGCGGACAGGTCTCCGCGCGTCCTTCCTGAAGCTCTTCGGTCCTTCCGCGGAGGATCGATTGGACGAACTTTGTTCCGCCTACGAGTCGATCGAGGCCGAGGTCGAAGCGGAGACCTTCCGCTCCTACCGCGATGTCCTCATTCGCGTTTCCGCTCGCCTGGCTGAACGATTCGGACTCGATCTCCCTGCGGAGAATCACGACCTTCTCCCCAGGGTCCTCCCCACGTGGACACCCTTCGACGATACGTGCGACGCGCTTCGCCGACTCAAACAGCGTTACCGCCTCGGCGTACTGTCCAACATCGACCGCGACCTCTTCGCCCTGACGGAGCAACACCTGGGCATCAAGTTCGATTTCCTCGTGTGC
>JAJDDV010000157.1 GCA_029260135.1 Phycisphaerae bacterium | reverse complement strand
GGAAGGGGTTCGCAGACGACGCAACGGAAAGTCGAATTATCTCGATCAAGATGGTCCAACGGACGCGGTCCGACATACCGCTCACGCTTCCGCGCGAGGAATTCGACCGCGAGGCTCTTTGCCTTCGAAATCGCCTTCTCGCTCTCAGATTCGCACGCCTGGGACAGGTCCGCGCGAACCCCGATCACGCCGATCCTCGCCTTGAGGATAGGCTGAACCAGATCGGCTTACCCATTATGGCGGTGGCTGGGACGGAAAAGAGGAGGGACGTCATCCTTGAAGCGCTACTGCAACAGCAGGGCAGGGTCGCTGCCGACCGCGCCGATAGCGTACCCGGCGAGGTCTTCGCGACGTTGCTGGATATCGGTGAGCCGGATGGCCAGGTCAGCCCTGGGGATGTGGCGAAGGCGGTCAACAGAAACCGGGCAGTCACCATGGGTGTCGAGGAGGACAGGCTCCCGAAGACCGAGCGGATCACACCGAATAAGGTCGGGTGGATCATGAAGACGGTTCTGGAGCTGCCACGTGAACGCGACAGGAACGGAACGTCCTATCGTTTGGATCCGGAACGACAAGAACAGCTGCGCTGTCGGTTTGGATTCAGTTCACCGTCAGCCGCGGCCGCCGCAGAAACATTGCCATCATTGCCACATTGTCACGTCGACGAGCTCGAAACGCCGCTAATCACACCCGCAGACGCTGAAAATAACGCCGGTGGCAAGCGTGGCAACTGTGGCAATGTTACAAACATGGTCCATGAGGCTCACATCGAGCTTACCGCCGAAGTCCGCGACGATCTGGCGAGGATCAGGAATCTGGACCTGCGCGCCGCCTACTCCAAGCCGGACCATGTCGCATGGGAGGTTTGGGCCAGGACGCTGGAAGATCGGGCAAACCGAACGGACGACCCGTGGCAACGCGAGCGCCTACTCGCAGGTGCTGAAGCGGCAGGACGCGGGGAGGCACCCATCGCCGACCCGACGGGAGGGGAAACCCGATGACAGCTACCGATGGCACTCAACCAGTGACGACGGGACAATCGAACACATCGCGAGTGGCAGCCGGACTTCTTGCACGAATCCGCGCATCTGATCGAATGCAAACAGAGGATCCACCTCCTCTTGCCGAACCATCGCAATCTGGATATCATGATACAGATGACCGAGGGTCCGAGTCCGTCCCTGTCGCCCCAAGCAAGACCCCGTCCGCCGTCTTGGCGGAAGAGGACATCACCATGAAACGCCGCGTCGATCTCGCCAAACAGCTTCGCCAGGCCATCAAGAAGTCCGGCCTCACGCGTAACCAGATCGCCAAGCAGGCGGACGTGAGCTACGCGATCGTTCACGGTTTCGTGGCCGGCACAAAAGACCTTCGGCTGGAGACGGCGTCGAAGATCGCAGCGGTGGTCGGAGTCGAGCTGCGCGCGCGGGACGGCAAACGGTAACGATGACGGAGTTCACGAATTGACGCCGTCCCCGGCGGCGCACGGAGCGTCACCACGGCAAGGATGAAGGGTCGCGAACCACTTGCGTCGCGGCCAACGTAGGTGTAGGAAGGAGCCAACCATGGCCCGGATATTCAAATCCAAGTATCCGAAGATGCAGGCGGTCAGGGACGCCGACGGGAAACTGCTGACCGCCAAGAAGACAGCCACACGCGGACCGAACAAGGGAAAGCCGATCGTCGCACAAGTGCGCGAGCCGGTCCGTGACGTGGACGGAAGCCCCGTCTACGCCGTATCCCGGAAGTGGTCGATCGAGTTCACCGACGTCAACGGTCGCCGGCGTATCGTACCTGGCTACACCGACAAGGCCGCGACGAAGCAACGTGCGGCCGAAATCGATCGGAAGATCGCGCGGCAACGGGAGGGCATCTTCGATGTCGACTTTGACCAAACGGATAAGGCAGTGCAGAAGCACTTCGAGGACTGGATCGCGGATCTGACCCGCGCCGGCCGGTCGCCCGAGTACATCCGCAAGGCGAAAAGCCGGGTCGGTCGACTCTTGGACGAGCTGCGGTGGACGACGCTGTCGTCGATTCGGCCCGACAAGATGACCGACTGGCTGGGTGGTCAGCAGCGAACCGGGCTCGGTGAACGGACCGTCAATCACTACATCGAGGCAGCCACCGCGTTCTGCAACTGGTGCGTCGCACAGCAGCGACTCGAGCGGAATCCGCTCCAGCAGGTCTCGAAAGCGAGGGTCGTCGAGCCGAAGGTCGTTCGGCGTGCAGCCACGACGGCGGAGCTGGCTCGTCTCTTGGAAGCCGCGCCTGAACGGGCGCTGGTCTACATCGTAGCGGCGCTGACCGGCCTTCGCCGAAAAGAGCTACAGCTCCTCGAATGGCGGGATGTCCAGCTGGAGGGAGGCAACCCCCACATAGTTCTCCGCGCGGTGACGACGAAGTCAAAGCGTGGAGACACGATCGCCTTGAACGACGAAGTGTCCGAGTGGCTGCAAACGGCAAGGCCCACCGACGCCGCGTACACCGACCGGGTCTTCCAAACCATGCCGACTTCGACGACGTTCCGGAGCGACCTCAAACGGGCGGGAATCCCCGTTGAGGTCGACGGCAAGAAACTGGATTTTCACGCTCTGCGGACCACACTCGGCACCTGGCTCCTCACCAGCGGGGCCAGCATCCGTGAGGCCATGGAGCAGATGCGACACACAGACGTGCGGTTGACGACGAAGATCTACACGGATCCGCATCTTGTCGACATGCACCGGGCCGTGAACTCAATCCCACGCATCACCGGCAGCGACCCCGATGTTCAAACCCAGCGCGCGACCGGCACGTACGGACGGCCTGATTCCGGCGGTCAGGCAGCGTCGCTATCGGGCCCTTCTGACATACGGTCTGACATAGGGGAAGAGGTTTCCGGAAGGGGTGTAAAGTGTCCGCAAATGGCCGTTTTACCGGACCATCAGTTAACCGACGAAACCATCGTAAGTGCTTCCACCACAAGCACTTACGACGATTCCGAGGATTGGAGGCGGGGGGAATCGAA
>JAJDDV010000156.1 GCA_029260135.1 Phycisphaerae bacterium | reverse complement strand
GCCCACGGGCAGTGACGGTCGATGACGGAAATTGGGGTGGGCGGTCGTCCTCAAGAAACTCCGGGCGTTGCCGAGCACGTTGGCGATCAGCCACGGGTGCGAGTCGTTGAGGTTGACCAGACCCCCATGGGCGATGATGCGCATGCCAAGATGCGCGGATCCTCCCGACATACTCGCCGGGTTCACCAGCGAGGACAGCGCCGCAACCTGAGCGCCGGAAAAGCCGAGGTCAGCCAGGTCGAACTGAAACGTGTCGGTCACGCCGTCGCCGTCTGAGTCCACGGGAAACGGCTCCAAGCCAGTGTAGAGACCGCTCGGGACGGCAACGCCGCTGGTCCACGCCGGTTCGACCTCGAGCCGTCTGAGATTTGGAGTCTGACGAAGTCCGCCAAGGTCGGTGAACCAGCGGAATTGCAGAGTGGGGCTACCGCCGACGGCTGACGCGTCGTACGGCTCTACGGGAGCGAAAAAGTTGTGAACGCCGGGAAGCTCCCCGAGCGCGTCGATCGTGTCGCCGATTTCGCGATCGCCGAAGGGCTTGGCGAGGCGGCTTCCCGTGTACGAACCGACAATGCCGGTCGTGCCGTCATGGAGGAGCGAGCCGATCTGCGTGGCCACGGAGTCGACGCCGCTCTCGCTTCGGGACCGGTGCCGCATGATGTCGATCGTGTCGGACTCGAACTTCATCGACGCCAGGAAGGCAATCCCCGTGACGAAAAGGATGCCGAGCAGCGTCATCACGAGGATCATGACCGAGCCGCGACGCCGGGTCGGCGCCGAGACGGTGTCCGGACGGGATGTCGTGGTTCGGTCCAACATCGGCATTAACTTCCAACCGGCACGATCATGACGTGCCGTGTAGGTTTTTCGAGCCTCTTTTCGCTGTCGTAAAGGTCGATCGTGATTCGCAACGCGGCGGGGAAGACGTCGTCGGGAACATGGACGATCTTACCGTTGGCATCGACTTGACGCGGGACTCTCGCGCGAAAGACGACGATGTTCGGCCGCCCGTCAGGTCCCATCCAGTCCGTCGGTGTCACCGGTGGCGGGTAGTTGGCGCCGCGGAACCGCGTTTCCAATGAGTACTCATCCCAATTCACCAGCGGATACGCGCGAAGCATCGGAGTGTGCAGAAGACTGTATAGCCTGTCACGGACCACCTTGGGGTTGCGCGGATCGATCGCCGCTTCGGCCAGTGGCTTCAGCGGGTCCTCCGCGCCCTGATCGAACCAGAGGATGTCTCGAAGACCGTCGAGACGCCCGTCGACGAACTCGCTGTGCGGGTCGAGCGACCACTCGACCTTGAACGAGGCGCAGCGCGGCAGGAAGTAGTGGCCCAGGCTCTTGGCCTTCTGCGCCGGAGGTGTCTCATCGAGCTGACTCCGCGCGAACGGAACAGCAGGAAGCTCGAACGGAGCGATGGGACTGAAAATGCGCGGAAGATAGCGTTCCACCGGGTTGCCCGCCGAATCCGTGATCCGCGGTGTCAACAGCCACTCCTCTGGATCGAATCCGATGAGAACATCGGCCTCGCTCCGGAGAATCGTGTCGTCGCTGAATCCGATCGGCGAAGTTCCGTGCGGGACCATCAGAACGCCGCGCCGCGCCAGGTGCCACGAGTCGGCCGGGACCATCGACGGCGTCATGGCCGGGTATTCCCCGCCGCTGGCGGTTGTGGCGGTCGGAAACGCCGGCACGCCTGCACGGAATACGTGCTGAGCGCCCGCGCCCACCGAGGGGAGTTCGTAGTCGCCGAGATCAGCATGGCTGTAAACGACCTGCTGCAGGTTGGAGGTGATACCGCCGACGACGTAGCTTCGTCCCGGCCGGGTCGTGAAGAGCATGAGGACGTCGGCGCGGGGTAGGCCGAACTCGGCGCCGGGTGTCGTGAGGACGCCCGACGCCTTGCTCTCTTCGGTCCAGTAGGCGTTGACGGGGTTGCTCTGAATGACGATCAGCGATTCACCGGCCTGCGCGTAACGCAGATCCTCCCGCAACGAGGCTTCGAATTCGCGGAGCAGGGCGCGCACATCGGTAACGGCCAGGGCTTGTCCCGTCGAACGAACGGTCAGGTGAAAGACCTGCCCCGCCAGCGAGAACATGAGCACGAGGATCCCGATCGAGACGATCAGCTCGGCGAGCGAAAAGGCCCGCCGACGCCTCATGCGGCTGCACGATGGCCGTAACCTCTTATTATAGCGGCAGTTACGCATCACACAATCAAACCGGGAAGGTGGCTTACGAGCGACACACCACGTACGCTTCTGAAGGGAATTATGGCCCCAGTCAGGTGTCAGTCCAGCCCCCAATTTGGTGCCGTTTCGTCGAAAGCAGGATCGCCCGATAACGCCGTCGCGCCGACAGGACGGCTTGGCAGGAAGAGCGACCACAGGATTGGCGCGGTGTGTCCGACGTATCGGACCGAGGAGATCACCAAACGCCGGGAAAGAGGCGGTACCGGACGCGGAAGGTGTACGCGAGATAACCCTGAAGATGCGCTTGAAGGAATCGGTCCTCGATGACGGTACGACGGATGATAAAGACCGCCAGGATCAACACGGGAATCCCACTGATCCAGGAGCCGAGAGTCACAGGGCTACAGAGTACCGCCACAATGATCCCCGCGTAGCCCGGGTGTCGGACGACGCGATAGACGTCGCTGGTGACGATCTGGTGTCCTCTCTCTTTTTGAATCCGCACGACCGGTGAGAAGTATCGATTGACGGCCATCGCGTAGACGGCGAACGCAGCGCTCGTCGTAAAGAGGATCAGCGCGAGGATTCGACTCGGCTCACGGAGCGTATCGGACCAGTGGTGTCGACCGATGTCCAGACCCGCCAGCAGAAGATGAGCGAAATAGAGGACCTTGGCCACAGGGATCAGTAACCGATCGCGACCACCGGGTCCGGGTTTGAGGCGCTCCTTTCGGAGCTGCGGGTCGATAATCGCCGTCCCGAGTGCGGCCAAAAGTCCGTAGACCGCGGCGTAGGTCCAGAAATGCCGATCATCCCACGCTCCCGCACACGCGCAGAGCGTGGACCCGATTACGAATGTGCTGAAGATTCCGACCACAAGGCCGTGGAGTAACCGCATCGTTTGGGCTCTGATGGGTGAGAAGGCGTTTTAACCTTATCGGCAGGCGAGCCCTTTGGATGAGATTCCAGTCGGCGGCTTCCCACGTTTCGTCCTTACCGTTTTTGAGAAATAGAGGACAATTATGTCGATGTTGGGAATCGCTTGCGGCGCGCCTGATGAAGCCACGCGATGGCGAGCACGGACCAGAAGACAATAGCGGACGCGGGCGGCATGGACCAAGCGCCTGTTAGTTCCTGACGGTGTGTCGCTTCGTAATAGAGGACCATCGGCAACGATGCAACGATCCAGGGAGCGCACCGGGTCAAGGGCGCGAAGATCAGTACCCAACTCAAGTACCAGAAGTGTACGGTCGGTGCGAGGATCAACAGCGCGCTCGTGGCGGAGACGGCGTACGACCGAAAAGGTTCAATGCGTCGGGCAAGAACCAGCAATGTTGCGCCCAACGCGATCACGGCCACGCACGATTCCAGCCGCAGAACCTCTGGATCCGTTACGCCGGCGAGGGCGTTCAGAAGCGCAGTAGGTGTGAAGAACGTGTTCTCGGTTCCGAAACGCGCCAGACTGGTCAGCAGGCTCATTCCTGCGCCCGCATAGGGAACATAACAGGCTGCGCAGACCGCAACGGCGATCAGCGCGGCGCGCGGGCGGCGAACGATCAGCCAGGGCAAGAGAACGACCGGGACGACCTTGACCGCCATCGCCAGCCCAACTGACACGCCGGCGACGCTGGGGCGATTTGCCAATATCGCCCAGACCGTTACGGATACGAAAAAGAGCATCAGACTATCGATGTGACCTTCAACAGCGAACGCCGTCAGCACAAGTGGGCACAGTGCATAAGCAATCGCGAGGTGCGGCGGACGGTCAAGGCGATGCAAACACACGCCGAGCATGATCACAGCCAGCACGTCCCAGCCGACGAGAACCGCTTTCATGAGGTGGATCGATGTCGACACCGCGGCCACGACGAGGAACTGCGCCTGAGCGACAGGCCCGTAGATGGCCGGATAATCGGGGTGGTTGATGCTTTTCCAGTCGTCGTCGCGGAGGCGTTCGAGTGTCGGATCGAGCGGCGCGTGGACGAACGGGTTGTGACCCGCGAGCTGCACCCGCCCTTCCCAAACGTAGCGGTAGATGTCGTCGCTGGGCGACGTGGATATCAGTAGGGCTCGAATCGCGATGCACCCGACGATCCACCACCGCCACGAGCCCCGGTTCAGCAGCGCCGCATCGTTGCGAAGGGACCACAGCAACGCGGCGTATCCTGCAAAACCGATCGCATAGGCCGCCTGAAACCAACGGACGTTGGATCCGATGCGTCCCAGAATGGCGACGCCGACGGCAAAGACGGCCAAAGCGATCCAGCCGCCGATCACTCGGTAGGATGACACCGTTCGCCTTCGCATGTTGAACGTGAGGATACCCGATCAAGCACTTCCGACCGAGTCGGCGGAACTCATCTGCGGCCCCAGCAGGCCAGAGACGTCCCGCGCAACCGGTACGGCACCGCCGAGCACCCGCTTCGGGCGAGAAAGCCAGCCGGTCAGCAGGAAACCGATCGCGTACAGAAGCAGAAAGAAGCTGAACGCCCGGTGGTTCTCGCGGAAATACACGATGAAAGAGAGAAGGGAGTACAGCCCCAGAACCACCTCGACCATCCACATCCCGCTGGGCGCCACGCGGTAGCTTGAGACCTTGGCGCTTCCCGCCGCGCTGCCGGATTTCGGCGTCCGAACGAACTCCCCGCCACGAAGCGAAAACCCTCGGAGCACGGCCAGCGCGTTGTTCAAACATAGCCCGCAACCCAGAACCACCATCGAGGGAATCGTGCGAAACCCGTTCCATCGCCGTTCGAGACTGTACCTGGCATACGCGTAGACAAGCGACGGAGCAAAGGCGGACAGGAGAATGACCGCCCACGCGACCCAGAACCATTGGTGGAACCACCTGCCGTCCGCAAAGACAAACAGCATCGGTCGGGCGACCAGCGCCAACAGCAGCATCCACAACGCAACCGAGTAATGCGTCAGGTGAAGCGTCGCCTCCAGCTTCTGCCTGAGAGGCAAAGGGCTATGCCAAATGCGTGGCAGTAACTTGCGAGCGACCTGAATCGATCCCGTCGCCCAACGCCGCTGCTGACTCTTCAACGCTTCGATGGTCCCCGGAAGCTCGGCGGGGCAAGCGAGATCCAGCGAGTAGTCGAGTCGCCACCCAGCCAGTTGAGCACGGTACGACAGATCGAGATCCTCCGTCAGCGTGTCACCGCTCCAGCCGCCCACCTTCGGATCGTTGATGGCTTCGGCACGCCAGACGCCCGCCGTGCCGTTGAAGTTCATCATCAACCCGTTCCACGCCCGTGCGCCCTGCTCGATAGCGAAGTGGCCGTCAATCCCCAGCGCCTGTGCTTCGGTCAGCCAAGACTCGTCTCGATTCGTGTGCGACCATCGCCCCTGAAGGCAGGCGAGATCCGGCGAGGATTCGAGCAACGGAACGGCTCTGCGAAGGAAATCTGCGGGAGGAACGAAGTCGGCGTCGAAGACCGCCACATACGTTCCACGCGCCGACGAAAGACCGTGAGCCAGCGCCCCGGCCTTGTAGGCCCGGCGATTCTCGCGGCGAACCACTTTGATGTCGACGCCCTTGGTGGCGAGCTTGTGCGAAACCTCGTCGACGAGTTCGCGGGTCCGATCGGTGCTGTCATCGAGCACCTGAATCTCGTGCCTCCCACGAGGATAGTCCATCGCCGCGACGGCCTCGATGATACGCTGCGAAACGTCGTGCTCGTTGTAGAGTGGAATCTGTGTGGTAACGACCGGCCAGCCGTCGTCCGAGTGTTCTGCGCGATACGACGCGATGATGTCTCGCTGCAGTCTCTGTTCTTGCTTCACGCGCCGGCGGAACAGATGCAGCAGCACGTAAAGGTGCAGGCCGTACATCGCCAAGGCGAGCGTCGCAACGGAAAAGGTCGCCAGGACCGTCCAAAACAAAACGGAGTCCACCATCACTCCTTGCGGATAAAGGCCGAGTCACTGTCCTCGAGGGACAATGTCGTCGGTTGATGTATCACGATTTCGTTGAATCCAGCATCATGCGGGCGAAGGTAGCCGCGCTGATCCATCTACCTGCGCCATGCTCGAAGGCAACGGCACAGTGTAGCTGGCGCTGTTCGAAACGCCAGCGCTTACACGTTCATTCCCTGATTCCGACATTTTATTGCAGCAGCGATCGCGTGCCCGTCGAATCCAAGCCGTTTGACAACGACGCGACAGCGTTCGTAGAATCACAACCTGCTCATTGCGGATGAACCCAAGGGAGCAACGTTTACGCTCCACTCCGCAGGGGGGCTCGTCCGGAGTGCGTGACGCGCCGGATTCGCCGACGAGGCGGGGAGGGTGACGTCTTACGGAGAGGCACGACGTATGGCCGACATGAAGCTGAGTAAACTCCAAGCCCAACTCACAAAGGCGGGTTTGCCCGCGCGGGTCGACGGTGAAGATCGCACGGTATCCGGCGTGAACACGCTCGACGAGGCCGGACCGGGCGAAATCAGCTTCCTCTCCAACCCCAAATACCGCCGGGCACTCGATGAGACGCGCGCGTCTGCGGTAATCGTTGCCGAGGGCGTGCAGGTTCCTGACCGGCTATCCTCTCTGCGATGCGACGATCCCTACGCCGCCGTGACCGTGGCGATCGTGGCGATTCACGGCTACCGCAAGCACCCGCAGTGGGGGCGCAGCGAGCGAGCCGTGATCGATCCATCGGTCAAGCTCGGCGCAAACCCCAACATCGCCGCCGGCGCCACGATCAGCGCGCACGTGACGATCGGCGACAACTGCACGATCTATCCGGGCTGTTACGTCGCAAACGGCGCAACGATCGGAAGCGACGTGACGCTCTATCCCAATGTCGTCATCTACGACCATGGGGTACTCGGGGATCGCGTGACCATTCACGCGGGTTCGGTCATCGGAGAGGATGGTCTCGGGTACGCCCCGCGGGACGGGAAATGGCTGAAGATCCCACAGGTCGGACGGACCGTCATCCAGCACGATGTCGAGATCGGAGCGAACTGCACGATCGACCGCGCGACGCTGGGCCGAACCGAAATCGGAGAGGGAACCAAGTTCGGAAACGTCGTCGTCATAGGACACGGAACCAAGGTCGGACCCGACTGTCTGTTCGTGGGTCAGGTCGGCGTGGCCGGTTCTGTGACCGTGGGGCGGCACGTGACGCTGGCCGGACAGGTCGGCGTCGCCGGGCACCTGAGTATCGGTGACGACGTTCGCGTCGGCGGGCAGTCGGGTATCCACGGAAACATAGAAGACGGCTCCGAACTCCTCGGCTCCCCGGCCATGCCGATTGACAAAGCCAAGCGCGCGATCTTCGTCTTTCAGAAGCTGCCCGAGATGGCCCAACGCGTCAAAAAGCTGGAGCGCGACCTGGCTGAGCTTCGCGAACGCGTAGGAGCGACATCGTCGCACTGACGCAGCCTCCGCGCTGCGGCTGTCGTCGAGCATGAGCGATCCCGTCGCGCGTCTTGCGGAACCGGAATGGTCATGACTTCAGTCTCCAAGGTGTGGTTTTCAACGCTCGTCGCAGGTGATGATGAATGCTGATCCGTCATGCAAGTCGCTCGCCATCATTGCCGGCGCCGGACGATTCCCCTTCATGGTGGTCGACGGCGCGAAACGCGCAGGGTGTCATGTGACCGTCATTGCACTTCGTGGTTTTGCCGATCGGGAGCTTTCGCGCCGAGCCGATGTGTTTCGTTGGTCCGGGCTGGCGCGCGTGGGGCGTTGGATTCGCCTGCTCAAACGCGCGAACATCCACGATGCGATCCTCGCCGGTTCCGTGACGAAGTCGAGCATGTACGGACGGTTCAGGCTGATCCGCCTGCTGCCCGACTGGACCTCGCTCAAGCTTTGGTTCTTCACGATGGCCGACAAGCGGAACGACACGGTCCTGGCCGCTGTGGCCGATGAGTTCGCACGACATGGCGTGATGATGAACGAGTGCGTCAAATACTGCCCGGAGCACATGGCGCCGGAGGGCGTCTTGACGTCACACGCCCCCACGCCGCAACAGCAACGCGACGCGGACTTCGGATGGCGAATCGCCAAGGAACTGGGCCGACTCGACATCGGCCAGGCGGTGGCCGTCAAAGAAACGGAGGTCATCGCCGTCGAAGCGATCGAGGGTACCGACCGGATGATCGAACGCGCCGGGCAGTTGTGTCGACAGGGTGGATGGACACTCGTCAAAGTTGCCAAGCCGGAGCAAGACATGCGATTCGATGTGCCCACCGTAGGACCCGAGACCATCGCCAACCTGAGAGAAAATGGCGCGAAGATGCTGGTCATCGAGGCGGAGAAGACACTGGTCGTGGACCGGGACGCGATGGTCAAAGCCGCCGCAAAGTGCGGAATCGTCGTCGTCAGCCGAGTCGGTGAGTGAGCCGTGACCGTCGGCGGAACGCCGCGCCGCGTGAACGGTAACGGACGTACCAACCCTGTTCGATCGGGAGCACGAAGCCATGGCATGGGAGAAAGCGTACATTCCGTACGGAGGCTATTGGTCCACGCCGTTCTGCAGATGGCAGGGTAGCCTCGGTCATCTGCATTCCCTCGAGTTCGGAGCACAGGTCGCCACAACGGCGCTGGCACACCGGAAGATCACGCCGGACGTTTTCGACGGACTGTTCCTCGGCACGACCGTTCCCCAAAAGTCCGGGTTCTACGGTGCGCCGTGGATCGCCGGCGTCATCGGGGCACCGGGCATCACCGGGCCGACGATCTCTCAGGCGTGTGCCACATCAGGAAAGGTGATCGCCGGAGCCGCTCTCGAGATCGAACAGGGGACCCATTCAGCCGTGCTCGCGTTGCTGTGCGACAGGACCAGCAATTCGCCGCACATCTACTACCCGAATCCGAGGGGCGTCGGCGGCGTCGGTGATAAGGAAGACTGGATCTGGGATAACTTCGGAAACGATCCCTATGCCAAGAACTCAATGCTGCAAACCGCAGAGAACGTCGCGAAGCGAGCCGGAATCGACCGAACCGCACAAGACGAGGTCGCGCTCATGCGATTCGAGCAATACCAGGATGCCCTCCGAGACGATGCGGCATTCCTGAAACGGTTCATGGTCTGGCCGCTCGAAGTAAAGAACTCCTCCGGGCGAAAGGTCATGACCACGGTCGAGGGTGACGAGGGTGTCTTCGCGACGACGGCCGAGGGGCTGGCCAAGCTCAAACCCGTGCTCGAGGGCGGAACCGTCACCTTCGGTAGCCAGACCTATCCGGCCGATGGGAGTGCCGGATTGATACTCGCTACGAAGGAGAAGGCCGCGGCGATGAGTCGTGACCCTTCCGTGACGGTGCGCGTCGTTGCCTACGGTCAGGGACGTTCCGACAAGGGACACATGGCGATGGCCAATGTCCCCGCGACCCGACAGGCACTGAACCGCGCCGATCTGACCATGGCGGACATCAAGGCCCTCAAGACCCACAACCCCTTTGCCGTCAACGACGTCTACTTCGCCCGCGAAATGAACATCGACGTGGCCGCCATGAACCGCTTCGGCAGTTCGCTCGTTTCGGGACACCCGCAGGCGCCGACCGGCGCGCGATTGATCATCGAACTCATCGAAGAGCTTGTCATGGGCGGCGGTGGATACGGCCTGTTCACCGGGTGCGCAGCAGGTGACACCGCGCTCGCCGTAATCGTCAAGGTCGCGTAGCGAAGACGCGACCTTGACGGCTTGTTTCCGATCGTGGAATGCCGGAGATCAGGCGGCCGGCTGCGCGGACAATTTGGCTTCGAGATAAACGGTCACCGTCACTTCATCGGCGATTTCAGGGATCATGTGGTTCATCCCGAATTCGCTGCGTTTGAGCGTGAAACTCGTCTGCCCCCCGATGCGAATCGACTTGTCGGGCATCGTCTTGACGCCCAAATGCTCATAGATCAGCGTCATCGACTGCTTCTTGCCCAGGAGCGTCAGGACTCCCGTCAACTCGAATTTGGACTTGTCTTCATCCTGCCTCTTGAATTCCTTGGTTTCAAAACGGATGGTTTTGAACGTGGACGTGTCGAAGAAGTCCTTGCCTTTGAGATGGCGATCCCGCTTCCTTACACCGGTGTCGACGCTGCGCGGATTGACCTCCGCAGTGACCGTGAGCTCGCTGGGGCGGCTTCTCTTGTTGATGGAGATGGTTCCGGAGATGTCGTTGAATCGGCCGACCACGAAGCTGATGCCTCGGTTCTTGATCTTGAAGACTACGGCCGAGTGATCCTTGTCGATCTCAAAGGCCTTCAGTGACTGTGCTTGGACCGTCGTGCCGATCAGGGCGAAAAAGATGATCCCGGCTGCCACGAGTGTCTGTTGCCTTCTCATTCTTGTTCTCCTTGGAACCGCCCGCGGGCACGTGTCCGTTCATGGGGTCTGAGGCTTTTGGCGCTACTCCATGAAAGCCAATTGTAGGCCCCAACGCCGAATCGACAACCCGCGGCAACGATCGCCTGGAGCACCGTCACCCCACGTCGAGCTCGGCAGTTGACCTTCGATCGGGGGCGACGTACCCTCTCCGACGGCGGCAAAGCCCGTTTCTGCGCCGCGGGCAAGGGTCCGGCGAAACGTCGAAAGGATGGTGCTGCAATGCCTCAAGAACTCCAAGGTCAACTCACCGTAGACGGGCAGCGATTCGCCATCGTGGTCAGCCGATTCAACGAGTTTATCACCTCGAAACTGCTCACCGGGGCGATCGATGAGCTAAAGCGGCACGGCTGCGACGATGAGAACATCACATGTATGCACGTACCCGGAGCGCTGGAAATCCCTTTCGTGGCCAGGGAGGCGGCACGCTCGGATGCCTATGAAGCCGTCATCTGCCTCGGGTGTGTCATTCGTGGTCAGACACCCCATTTCGAATACGTCGCCGGCGAAACCATTCGCGGGGTCGGGCGGGTCGGACTCGAAACCGGCGTTCCCGCGACATTCGGCGTGATTACGGCCGACACGCTCGAGCAAGCTGTCGAACGCGCCGGGTCCAAGGCGGGAAACAAAGGGGCCGACGCGGCCAGAAGTGCCATCGAATTGGCGGACTTGGTTCGCCGCCTTCCCTCCAAACGGTAGACCGCTCATGCCTACCGATCGCCGCCGGGTACGTATTCTCGCCATGCAGGCGCTCTGTCAATGGGAGGTCCAGAAGGACGGGGCACCCGAGGCAGTTCGCGGCGCCGCGCAGACTCAGGAAACGCCTGAAGATCAGATCGATGAGGCGGTTTCAATGATCGCCTGCCTGTTGCCGTGGCTCGAGGAGATCGACGCCCGACTGACCGCGGCGAGCCAGCACTGGGATCTTGCGAGAATCTCCCCCGTCGAACGCAATGTTATGCGCGTGGCCGTGGCGGAGTGGATGCAGCGAAGCGTACCGCCGCTTGCCGCGCTGGACGAGGCCATCGAGATCGCGCGGGAATACGGAGGCGTGGACTCGCCACGTTTCGTCAACGGTGTGCTGGACGCCGTCTTGAAACGAATGGAAGAACCTCCGCGGGAGCTCGATTGATGGGTTTGTTTGATCGATTCAAGAAGGGGCTCGCGCGAACGCGCGAGAGGATCTCCGCCAGTTTCCGGTCGGTGCTCCGGATCGGGCAGCGGATCGATCAAGATACCTTTCAGCGGCTCGAAGACACCATGCTCTGCGCCGACTTCGGACCCCAAACGACCACGCGACTTCTGGGCGTCGTGGAGTCGGCCTGGAAGAAAGGGCAGATCGCCGAAGAGCAGGAGATCACACCGTTTCTTCAGAGCCACATCATCGACATGTGGCCCGAGGCGGACAGGCAGATCCAGTTCGCGCCTCAGGGACCGACGGTCATTCTCGTGACAGGAATCAACGGATCCGGCAAGACCACCAGCGTCGCGAAGTTGGGGCAATACTTCACGGAGCAGGGAAAACGCGTCATTCTCGGCGCGTGCGATACCTTCCGTGCCGCCGCCGTAGAGCAACTGTCGATCTGGTCGGAGCGCGTAGGCGTGCAGATCGTCAAGCACGATCAGGGGGCCGATCCAGGTGCGGTGGCCTACGACGCGTGTGAGGCGGCGACGGCGCGGCAGGCGGATGTTCTGTTGATCGACACGGCCGGTCGGCTTCACACGCAAGATCACCTGATGCGCGAGTTGGCCAAGATTCAGAAAGTCGTGACACGCAAAATCCCGGGCGCGCCACACGAGGTTCTTCTCGTTCTGGATGCCACGATCGGTCAGAACGCCGTTCAGCAGGCAAGGCAGTTTTCCGAGCACGTCGATGTGTCGGGGCTGTTCCTCGCCAAGCTGGATGGCAGCGCCAAGGGCGGGATCGTCGTCGGCATTCGGGATGAACTGAGCGTTCCCGTCAAGTTCGTCGGGCTAGGCGAGACCCCGGCGGACATCGAACCGTTCGACCCGGCAACATTTATGGAAGCCCTGTTTTCGTCCTAGCCCGGCGCGAGGGAGACTCGGCTGATGGCACTGAACAACGCCGAACTCGAACGCATCGCCGACGACATGTACAAGGGTCGCCTGCTCTCGCATTCCGTCTACTGTGGGAACTGCGGATACAACCTTCGCACGCTCCCCTATCTCTACACCTGTCCCGAGTGCGGGAATTCCTACAACGCCCGCCCGCGGAAGATGACGGGGATCTTCCTTCCACAGGAGGCCGACCTCCCGTTTCGCGACTTCTTTGCAGCACTCTTGTTTGGCTTCGGCGCCTGGTACTTCGGCCGCGTCGCGTTCCAATCGAATGACACCTTCTCGTTCTTCGTCGCACTGGCCATGGGGGTGGCGAGCGTGATGTTCATGGCGCACGTGTACCGCCGGACGGTGCACCTGTTCAAGTCGATGGAGATCGCTCGGCGCATCGCGGCATCGGAACGTGCAAACGAAGACTAGGACCGATTCCAGAGAAGCCGCTCGATATCCTGCGTGTCCCGTATCGACCGACCGCGCTCTCTCAGAGACGCGACCGTGAGAGCGGGCAACTCTAGGACCGATTCCAGAGAAGCCGCTCGATATCCTGCGTGTCCCGTATCGACCGACCGCGCTCTCTCAGAGACGCGACCGTGAGGGAGCGGGCAACTCGAAAACGCCGCCACCCTGACGGAAGTGGCACTAGCGCTTTTGGCCTATCGACTCGATCATCGCGTCCACCGAGCCGAGAGAGGCCGTGAAAGCAGCAAGCTGCGCCTTGGCTTCGTCCAGCCCGGCCGAGTCCGCGTGGAACGTGGCGGAAAGGAACTCGTCCGCTTGGTCGGCTGCGAGTTCTCGCTGCTCGTCCGTCAGATCATCCCAGGGTTCCGCCGTCTCCGGGACCATGGCTGGGCTCTGCGCAGACGCCTCGATCATCGCGCCGATCAGGTCGCGAAGCAACGTGTGCGGCTGCTGACCGTTGGCAAAGCACCACTGCTTCGCCCGATCGAACATGAGGTCCTGCATTTCATCAAGCGCATCGGCGGCTTCTTCAACTTCCGGATCGAACAACGTGAAGTCGTGGTCGAGAATGTGCGCGTCGACATCGCTGCGTCGCAAGAACTGTTGCGGCGTGCAACCGATGAGCCTCGCCTCCAAGTCTTCGCGGCTGCAGGTCAGACGGATGGTCCCTTCATCAAGAAAGAGGCTCTTGTCTGGAAGTTCACCCTCCGGCAGCGGACCAAGGATCGCCGTCCATCGTTCGTATCTTCGCGGAAGACGGAAACCCAGCTCGCGCGAAAGGTCAACGCCGCCGTACACCAGATGCCTCGCGATACCGAGATTGAGCGGGCAGGTTTCGAGTTGAGCATCGAGGTCGGCGACGCACTCGTTGAATTCGGTCGTCGGAATGTTGGTCCGCCCCCACGCGTCTTTGAGACCCATCGCCCAAATGTCGACAAGAAACGCCGACATCGTGACGCGCCCGACGCCAACCCGGCGCGCCACCAGGATGCTCGCCATCCCGTCCTCAGACCACTCGCGGTTGATCACGCAAGCATGGAGCGGATGGGCGTTTGTTCTGAGCCCCTTCTCCAGTCGAAGGGCCGTTCGTTGCTTCTCGCGACGGCGTGTGGCACGCTTCGCCTTCTGCTTCTGGGTCTTGTTTTGTCGGGCGCTCATGCGAATTCCCTTTCTCCATCATCGCCTGAGAATTGTCGGAAAACATGCTACACACCCCTGGGGAGGCTGCAACAAAAAACTATGCCAACATTTGCGTGCGCAATGGCGGATGATGTGAGCACCGAAAAACTCACAGTTGCGACGTCGGGAATCGGGATCTCGGCAGCCCAGACGCAATGGGGGGGAAATTGACCGCGCGACCGACTTGTGATATCAGGACGCGGTATGGCGGTGCGTTTCATCATCGGCCGGGCAGGATCCGGAAAGACCCATCGCTGTCTCGACGAGATTCGAAGACGGCTCTCCCAGCGCCCCCGGCAAGGCCCACGTTTGCTCTGTCTGGTTCCGGAACAGGCCAGCCTGCAGATGGAACGTGCCATTCTGGAACCCGCGGAGGGGGCCTCGTCCGCCGGTTCCTCCTTCGCCGCCTCCCATCGCGCCGAAGTCCTTTCCTTTCGTCGACTCGCTTTGCGTGTGCTCGGTGCGGTCGGGAACTCGTCGCGTCACGCGCTGACCGACCCGGCTCGCGCCATGGTGATTCGACATCTGCTGCTGCGCCATCGCTCCCAACTCCGCTATTACAGTCGAATGACAGGGCAGGCTGCCTCCGCGAGGGGATTGGCCGGGTTCGTCGATCGACTCAGCGCGGCCCTGTCCGAACTGATGGACGAAGCCGTCGCGCCCCAGCATTTGAAGGCGCTCGTTGACGGCGATCCATCCGCGTCCGACGAAAACACCTCAGACCCGGAGGAGCAGGCAAAGCTCCACGACCTCCACCTCATCTACAACGCCTACCTTCAATATCTCGGCGACGAAAAACTTGATCCATCGCAATACTTGCAGCTCGCGCGAGAGTGCATCCCCGAATGCGACTGGCTCTGCGATGCCGAACTGTGGGTGGACGGGTTCGCGTCCTTCAGCGGACAGGAGATACTCACGCTGATCGCGCTCGCCCGGCGCGCTCGTTCCACGAAAGTCACGGTGCTCACCGATCCTCGCCTCGTGGAGGAGGGGCGTCGATCCGAGTCCGAAATCTGCGATGCAGCCCGGCTGTTTGCGCGCACGCAGCGAACCTACCGAGAACTCGCCGATCGGTTTCGCGGCGCCGGGCTCGACGTCGAAGATCCGATAGTGCTCTCCGAACTCCCGCCGGCTCGCTTTCCACCGTCGTCGGCGTTTGCGGATCTGGAGCGACGGCTCTTCTCGCCCTCCGCCCACGCAAATCCCGCGCCGTTGCCGAGCCGCCTCGAGTTGGTCGAACTGCCGTCGCGCCGGATCGAGGCCGACTACGCAGTGTCACGCCTGTGTCAGTGGGTGCAGGCGACGACACCGCTGCGATACCGGGATATGGCCATCATCGCTCGAGAGCTGGACCCGTATTACGGATTGCTGAGTGAGGCGTTGTCCACGCGGGGCATTCCGTTCTTTATCGATCGGCGTCGCCCCGTCACGCATCACCCCCTTGTCGAGTTGCTGCGCGCGGCGGCCGGACTGGCGGCGGATCCCTATGCGTTGGACTCGCTGCGGGGTTGTCTCAAAACAGGACTCTTGCCGATCGATCGCGATGCGTCCGATGCGCTCGAGAACTACGCGCTCGCCCACGGAATCTCTGCAGCACACGCGTGGTGTGGAGAGGACTGGTCGTTTCCGGTTCGACCGTCGATCGGGCCCGCCGATCGCGCGGCATCGGCGCCGAAGACATCGCGAGACGCGCTGTTCTTCGTCAATCGTGCGAGGCGAGCGCTGATCGAGTGTCTGCACCCCTGGATGACGTTTTCGCGGTCGTCTGAATCTCACCTGGGAGGCGAATGGGTCGGCGCCGTGCAGCGGTGGATCGAGTCGCTCGGCGTCGGGCGTACGCTGAAACGCTGGGTCGATGAAGCAGTGAACGACGGTGACATCGAACTGGCCGACGAGCACAAGCAGGTGTGGCGCGAGGTCATGTCACTTCTCGATGACGCGGCCATGGCACTTTCCGACGTCGCCATCACCGAACCCGAATGGGAAGACCTGGTCGAGTCCGGACTGTCCCGTGTGACTCTGGGCTTAGTGCCGCCCACACTCGATCAGGTCCTCGTGGGGTCGATCGAGCGCAGTCGCCATCCCGACATCAAGGCCGTCGTGCTCGTCGGATTCAACGACGGGCTGTTCCCCAAGGTCCTCGCGGAAGACGCCATCCTTAACGACGACGACCGAAATCGTTTGAAGCAGGCCGGGCTGCGGATCCGACCGGCGGCCAGGGAGCGGACGTTGGACGAGTGCCTGCTGGCCTATGTGGCGCTCACCCGGGCCAGTGAGGCGCTCGTCGTGACGTATGCGTCGGCGGACGATCATGGAGCGGCCTTGCGTCCTTCCCCCTATGTGGCGGCGATGCAGGCCGCCTGCGACCCGCTGCCGGTAACGAAGCCGACCGATCCGATGAGTTCGCGCCAGAACTGGGACGTCCAGACCCCCACCGATCTTGTCCAGCGGCTCGCGATCGAGTTTCGACAACGGGGGCCACGCGCCGGCGACGACGGCGAGCTGCAAGCGCGCTGGAATGCGCTCTATGCAGCCGTGCAGCGAGACCTAGGTCACGACCCCACAGCGAAATGGATCATGGAGTCGCTCGACGAACCGAGAGAGAAGCGTCTTCCTACCGCGTTGATCGAGCGGTTGTACCCTGGATCGCTGAGCACGAGCGTCTCGCGGCTCGAGTCTTTCGCCGCATGTCCATTCCAGCATTTCTCGCGATACACCCTGCGCCTTCGCCAGCGCGAGGAGGCCTCACTGGAAGCGGTCGATGTGGGGCAGGTCCACCATGCGATTCTGGAGGACTTCGTCGGCGGTTTGGCGACGCAGAACCGGGGTTTCGGCCAGCTCACGGACGCGGAGGTCAGGCACCGGTTGGAGAAGAGTCACGCTCGCGTCACCGCGACGATCCCGACCGACGGAAAATGGTCCGATGCACGAACACGCTACAAGCTCCTTCGTTCCACAGAGGATCTGGCCAGAGTCATCCAAGCACAGCGCAGGAGGTCCAGGTCCGCCGGTGTAACGCCGCAGGCCGTGGAGCTTCCGTTCGGGTTTGATACCCAGCGAAGCCTGGATGCCCTCGAACTGTCCACGCCGACAGGGCGATGCGTCTTGCTCCGCGGATACATCGATCGCGTGGACCTCGTCGAGCACGGCGACGAGTTGCTCGGGCTCGTCATCGACTACAAAACGACGCGCAACAAGTTGCTTCGTGCGGGTGACGTCTACCACGGGGTCTCGCTGCAACTGCTGTCCTACCTGTTGGTCTTGGCGGACGCCGGCGTCACACCGGCGGGGCGACGCATCAGGCCGATCGGCGCGTTGTACCTCAGCCTCGCGCCGCGGTACGGGCTCGTCGATCACCCGGATCATGGCAAAACGCGTGAGGATGCACCGCTGGGGACCGCACGTCCGCGGGGATTGGTCGTGGAGGACGGATTCGCCGCGCTGGATGACGCCGCAGAGGCGGGGTGGTCGGATCATTACGCCATCTATCGAAAAAAGGACGGAGACCTGGGGAATCTCGATCACAGCGACGGAGCCGACCGGAGTTCCTTTCAAGCGATGCTCGCACATACGCGCTACAAGCTGGCGACGCTGGCCGACGGCATTCTCGACGGAGACGTAGCCATCAGCCCCTTTCGAATCGGCTCCTTCTCTCCCTGCTCCTGGTGCGCAATGCCAACGGTCTGCCGATTCGATAACGGTCTGTCGGACGTGCGATTCGTTGAAGCGCTCACGCGCACCGAGGCGTTGCGCAGGATGCGGGAGGAGGGCGGGCGTTGATCGCCCAGGGATTCAAGTATCTTGCGGAGCGCGTGCGCTACGGCGTTCCCCGGCGCGTCGGTACGCCGGGAGATGACGTGCTCTTCCTCGTCGATGGGGTCGGCGGCTTCCAATACTGCGTGACGATGATACGCAAAGCATTGCGCGAGGACGCGGTCGACATGACCACGATCATGTTTGACTGGCAGTTCCCCGTGCCCGGCGAGATCTTCACGGATTTGATGTGGCATCGTCGCAATCGGTGGATGGGCCTTAAGCTCGCGCGAGAGCTCAAGGGCTTTCACCGGGCGCATCCGCAATCGCGAATCCACCTGATGGCCGTCAGCGCCGGAACGGGGATCACCGTCTTCGCCTGCGAAAAGCTGAAACGCTCGTGCATGATCGAGACACTCGTGCTCACCTGCCCCGCGCTTTCGCCAACCTATAATCTCGCGCCCGCGCTGAAAACGGCGACGAGAGCCTATGCGCTTGTCAGTCGCCGAGATACGGTCGTGCTCGGGCTCGGGACGCGCCTGTTCGGGACCGTAGATCGCCGGTTCGGTCCAGCGGCCGGATGTGTCGGGTTCCGCCGACCCGAAGCACTATCGGACGATGATCGGAGCGCCTACGACCGACTGCGGGAGGTTCGCTGGTCGCCGGACCTTCGGAGGGACGGAAATCGTGGGGGGCATGGCAGTTGGGTCAACGTTCGGTTTCTGCGCCGCCACTTGATGCCCCTGCTTCACGGCCAACCGCTGCTCCCGCTTCACGACATACCGGCTTTTGACGATGAACAGGGCGCAGCCGCGGGAAACTCGGATTTGCCGCCGACCGGACGGACCCGCTAGAATGGGCGGGGGAGAGGGGTGCGGGGTCGGTTCCTGCCCTTGGTGTCGGCGCCCGGAGTTCCGGTCGCCGGTGGTTTTCGTTAGGCACGCGGGAGAGTGCACAATGCGTACAACTCGACGGTTCAGCAGCAAGATTCCGATGACGTTGGCCCTGGCCGCCTTGATCGCGGTAGCCATTCCGCCGCGGGCGGACGCACAAGTGAAGGCGAAGCCCAAGTCCGCTCCCGCCGCCAAAGGCAAAGACAAGCCCAGCCCGGCGCCCGATCGAAAGCCCGCGTTGGCCGGGTACGACCCCACGTCCTATCTGCTTCAAGAAACGCCGATTCTCGGGGACCCGGCCATCAACGCCGCCTACCGCGGCGACGTCTTCTACTTCGCCGACGCCCAGGCCAGGAAGAAGTTCGTCCACGATCCGGAGCGATTCTGGCCAAGGCTCGGCGGACTCTGTACCACCGCGCTGGGCGGATCATACGGCAATCGATTCAAAGGCGACGAAACCGTCTACACCATCCACGACGGCAAGCTCTACCTGTTCTCCTCCGAGCGGGCAAAGCGAGCCTTCGATACGCGACCGGCGTGGTTCGCGGAAGGTGCAGAAGAGGTTTACGCACGGCCGAGGCTAGGCGCCGCATGCGTCGTTTCTTACCAGAAGCGCAAGAAAGCCGTTACCGGAAGCCCGCAAAATGCCTACCCCTACCGGCGATGGACGTATTGGTTTGTCGACAAACAGGAGAAGGCCGCATTCATTGCCCATCCCGAGGTGTATCTTCCACAGTACAACACCTACTGCACCGAGGCGATGTCTCGCGGCGAGCTCCGTCTGGGCGATCCAAAACAATTCGTCGTCATCGGAAAGAAGACCTTCCTGTTCTTCGATGACGTGGCGCAGATGAAGTTTCAGGCGAATCCGGCCGAGATGATCCCAAAAGCCGACGCGCAGTGGGAAGTCGTCAGGAAACGTCCCGAACCCGACCCCGGGCACTGATCCCGACCGCGACAGCAGTTTCGCTCCAGCCTCGCCACGCCGGACGCCGATAACAGCCTCCAGGCATTCTTGGGAGAAGGTGTGGCCCCATGGAGTCGGACTGCGCAGACAAACCCTTCCGTTCTTTTTTGATCTCAACCTGCGCGCTCGCCGTGTGTGCATTCCTCTGGTGTGCGGCCTTCACCTTCGACGCCGGGGATTGGCCAAGCCCGCACCGATATCCACAAAACAGCCCCTCTGCAAACGCCTGCGGTGCGGTCGGCGCCTGGGCTGCATTCTACCTGCGACATTGGCTCGGCGATGGCGCCTACCCCTTGTTGCTCTTCTTCACCGGTGTCACGGTCGTACGCCTTCTGCGTGGACGAGTCTCCAGCCGGTGGGAACGCGCCTTGGGATTGGCACTACTCGTAGCCGGGACCTCGGCGTCCGCCCATCTGCTCTCCCCGGCGACGAGCAGCCCTCTACCGGTCGGCCATGGCGGAGTGATCGGACATGCACTGGGCGAGTTGCTCCATCGCAACCTCGATCGACTCGGGACCATCATCGTGCTTGGCGCAGGGCTCCTGGTCGGCATCGTGTTTGCCACCGAAGGCTGGGCGCTAAAGCTCCCCTCCTTTCTGCACCGGGCCGCACGCGTCACCGGCACGGCCACCGTGGCGGCTCAGCAAGTGATGAGAAGATCGCTCGCCACGAACGCGGGCGTCATGGCAGAGGAACGTGAAGCGCTGCTGTCGGTAAGGACGCCGACACGTCGTCGTCGACCGTTGCGTCAGCAGGAAGAGCCGGATCAACCGGTTCTGTTCGACGAGGAGGATCCCGAGGCGGACGAGGGCGAATACGAAGACGACGAGGAAGGTACCGAAGTCGAGGATGCGGCGGAACAGGAAGACGAAGAGCAAGAGGGGGGCGACGAGGCGGAATGCACCCAGCCGCAAGCCCGGTCGAAAAGGAAAGCAGAACCGCCGACCGGTCCGATCGTCAACTTTCCGACCGCCGAGGATGAAGCCGCCGCCGAACCCTACCCACGACAAATTGAAAACTGGCGGTTGCCGGCGCTCGACCTGCTCAACGAACCCGAGTACGGATTTGACGCGCAGCAGGAAGAGGTCGTTCGCGCCCAGGCCAAGGTCCTCGAACAGACCCTTGAGGATTTTCGCATCAACGCACGCGTCGTCGAGATCGACACCGGTCCCGTCATCACGATGTTCGAACTCAAGCTCGGAGCCGGAATCAAGGTCTCCCAGATTGCGACGTTGTCCAACGACATCGCTCGCGCGCTGAAGGCCTCGGGAATTCGCGTCGTCGCCCCGATCTCGGGAAAAAACACCATCGGCATCGAAGTGCCCAATGTCGAGAAAGAACGAGTCCGACTTCGAGAGTTGATGACCGCCGGAGGGCGTCGCGCACAGGAAATGTCACTGCCGCTCTTCTTGGGAAAGGATGCCGGCGGTGCAACACTGGTGACCGATCTTACCCGAATGCCACACCTGCTGGTCGCAGGTACGACCGGGTCGGGAAAGAGCGTCTCACTCAACTCGATCATCCTCAGCGTACTCATGACCCAGCGACCCGACCAGGTGAAGCTGATTCTCATCGATCCCAAAATGGTGGAACTCAGCCATTTCAAGGACGTGCCCCATCTCATGTGCCCGATTGTGTCGGACATGGCCAGGGCAGAGAAAATCCTCGAATGGGCCGCCTCCAAAATGGACGAACGCTACGCACTACTGGCCGAGGCAAGGGTCAAGAACATCGCCGCATACAACGCCCTCGAACCCCATGAGTTGTTCGAACGCCTCGGAGCCGAGTCCGAAGCAGAGCAGGCGCGCGTCACGACCTTCATCCCCTACATGGTGATCATCATCGATGAACTCGCCGACCTGATGATGACCGCGGCACGAGAGGTCGAACACCACCTTTCGCGCCTCGCCCAGAAATCGCGTGCGGTCGGCGTCCACATCATCGTGGCCACCCAGCGCCCCGAAGCCAAAGTCGTGACGGGGCTCGTGAAATCCAACCTCCCCTCACGGATCTGCTTCCGCGTCGCCTCGCGCATGGACTCGCGGATCGTGCTCGATCGCAACGGCGGGGAGGTGCTGTTAGGGCAGGGAGATATGCTCTTCCTTCCGCCCGGCTCGCACCGCCTCATCAGGGCTCAGGGGACTTTTCTGGAGGACTCCGAGGTTCAAGCAGTGCTGGAAGACCTGGCCTCCAGGTCCGAGCCTGAGTTCCACCCGGAACTTCTTCGCCTCAGGGCGCCCCAGGCCGACGGCAGGGGCGAGCTTCGTGACCCGTTATTCGACAACGCCGTCGGAATCGTCATCCAAACCAAGCGCGGAAGTGCGAGCCTCCTCCAGCGGCGTTTGACCATCGGCTACTCACGGGCGTCTCGATTGATCGAGCAGATGGCCGAAGCGGGGATCGTCGGCGAGTACAAGGGCTCGCAGGCACGAGAGGTCCTCATCTCCGATGCGCAGTGGAAGGCCCTCCGTGCCCAGGTTGCCCAAGAGCTGGACGACGGCTATGAGGCGGATCAGGATGAGTACCAAGGCGACGATCCCGGCGACCTCTGGGACGAGCAGGTCACAGACCAGGAGGAAGAGGAAGGCGACCCGGTGGATTTCGCTTCCGATCCCGCCGGTCGCGAAGGGCGCTGAAAGACCGCATTCCATCCGCGGGCGTCACAAAGGGGACGCCCCGAACCAAGTCCGCGAAAGGCCCGTCAAGACAACGCCTGAGCCACGTTTTATGGGCCCATCGCCCAGGGTCGTCGAGCGAGCGGCAACTCGATCGTTCAACTCGGACCCTCGACAAATCACCACCATTGGACCGCCCTATGGTCTGGACAGCGTCCCCACCCCGGCCTATAATGCCTGTGTTGGCTAAGGTGTCGGATTGCGGGTCATCTGACCGGTGTTCCGCGCGTACACTTTGGGGAAGTCGTCGCTGAAACCCGCGCCAACCAGGGGTCACCCGCTCGGATCGATCGTGCGTGAATCGCGAGGGTGCGGAGGGAGACTTCCGTTTCAATGAGGATTTGGATAAACTGGGAAGGTCGGCCATGCCGTGAGAACGCGATGGCCGTTCGATACTGTCAAGCTCGAGAAGGGGATAGGCAAATGCAGAGATTAGCTGCGTGCTTCTGTTTGGTGGCCGGCGGCGTGGTGCTGTGCGCAGCGGATGCGCAAGCCCAACAACAATCGCCAACGGTTTCGGTCATGGTTGTCAGCAAGAACGCAAACTGTTCCGGCGGAACCAATCACCGTCTTCCCTGCGCGCGGGATTGCGATTGTCCCGGAGGAACCTGTGCCTCCGCCCTCGCGGCGCCGACGACGACGATCTCGGGGAGGGGCGGTGACCGGTTTGTTTTGGAGTTCTACGCGAAGGAATGGTCTCCCAGTGCATCTGCAGAGGCACTGAGCAATTGGCAGGTCCAGCTCGAAAGATCCGTCCTGGCGAGCGGTCTTCGTGGGACCCTCGACGTAAGAACCGGTTTCCGCTGCTGCATGCCGAGGCCATTTTTCAACTCGAGCTATGAGTGCCAGGACATTTCGACAGCGAACGGGTGTTCAAACCCAAACGGCATCGGGATTTGCCGTGTACAGAACCTTGAAGAAGTCGCTGGCGTCTATATTGAGCGATATCGCGAGGACTATGCGTTGTTCCCGGACAGTGAAGTCGCCGCCATCGATATAAGCTCCAACCTCTTCATTCGCTGGTCCTCTACGCTGGCGAGCGACAGGGACGCTGACATATTTACCCTCAACGACCCTCCCAAATACCTCGCATCGCTTGCGCTCGAGGCCTCGGACGACGCCTGTGGCGTGTTCCAGATCGATCTGACCTCTGGATTTGGCAACACCGCGCTCTTCGATGTGCTGCAACCGATTACACCGCTGAGCTTGGAAGGGGCGACCATTGATCTTGGCTCCTGCGACTGCAAGGAGTTCTTGGCGAGTGTCCCGGACAACTGCACGGTCGACGCGCGTCAGCCCACGGATATCTCCGGCGTCGCAACCCAGACCATCGACGCCGTGACCGTCACGCTCGACTGTTCGTGCGACCAGTCGAACTCCGTGGCGGCCAGCCAGTTTCTGACGACCGCGTCACCGTCCGGTGCCCAGGCGCCGACCGTGGTATCGGCGAACGTCGTCTCCTGCGACGGCACGACGTCCGATGTCCTCGTCACTTTTTCCGGACCGTTGGAAGAGCAGGCATGGTCTTGCCTTCGCTATCAGCGGTTCCCGCTCTCGCCCATCTCCGATCCGGTCTGCTTCGGCATTCTCCCCGCCGATGTCGGCGGAGACAGTCTCACCGAAATTTCGGATCTCTCCAACCTGGTGGACTGCCTGGGTAATCCCGCCGTGACCTGTTCACTGGAACAATGTGACCTGGATCGAAGCGGAACCTGTACCCCGGCCGACATTCTTCGTGTGATCGATCTTCTCAAGGGCGCGGCCGCGTTCATGGTGTGGGAAGGTGAGGGTATTCTGGACGGAACCGGCGCGCCGGTCCCCTGTCCCGCGACCCCGTAACGCTTCGCACAACGCCAACGAATTCCTGCGGGGTGCAGCCTCAACAAAGGTTGCGCCCCGCAGCTTTTTGAACCCTCGGCGGCCGACCACGCGATGCAGCCTCACGCACCGTCCCGACTCGACGACTCCGCCGCCAGCAGTGCGTTGACCGCTCGTGCCACCGTCTCGTGACCCTCCGGTGTCCAGTGCTGGTCATACGTGAAATAGACTTGCCGCCCTGCCGCCGCCGCCGCACGAAGGGGCTCGGTGGTACTGACGAACGCAACGGATTCCCGCCCGCACCACGCAGCCACGACCGACTCGCGACCCTCGACCCGGCCGAGAAGATCTCCCAGAAACGTCGCCGCATCCGGAAGTTCCCCCTTATACTGCAGAGCCGTGAACGCGAGCACATGATCAGCCGGAAGACCGTCACCGACCAGCGGAAGCATCACATGCGCTTTCGTCGGTGCATACACCAGAACGAAACGAGCCCCCGCCTCATCGCACCACGCTTTCATCGCCGTGAGCTGTCGCCGAGAGTTGAGCCAGTGTCGATCGAGCGAAAACGCTTTGGGATCCTGATACAAATCTCGCAACTGCTTGGGTTCAAAGGCGTAGTGATTCGCGCTCGGGCCTTCGGGAATCGCCAGCGGAAGCCAGTCCAGAATCTCAACACCCCCCACAGCGCCGTCACGGTTGATCGGGCCGAACGTCTCGATGATCCCACGGTCCACCGCGTTGACTATCGGTGACTGCTTGAAGTACCGGTTGAGACGCTTCGAAAAACTCGGGTTCTTCCGCTTGCGATCGCTCTTGGCGGATCGAAAGTCGTTCCCCTCATACAGCATGCAGAGAACGTACTTCGGACGCAGCGCGGGTCCGTGTTCCTTCAACGCCGCAAGGTAGAGAAGCGGATCGTATCCCGACATCCCGAGATTGCACACACTAAGACCACCCAGCTGCGCCAGCAGCACCGGCCAGGGGTGCTCATCCGAAACGCTCGATCCCTCAGCGAAGGAATCGCCCAAGACAACCACGTCACACGATTCAAGCGTCGCGGCATTCCGATACCCCCGCCCATCCGTTCGACCAACACACCGAATCGAACCATATCCCGGAGGCGCGCCGGGAAAGCTCCGCGCGGCCTTGGGCTTGTCCTCGAAAACCACCTCGAACTCGCTGTTGACAGGGCGGTGGTAGGCAAGGCCGTCACGCACATAGTGTGCTGCCGCCGGCGATCGGCTCAGATAGTCGATCACGATCATCGACGGAACCAACATGAACAGAACGGCCAAGACCTGAAGCCGACGTCGCTTGTACGCCGGACCCGTCGACCAATCGATGTAAAAGCTCACGACCGAGATCAAACCGACAACCAGAATCGTCGTGAAATGACCTCGCGAGTACCGACCCAGCAACGTGTGACGATCCCGCGCAATCTGTTCGACGACGTCACTCGGAATCACCCACAGCGCCAGGTTCGTGATAACGACAATCGCCAACCAGATCTTCTGACGCGGAATCCACTTCATCGTTCACCACTTCCAGTTAGGTGCGAATCAAACGCCCGGCCGACATCGGCCGTACGAAAACCGCCTTGGGGTCCGTGGGGCAGGCGAGCTGGCAGACGCCGCATCCGACGCAACCGTCAGGAACCACCGAGGGAGGACCGTCACCCACCAGGCGAATCGCCTCGTCGCCAACCGGACACCGGTCCACGCACAGGCGGCAGTCCTCGCCGGACGAACGAAGACAGAGCGGCTCGTACACGCCGGCAACACCCATGCGGATGGCCGACGCATCCGTCAGCCGACGAAGCGCGCCGCTGGGGCAGACCGTCGTGCAAACAAGCCCGTCACAGATCACACACGCGCCGACGTTCGGATCGATCATCGGCGTCCCCGCACCCCCCGCTGCAGGGCCGTCGATCGCGATGATCGCGCCTGCCGGACACGAAGCGACGCAGCAACCGCTGCGCTCACACGTCTGCTCGAAGTGCGATTCCGCCACAGCCCCCGGCGGTCGAAGCACGACGCGGACGCGCGACGGAGCTTCTCGCTTCTCGACGTAGTCCGCCACAGGGCGGATCACGCGCCCCAGCGCTTCTCGAAAGAAGTCGCGACGTGCTGATCGCTGCTGGTCACCCATCATGACGGTCGCTCGCACACGAATCCAACGTGCTCAAACCAGCGGGGAACGCCTCCGGTCCGCTCGCCCAGCGCTAAGGCGCGAAGGATCGATCGCGCCGATTCGTACTATAGGTGCATCCGATACGTCTTGCTACCGCCTCGCGGCGCGGGATAATGGGACGACGGGTGAATGCTTGAAACGAGTCTCTCTGATGATTCTCCGACCATGATGACGAAACTGCACCATCTTCACGCCGGCGAGGATCTCGGAGACGTGTTCCGCACCTACCTCAAGGACCACGGGATCAAGAACACACGCGCGCGACAGAAGATCCTCGAAGCCGTCCTCGACCTGCACGATCACTTTGAGGCCGAACAGGTCCTCTATCTACTTCGTGAGAAGAACGAGAAAGTCAGCAAGGCCACCGTCTACCGAACGCTCCCGCTACTGGTCGATTGTGGAATCTTGAAACAGGTGCGATTCGAAGTGAAACAGGCGCACTACGAACACGCCTTCGGTGAGGGACCGCACGACCACATGGTATGCCGCCGGTGCGGACGCATCGTCGAATTCGCTTCCGACGAGGTCGAGGATTTGAGCGCCCGAATCGGGAAGAGGCACCACTTTCACGTGATCAGTCACCGTTTCCAACTGTCCGGTCTTTGCTGGGATTGCTCCATCAAGTGCCCCGTCGCGGCCAACCCGCTCGCGGCGGAGGGCGATGCGGCAGGACCGATCCGCCCGATCGCGGAATGATGGCGTAAGCGAGAGCAAACCAATGGTGCAACGGGTGGTGTACGGCGCTGCGAGCATTCTGCTCATTGTCATGGTCTTCCAAGTCGACGTGTGGATCGCGCAGAGCACAAACCGCACCGAAGGGCGAATCGACGATCTTCTCTCGCGCGGCAGCATGCTGCCGTTGTTCTTCGTCGTGGTTCTGACCGCCGGCGCCCTCGAACTGAGGCGTCTGTTCGCCGCCTGCGGCGCGCGAACGCACGCGAAGTTCGCCCATCTTATGATCATTCTGTTTCTCCTGACCCCCTGGATGTCCGCTGCAGGATGGCTCGGTAACG